>CALZGC010000103.1 GCA_945786985.1 uncultured Nitrospirota bacterium | reverse complement strand
CTGCGGTACGTCGCAGGGAGCGCATCCCAAGATACCTTAATGTATACGCCGCCGCTGGCGGCATGAATCAGAGTGAAGCGGGAGAATGGCCCGGTGAAGGAAGTCCTTCGCCGGGGAAAAGACAATGCAGAGGAGGGCGCGCTACGGCACTCGAGTGCCACCGTATTTACGAATAGGGCCACCAAGTCCGAAAATTTTCTGTAACGCCGCTTGTGGCAGACTATCCGTCTTCGCAGAATGCTACGCCGTGACAAGTCCGGCCTCGTAATAGATTGAGTCATGCAATATCCGGGTTTATGTAAAGACGGCGTGGCAGGGGAACGGTCCCGGGGCGCAAGAAGATAAGGACTTGCGGGATTGCCTTGCGGGTGCCAGGTCAGCTTACGGTTCGGGACGCGGCATCGATGAAGGCCTCAAAGATCCGTTGGCCGTCGGGGGAGGTTTCGAAAGTGGACTCGGGATGCCACTGAACACCGAGGACAAAGCGGTGCTTCACGCTTTCGATCCCTTCGATGACGCCATCGTCTGAGCGGGCATTGATGCGAAGGCCGGAGCCCAGTCGCTTCACTGCCTGGTGGTGGGAACTGTTGACGCGAAGCACCCCGGCCCCGACGATTCGGTAAAGCAGGGTGTCGGGCTCCACCGTCACCCGGTGCAGCGGCTCCGCTTCTTGCTTTCGTTCGTGATTCATGGCGCCCGGCACCTGTTCCCGGATATCCTGGTAGAGGGTACCCCCCAGCAGGACATTGAGATTTTGCTCTCCGCCGCAGACCCCCAGAAGCGCGGTGTTCCGTGCCAGGGCTTGGCGGGTGATCTCCATTTCGAAGTGGGTGCGGCGCGCCTTAACCGTGCTCGGCGCCACCTGGCAGCGCTCACCATAATAGGACGGGTCGATATCGAAGTTGCCGCCCGTCACCATTACCCCGCTCAACCGCTCAAGGAGTTGTCCAACAGCCTCTGCTGCATCGACGTAGGGGAGGATGATCGGAATGCCGCCCGCCCCCTCGACCGCGGCCGCGTAGCGCTCCCGCAGGAAATAATGGGGATCCTGCGCTGCGCCGCCGGCTGCATCGAAATCCGCTGTCACACCGATCACCGGCAGCATCATCGCCCCCCGGTTCGATGCTGGGCGGGTGCTTCGGCCCGCCCGGGCTCCCGTCGCGCGACGGTGACAACGTGGCCGGGTGTCTTTCCAGTATGCTCCCCGTTGCGCAGGACCACCTCTCCGTTGACCAGAACCAGTTCGATGCCCCGGGGGTACTGCTTGGGAGATTCATAGCTCGCCACATCCGCGATGGTCTCGGGATCAAAGAGCACGAGATCGGCAGCGAACCCTTCCCGGATGAGGCCCCGGTCCTGCACCCCGATGCGCTGCAACGGATCCCACGTCATCTTGCGCACCGCAGCCTCCAGGCTCAAGAGCCCCTCATCAAGCACAAACTGCTGCAGCACCCGGGGAAAGGTTCCAAAGGCGCGGGGGTGGGGACTCCCCTCCCCCAGGGGGCCGTCGACAGCCTTGGCCCCGCTGTCGGAGCCAATCATGACGTAGGGCTTGTGGAGGATGCGGCGCAGGTTCTCATCACTCATGGTGAAGTAGATGGCATCGACCATTCCCTTTTCACGGATGAGAAGCTCGGCAATAAAATCGAGCGTCTCCATCCCGGCGGTGCCGGCACACTCCGACACCCGTCGGCCTACGTAGGCGATATTTTCGGGACGGGTCACCGCGGCAATCATAATATTGTCGTAGTAGTCGGCCTCGGGGTGCTCTGCCGCAATCTCATCGCGCAGGGCAGCCCGAACATCCTTCTTCGAGAGCCGGGCCAGCATCCGCTCTGTCCCCCCTTCGAACACCCAGTCCGGCAGCACTGCGGAAAGGCCGGTGTTGGACGCAGTATACGGATATCGGTCGCAGGTAATGTCGACGCCCCGGGCCCGGGCGGATTCGATTCGCACGAAGGCGGCATCCAGCTTTTCCCAGTTGCGCCGGCCTGAGGTCTTCAAGTGAGAAATCTGCAGGGGAATCCGGGCCTGCTCGGCCACGGTGATGGCCTCGTCGATGGCCTCCAGGAGGCGGTTGCCCTCGCTTCGCATGTGGACGGAGAAGATGCCGCCCAGGTCCCGAACCACCTCACAGAGGGCAACCAGTTCGGTGGGCCTGGAGAAACAGCCGGGCGGATAGATCAGGCCCGCCGAGAGTCCCACGGCACCGGCCGCCATGCCCGCCTCCACCATCCGCATCATCTCGGCCAGCTGTCGGGAAGAGGGCGTCTGATTACTGCCGTACATCACCGACGCCCGAACCGTGTTGTGTCCGATGAGCAGCGCGAAGTTAACCGACGAACCCCGGCTGGCCAGATGCTTCAGGTATCCTGCGACGCCGTCCCAGGGAAGATCGAGTCCGAAGAGGTCGGCGTAAGTCCGAATCCGCTCCTCCCGGACCTGCCCGAAGACGGGGGCGGCCGAGTAGCCGCAATTGCCGCCGATCTCCGTGGTTACCCCCTGGCGGATCTTACTCTCCGCACGGGGGTTGACCAGCAGATAATAATCGGAGTGGGAGTGAATATCGACAAAGCCCGGCGCGGCCACCCGGTCGGCGCCGTCAATTTCCAGGCGCCCCCGGCCCGGACAGGTGGGCCCCACGTATGCAAACCGCCCCCCATGGACCGCGACGTCGCCCTGAAATCCGGCCGCCCCCGAGCCGTCGACCACTCGGGCCGATCGGATAATCAGATCGTATGGCTTCGCCAAAGAACCTCCGCTTTACCGGTCGGCCCCGCCGCCGCCAACCCCGACGCCCGACACCATGGCCGAGGAGTCATCGGAGTGTCCCGTTCCCGGATAGAGCCGTCGGTAGTTCTCCAGGTTTCGCAGGACCTTTTTCACATAACCCCGGGTCTCGCGGAAGGTAATCGACTCGATCCGCTCATCCATCTCCAGATGCTTGTGACGGTTCCACCACATGTCGGAACGGCTCTCCCCGGCATTGTAGCTGGCCAGCACGCGGACCAGATCCCCCTCGGAGCGCTTCATCAGCTGCTTGAGGTACCAGACACCGAAGGCGATATTTTGCTTTGGATCAAAGAGCATTTCCGGGTTAAAGTCCGACACACCCAGTTGCCGGGCAATGCTGCGTCCCGTGGGCGGAATGATCTGCATGAGGCCGCGGGCATCGGCGAAGGAGACCACATCATCCTGGAAAAGACTTTCCTGGCGCATGACGGCCAGGACCAGATAGGGATCGACGTCATTCCTTCCGGACTCGTCCCGGACGGTGTCCCAGAAAGCGAGGGGATAGAGGTAACGGTTCAGAAAATGGGACCCTTCCCCTTTCGCGAGACCGTTATTCAGGCCGACCCGGTACATCCACCGCACCGAATCATAGAAGCTTCGGCTCTTTTCATAGAGCTCCCCGACATAGCACTCCACTTCGGGATTCCCGGAGGCGTCTCTGCGCAGTGCGTCCACTTCCTCTCGGGCTTCCCCGTAAAAACCGATCTCAATCAGCTCCTCCGCGCGGGGAAGATGATAGGCCATGGGTGTTCCGTTCTTCACCGCAATACCATCGGACCCGCAGGGCAACACGACTTCGCCTGTTTCCTCTGACGCCGCGAGTGTTCTTCCGGAGGCCTCCAGCCGTTTGCGGGCCATCACCCCGTAGAAGCTCCAGCTGAAGTCATTCGCCAGTTCCCGAAAGATCCGCTCGGCTTGCTCCGTGCGCTTCAGCCGCTCTGCGGACCGCCCCTTCCAGTAGAGCGCGTCGGAATAAATATCGGCGTTGCGATATCTTTTCAGACAGTGGTCAAAAGCCTTGAGGGCCTTCTCGTACCGCCCGGCCCGGTACTCGACCCAACCGATGCGCCAGGCTCCCTTGACCGCCAGATCGTGCCCCGGGTTCAGCTTGCCGACCTTGAGATAGTGGTCCCGGGCTCGCCCCGCATCTTCGTCACTCTCATGGATCCGCCCCAGAGCGTAATGCGCGTGCAGGCTCCACGAACTGCGGGGATATTTCCGGACCAGACGTTTGAACTCGCGCTTGGCAAGGGCATTGCCGTGACCGTTCCAGTAATGGCTGCCGAGCCGGTAGGCTGCCTCGGCGCGAATTCCATGGGACGCTCCTTTGCGCATCAACTGCTTGTACAGCCGAACGCCGGCCTCCGCGCGGCCCTTCTTGATCAGGCCCCTGGCCTTGAGCAGACGGGCCTCGTCAGTCGTCTCCCCCTTGGGCTGGACTTTCTCCAGGTCTTCGCAAGCCTCGATCATTTGCCCGAATCGAAGCCCCCGGTTCAGGGCTTTCACCTTGCTCAGAAAAAGCGACGCATCCGGGACCCCGGCGCTTACCCCGCTCTCGCGAGCAATGCGCAGGCTCCGCTGCTCGGCCTCTTCCCCCTCCGGCGACGTCGGCTCGCTGTAGGCCAGCCGCTGATAAAGCTCCTGCGCGGCCTTCCAGCTCTCCTCCCTTTCGTGCGTCAAGCCGGCCAGCAGCGTGAGCTCTCGCTTCAACCCGTTCGGCACCTCCTCGGCCAGCAGAGTTTCGGCTTCTTCCCTGGCCGCGGAGAAGAGCCCCAGAGCCACACGGGCCTTGACCCCTTCCACGCGCACGCGCGGAACCAGTACACTGTCCGGATACCGCTGCAGAAAATAGGTGACATAAGAGAGGGCCACTGTATGATCGTCCGTTTCGGCGATCGCCTGAATCCGGTAGTAGAGAATGTAGTCACCCACGACAGGATAGTGTTCGTCCAGCCCGTCCAGCAGCAGCCATGCCATGAGGGGGTTCCCCTTTTGCAGAGCGGCCACCCCCTCCGTGAGCGTTTCGCGCAAGCGGGCAGGGTCTTGCTGCGAAGCGGGCGGCCTTGGCAGACCGGGCGGCGAAGCCTGCATCTGGGCAAGCTTCCCGGACCAGGCCCCTTCCACGGAGCTACCGCCGCATAGCGTGAACAGGAACGTCAGGGAGAGTACCGGAAAAAACCGATGAATGCCTTTCACCCGGTTTGCCTTCCTTTCTCCACGGAGTCCGCCCCCACCGCCGGGTCGGAAGCAGCCCGCCCGCCGATGTAAACGGCGTGGAGGTCGAGCGACGGGGTCACAATCAACACATCTGCATCCGCACCCGCCCGCAACACACCTTTGCGTTCTGATACCCCCAGCAGACGGGCCGGATTGATGGTCACCATACGCAGCGCCTCCGCAAAAGGGATCGCACCGTGCCGCACAACACGCCGGAGGGCGGCCGCCAGGGTCAACAAACTGCCGGCCAGCCGGCCCGACTCGTTGGTTGTCTTTCCATCCCGGACGGTCACGCGCTCTCCCCCCATGACAAAAGAGCCGTGCGGTGCGCCGGCCAGCGGCACGGCGTCGGAGACCAGGACCATCCGCTCAGCCCCCTTGAGCCGGTAAATCATCTCCACCGTCGCATCGTGCAAGTGGTGCCCGTCGGCCACCACTTCGACGGTGACCTCCCGATGGAGCAGCGCCGCCGCCGCACACCCCGGCTCCCGGTGGTGCATCCCCCGCATGGCGTTGAAGACATGGGTGACATGGCGAACCCCCGCCGAAAAGGCTGCCTGTGCTTCCCCGTAGCCGGCATCCGAATGGCCCAGGGCCGGCAGGATACCCCGCGCCAGCAGCGCGGCGATGCAGGCCTGTCCCCCGGGAAGCTCCGGCGCCAGCGTCATGAGCCTCAGGGTCCCCCCGGCCGCCTCGCACAAAGGCGGTATCAGGGCCGGATCCGGGCCGATCAGGGCGCCGGTTTCGAAGGCGCCGCCGCGCTTTGCATTCAGAAAGGGGCCCTCCAGGTTCAACCCCAGAATCTCGGGCCGCGGTTCCGGATCGACTCCCCGGTAACCCGCAGCCAGGGCCGCCAGCTTCTCCTTAAGTACGGGCACCGTGTCCGGCCCTAGCGTCGGTACCATGGACGTCGTGCCGTGCACCCCGTGAAAGCGGGCCGCACCGTCGAGACCGCCCCGAACCGCCATATCGAATCCGCCGCCCCCGTGAAGATGCAGATCAATCAACCCGGGGATCAGGATCATCCCCCGGCAATCGATCACTTCGGCGCCCGCCGGCACTGCCACCTCTGAGGCCTCCCCGACGGTCTCGATCTTTGGGCCCCGAATGACCAGGGCCCCATCGACAATCTCGCGCTCGGGGGTGCAAATCCGCCCGTACCGAAAGACGCGCTGCCTGTGTCCGTCCCTTTCGGAACTGGCTGATGCCGTCGACATAGAAACCTTTCATGGGGGGTGGCGCAACTGCTAATAAAATACCACATTTAGAAGGAGAGATAAAGACTTTCTGAATCTTTTCCGAAGGATAGGGGAACAGCCGTGTCCCCCAGGAATCGGCGGGGCTCTGCCCGGCGCCGGGGCCCACCACTGTTTCGTCCCGGCAAGGCGGGCCTCACGATTTGAGGTTCACAAACTGCAGCGGAATATCGATGTCTTTCTGTTTGAGCATGGCGATGATGGTCTGCAGGTCATCGATCTTCTTGCCCGAAACCCGCAGCTGCTGATCCTGGATCTGGGCCTGCACCTTCAGCTTGAGCCCCTTGATCAGTTTGACGATCTTTCGTGCGGTGTCGGTGTCAATCCCCTCGCGGATCGGAATGCGCCGCCGGATCATCCCTTGGGAGGCCTGCTCCACATCGGGGAACGCGAGTGCCTTGGGATCCGTCTTACGCCGGACCAGATGACCGATCAGCTCGTCTTCCACGGCTTTTAATTTCATCTCGTCTTCAGTGAGAATCTCGATCCGCTTCTCCTTCTTGTTCAGGCTCAGCGCTGTCTTGGACTTGCGAAAGTCGTAGCGCGTGGCAATCACCTTCTTGGTGAGGTTGACAGCATTGTCCACCTCCTGCAGATCGATCCGGTTGACGATATCAAATGAAGACATGGTGTGTGCCCTTTGGTCCGATCAAAACGGGGGTTCATCAGGTCGGTCGGGTGAGCTGGTCGTAGAACTCGGCGACTTGATCCTTGTTGTCCGATTCCATGTGGGCCATGGCTGATCGGGGGTGCTGATTCATGATACCCGTCACCATATAGGGGACAAAGTATCCCCAGTCGATCTTCTTGCGCCACGGCAGGATCTGGGCCTCGATGGCCTGAATCAGGGGCCGGACCCTGAACTTGGGGTTCTTGAGGAACGAGACGAGCAGCTCCAGCGGACAGTTCCCGGCGCCCCGCCCGATGCCGTAGAGGGTCCCGTCCAGATAGTTTACGCCGGCGATGATGGCTGCGATGGTGTTGGCAAAGGCCAGCTGCTGATTGTTGTGACCGTGGAAGCCAATGATTTTGCCGGGCAGGCGCTCCACATACTTCCTGGCGAGCAGGTCAATGTCTTCCGAATAGAAGGCCCCGAAGCTGTCCACCAGATAGATGATGGGCACCCGGCTCTTCGCCAGGTCCTCCAGGCCTTCGTTCAGATCCCGGAGCCCCACCGTCGACACCGCCATGAGATTGATCGTCACCTCATAGCCCTTGTCCATACAGTGGTGTGCGAGTTCGATGGCCGCGTCGATCTGATGCACATAGCAGGCTACCCGGACCAAGTCGAGCGAACTATCGGACTTGCCGGGAATGTCCTCGTATTCGATCCGCCCGATGTCGGCCATGGCCGACAGCTTCAGGCTCTTCTCGCCCCCCGTCACCCGCTGGATGTCCTCCTCGGCGCAGAACTTCCAGGGGCCGACTTCATCTCTGGAAAAGGCGCTCTCCGAACTGAGGTAGCCGATCTCCATGTAATCAACGCCGGCCTTGCTCAACGCCTGGTACACCTGGGTAACAAAGGCATCGTCAAACTGCCACTTGTTCATCAGACCACCGTCACGAACGGTGCAGTCCACCACCTTGATCTCGGGCCGGTACATCCCACAACTCCTTTCCGTCTCTTGACCGCAAAATTGGAGCCGTTATCATAAAACATCAGCAGCGGTGGAGTCAATGAAGAATCTAAAGGCGTGAAGAATCGAAAAGCGTGTAACGGCTCTTCGATAAACTGTCGCGGCTGCGGGCGGGAATGCCGGCGGCTGGTCGCGTCCGAATCGGCCTCTTGGCCGGGATGGATCTGGGTGCGGCGACGTCACTCCCCGGTCCCGATGAGGGGAAGTTCTTTGTCCAGCCGGAAAATCACCAGGAATTTGGGCCCCTTCTTCGTCTCCTGCTCACTGGGATAACTCCGGCGGCGAAGGGCGTAGAGGCGCTCCGTCTCCTCTTCCTCGGCAATT
This sequence comes from uncultured Nitrospirota bacterium, assembly GCA_945786985.1. Taxonomy (GTDB): domain Bacteria; phylum CG2-30-53-67; class CG2-30-53-67; order CG2-30-53-67; family CG2-30-53-67; genus CALZGC01. The sequence goes on along the minus strand of CALZGC010000103.1, from coordinate 49,640 downwards.
TTGGTCAGGAAAAGCCGTTTGCCCTTGTGGCCCGGCCCCTCCTCTGCAAAGAGGTAGGCCGCATGGGGATTGGATTGAAGATTGTGATGGGTCAGGCGACCCCGCGCGATGAAAGCAATGCTCCCGTCCTCCAGTATGTGGGGCCGGCCGTAAACCGCCGCGTCTACGCGCCCCTCGCTGTCGGCCGTGGACAGCACACCAAGCCCTTTGGTGTTCTCAAAGTATTCCCGAAGTCCCATGATGTCGCCTCTCCATGATTGTTCTCTGGGGCTGTTCTCATCCTTTTCCGTGCGAGGCCGCCCGCTGCAGCAGGGCACTTCGACCTGATGCCCATGATAATGCGAAGCTGCTGGAAATGCAACCGTACGGAAACCTGCCGTGCGCGCTCCGGTGAAATCGGGCAGTTTCCCGGCGCGCCCCATTCCGCCGGAGCCCCTTTCGACGAAGGAGTCCATCCCCTCCGAGCGTACGGCGGGGTTCCCCGTCACACCCGAAACCAAAAATTTTGTCAAGACAATCTGTCTGTTTCCCGTGGGTGGCGCGCCAACGGCATTTCTGGATGCCTCGGTCCCCACTTCTCTGTTCGGTGGCTGTATACGGACCTTCCTGTGCGTCAACTTGACAGCCCTTCATCCCGGGGATACACTCCCCAAACATAGATACGGCGCGGCGCCTGGCGCAGTCCACGGCAGCGACTGGGTTCAGCGCCCGTGACACAGCAAAGGAGAAGAAAATGGCTGAGAAGAATCCCGAAAAACGTGATGAATTGCAGCTGGAAGATGCCCACCCGCACCACGACCAGCATCTTTGCCACATCGTCAATATTCGCAACATGAAATCCGCGGCGAAACTGTCCAAGGACGCCCAGTACATGTGCTATCTGTGCGGTCGGGCCGCCAAGAGTGACAAGAATCTTTGCGATCCGGTCAACCTGTAGGCAGGCGGTGCTTCTCGGCTAGCGGCCACGTCACCGCACAACGGCGCGCGCAAAGGCGGGCACACATTGCACATCGGCGGGCGTCACTCTTGCTGCATTGCACCGCGCGGTCTCGGGGGTTTAACGGCGGCGGCGGATCGCTGGCTCTTGACGATCGTACCGTCCCGCTGCGTGTAGCAGGAGAATTCGAAGCGCACTTCCGAGCCGGTGTCGCCCATCTCGCCGATGATGACACCCTCCACGTAGTAGCCGTTCTCCGTTGGATGCACGGTCCCGTTTTCAACGACCCGGGCGAAATCCGAATTGGCCGCCGCCGCAATGGCGGCGCGGCCACAGTTCTCCCCGGCAAGCCATTGGTCTTTGTCCACGAGACGCAGATACCAACTTTCCACCTGTGGCACTTCCTCCTTCAGAATGAGAAAGCCGATCACCGACATGAGAGCGAGCATGAAGAAGAGCTCGGGGCGGGCTCTTTTTTTCGGCTCCCTTCGCGGTGCGGGGGGCTGACCTCTTTTGTCCATGGCATCTCCTCGCATATACATAAAGCGGCAACGATACAGCGAGACACTGCTAGCCACTATACCCGCCGAATTGTTAGATTGCAACAGAACCCGTCGGCACCACCGAAGGCCGTGTTCCGTGGAGCCCCAGGGCGTCGTCACCCCCCGGAAGAACCCGAAACACCCGGGCGCCCATCTCACAAGAACCTGCAGCGTCGTATTGCGCAAAGCACGGGGTGTCTGCCACATGGGAAGCCCCACGACCCGGACCTGTTTTCCCCGGACGAGCGGCTCAACCCCGTGATGAAAGAACTTCACCGGCTCCCAGCACAGGAGATCCCCGCGACAGGTGATAGAACCCGCGGCGGTGACATAGGCGGAAGTCTCCATCAAAACCGCGGGCAAAAAAAACGCCCCGCCTGTTTTCCGACGGGGCGTCTCCTCCCCGCTTTACACCCAATGGAGAGGACCTCTATGTATAGCCGCTCGGCAAACCCGAATGGTTCGCCGGAGTCGGGTGGCGCCAACGCCCCGGAGTCATCCGGAGCCCAGGGCTGTCATTTCTTCGAACTGTGCCGCCGGGCCCGGACGGCAATCCCCACCAACCCGGTGCCCATCAGCGCAAGTGCTGCGCACTCCAGAACCACGGCAGCAACACGGTAGGATTCGGCGCTCCGGCCGGACTCGGTCTTCCCGGAATCGTTCACCCCCCCGGCATCAGCCTCGCGAATCAGAAAGGACCGCCTCGCAGCGCCGGGGTCCGGCGTCACCGGCATCGATTCGGACGACACGTCCGCCTCTTCGCCGCCGGTGGAGAGCTCCGGGCTCCGCTCCTCAGTGGCATCACAGCTATCCCCGGAGACTGCAGTTTCACAACTATCCACGCTCTCTTCCGACGGGCAACCTTCTTCGGAAAGCTGCGGCCCGCAACCCTCCGTTCCGGGACCGGCCGCGAACCCGGCCGCCGCTCCCCAGAAGAAGAGAGGAATCAGCCACAGGATCATCTTTCGAGAGCAAAAGGAGAACATATTGTCCGGCACCTCATTAGGACCTTGGGGTTGAAAGATTGTGACACCCCTCGACAGGGCGGATACATCAGGTTTGTGTCTCTAGGCTAGCAAGAAGTTTGCCAAATCACGAACGAACGTTAAGAGGGTGCATAATCGATTGTAAAGGTTGGGATTCCACACTTCGGGGGGCATTCCTCTGACTCGACGGGGGCAGAACGGGCAAAATTATGAGAGAAACATATTACATATTTTGGGCAAAAATTTTCCATTATTCAGCATTATTTTCCATATTCTAACAAATAAACTCATATTGCGCGCTTCAAGCCGGAAAAAATGACGCTTAGCGCCATATATATTCACTTCACTTTTTCGTATAGACCCCTTGACGTTTCCGGCAATGGGGGGTATAGTTGGGCCACGATATGGGATTGCCACAGCCCAGAGCGGGTCGACCCGGAGAACTAAGAATGACGAGGGGAGCCGGGCATATCGGATGCGGTGTGCAAGCCTCCAGGCAGTGAGGAGGAAGCCTGAAGCATCGATCAAGGCACCCACTTAGTGGAAAAGCTTTGGGGCCCCCCGCTCTGGGGTGTGGCAATTTTATTCTAGGGGTTGTCGGCAGCGGACAGATCGCAGCGGCAGCCCCTTTTTTTGCCCGGCCGGCACCGACCGTTCACGGCCCGCCGCAACTTTCCGAAAGTTGACCGGACGAGCGCGAGGATCAATCCGGCCTGCCTTTCGGGAACCGGAGAGTGCGAATGCGGCGGACCCGTTCTACAACGGGAGGATGGGAGTAATAGAAGGCGGCGTACCACGGATGGGGGTGTAGATTGGAAAGGTTGTCTCTGGCCAGCTTGGTCAGAGAAGACGCCAGCGATTCGGCATCGCCGGTCACCCGGACCGCAAAGGCATCGGCCTCCCGCTCATAGTGGCGAGTCAGCGCGCTCAGCAGCGGGGTCAGCGGAAACGAGACGATGCCGAAGAGAAAACCCAGAATAACCACCTTGGCAAAGAAGGAGGGGGGCGTGACCCCGAAGAGCCCGGTCAGGAGATCCGAACGGGTAAACCGGAAGGCCATATAGCACCCCACCAGCGCCAGCAACTGGGACAGCACGATCCCCTTGAGCAGATGCTTCTTCTTCCAGTGGCCCCCTTCATGGGCCAACACGGCCATGATCTCCGCCCGGTCGAGCTTTTCCAGCAGCGTGTCGAATAACACGATCCTTTTGACCCGACCAATGCCGGTGAAGTACGCATTGGTGTGGGTACTTCTCCTGGACGCATCCATCTTGAAGACCCGGCTCACCCGGATGCCGACTTTCTCCATCAGCCCTCGTATCTCCCCCTCCAGTTCCGGATCGTCCACAGCGGTGTATTTGTTGAACAGCGGTTCGATCACGTAGGGTGAAATGTACATCATGAACAGTCCAAAGAGGAGATAGAAGCTCCAGACCCAGAACCACCAACCCTGGGGGCTCACCTGCACCAGCCAGAGCCCCGCGCACAGGACAACGGCCAGCACCAAAGACGAGATCAGCAGCGCCTTCACCTGGTCGGCCACCCATAACCTGGGGGTTACCGTGTTGAAGCCATATCGGTTCTCAATCCCGAAGGTGGCATAAAGATCGAAGGGAATCGACAAAAGCGTGCCGGCATAGATCAGCAGCAAAAAGAAAAGGACCCCTGACACGACGAACGAGCGATCCCAGGAGAGAATGAACCCGTTGTACCAGGGGAGCAGGCCACCGAATAGAAAGATCAGGGTCAGCAGATGACGAAAGGCCGACGCCGCGAATCCGAAACGGGTGTGGGTCACCGTATAGTCCCGGGTTCTGGCCAGCAGCTCCCCGTCGATGATCCCCGAGAATTCGGGAGGGATCTCGGCACCATGCGCTTGGAGATGCCGCAGGTTGATGCTTTTCAGGAAATACCCGCAGAGCACAACCACCAGATAACATACAAGAATCAACGCCAACATCGCGCCTCACACCTCCTGGGCCGTCATAACGCCTTCGGACCGTACCTCTCCAGGAGTTCCAGGAACTCCTTCTCCTCCAGGCAGGTGACACCGAGTTGCTGTGCTTTCTGCAATTTCGAACCCGGGGCATCCCCGAAGACCACGTAGTCTGTCCTCCCGCTGACCGACCGCGACGCCTGCCCCCCCAGGGCCTTCACCCTCTGTTCAGCCTCGTGCCGGGGCAGCGAGAGGGCTCCTGTAAAGACGAACCGCTTGCCCTGAAACGGGCCGACCCGGTCTGCCTTCGGGTGTGGCTGCTCCGTCTGTACGCCCGCACGCCGCAGCTTCGCCAGGACCCGGCGATTACGCTCCGTGGCGAAGAAGCTCTCGATGCTGGCGGCAATCGTCGGACCCACCTCCTCGATCGCTTCCAGTTCCGCCGCGGACGCCTGCTCGAGCTCGTCGAGTGTTCCGTAGCGCTTCGCCAGGATCTCGGCTGTCTTGCTCCCCACGTGGCGGATCCCCAGGGCGTATATCAGCCGAGCCAGGGGCCGGCGCTTGCTCTGTACAATGGCGGCTGTAAGAGTATCCGCTGATTTCTTCCCCATCCGCTCCAGCGCGGCCAGGGGGCCGGCCTCCAGGGTGTAGATGTCGGCGTAGTCTCTAATAAGCTCCCGGGAAACGAGCTGCTCGATCAGAGCCTTCCCCATCCCCTCGATGTCCATGGCCGTTCGCGACACGAAATGCGCTACCGTGCGTTGCAGCTGGGCCGGACAGAAAGGATTCACACAACGCCAGGCCACTTCGTCCTCGGGGCGTTCGATCGCACCGCCGCAGTCCGGACAGGTTTTGGGCATCTGGAACGGCTCACTGCGGCGGGCCTCGGGGTGAAGAAGGACCTTGACCACCTTGGGGATAATGTCTCCGCCCTTCTCGATCAGGACGGTATCACCGACGCGAATATCCTTCCGGCGAATTTCGTCTTCATTGTGCAGAGTGGCCCGACTGATGGTCGAGCCTGCCAGCTTGACGGGCCGCAGTTGAGCCACGGGCGTGAGGGTGCCGGTGCGCCCTACCTGCACGTCAACAGCCTCGATGAGGGTCGTGGCCTGACGGGCGGCATACTTGTAGGCAATTGCCCATCGGGGGCTCTTGGCGGTGGCACCCAGGCGCATCTGCTGCCGAACATCGTTGACCTTCACCACGACACCGTCGATGTCGTAATCGAGGCTCTCCCGCTTTTCCGCCCACTCGTCGCAAAACCGGTTCACCTCCTCCAGACCGGGACACCGCCGGTAATCCAGATTCACCCGGAAGCCCAATTGGGAGAGAGTCTCCAGCTTCTCATGCTGGTAGGTCAGGGCGCTTCGGGTATCGATGAGATCGTAGATGAAGATCTCCAGCGGACGCTCGGCCGTCATCCGGGGGTCCAGAAGCTTCAGGGACCCGGCCGCTGCATTTCGCGGATTGGCAAAGGGCTCTTCGTTCTGCGCAAGACGCTCGTGATTCAGACGCTCGAAGCCCGTGCGGGAGAGGTACACCTCGCCCCGCACTTCAATGGGTCGTTCCGATTGGGCAACCCGCAGGGGGATGCTCCGGATCGTCCGAAGATTGGCCGTCACGTCATCCCCGGAGGACCCGTCGCCCCGGGTCGCCCCCCGGACGAAAAACCCGTCCTCGTACCGCAGCGAAACGGCCACGCCGTCGATCTTGAGCTCCGCCACAAACTCGGGCGTCTCCCCCTCGAGGAAACGCTGCACCCGCTCGGCAAAGGCCTGCAATTCTTCCCGGGAATAGGTATTCCCCAGGCTCATCATGGGAACCGCATGCCGGACCGTGGGAAACCCTTCCAGCGGGGCCCCGCCGACACGCTGGGTCGGTGAATCGGGAACAATCAGTCCGGGGAAGCGGGTTTCGATCTCGACGAGCGTCTGCATCAGGCGGTCGTACGCGTCATCGGTGATCTCCGGCCGATGCTCCACGTAGTAGAGCCGATCATGTCGCGCGATTTCGTGCCGGAGCACGGCCGCTCGCCTGGCACCTTCCTGTCGGTTCATGGGATCGGCTTCATTTCCCCGGGGGGTTCCAAGACACCCCCGCCATCGCGGACCTCCATGAGCGCGCCCACGTCGTCCTGCCGGGCCGTTACCAGACGGATGGGCCAGCCCGAACGAACGACCACGTCCCGGGCCGCGTTGTACGCAAGGGCATGCTGGTTGTTGACGTCGCTGAGATGGGCCAGGACCACACTGTCCAGGTGACGGTGCACCAGGTCCTGCAGGAGCGATCGGGAGGCGTCGTTCGACAAATGTCCCCGCCGGCTCATGATCCGCTGCTTCAGCGGCCAGGCGTAGGGCCCCTCCTGGAGCATGGTCAGATCGTGGTTCGATTCCAGGATCAGCGTATGGGAGCCTTTGAGCCGCTCCCGCACGACCAGGGGCGCATACCCCATATCGGTGGCCAGGCCCAGTTTCTTTCCGTTCGAACAGAAGGTGAACCCCACCGGATTGGCCGCATCGTGGGGGACGGGAAAGGGGGTCACTTCAATCTCCCCCACCGAAAAAACGCTGCTTGTCTGAAAGGGAATGGTTGCGGAGACGGGCCCGAGCAGGGCTGCCGCGGCAGCCCGGGTTGCGGGATGAATGTACACCGACAAACCAAAGCGTCGGGCAAGGACCCCGACGCCCAGGATATGGTCACGGTGCTCATGGGTGACCAGAATGCCATGCAGGGAAGCGGGGTCGACGCCGAGACAGGCCAGTCGCCTCGTCAGCTCCCGGCCGCTCAGCCCGCCGTCTATGAGCAGCTTCGTCCGCCCCGATTCCAGGTAAACCGCGTTGCCGGAGCTTCCGCTCGCAAGGACCGAAAACCTCACTGCCACCCTTTCCTCTGACAAGAGCGGGACCCCCCGCCGGGGGGCTCTCGTGTCATTCTACGATCACGCCTGCATATCCCACTACCTGCGCGAAATCGCCCGAGACCTCGCCGGAGGTCGCGTAACGCACGGTCCGGGCCCGGGTGGCACCCAGGGCCTTTGCCGCCAGCAGCATGATGGCCGTCGGAATGACCCCGCACATGGAGATGCACTGCTGCCGCACCGTCTCATAGAGCCCTTGGGGATCCAGGGCCTCCACCCGATCGAGCGCCAGCCGATCCTTGCGGGTCGCCGCGTCGCGGCTCTCATAATGAGTCATGTCGGAACTGGCGATCAGGACCACCGACCGGCCGCTCTCCCGTACGGCCCCCGCGATGGCCTCCGCCACGGCCGTGCACTGTTCAAAACCGATTGCCCTCAAGGTGATCGGCACAAAAACCGTTGTACCGAGGACTTGCAGAAAGGGAAGCTGCACCTCAACGGAATGCTCTTGGAGGTGCGCGGCCGAGTCTTCCTGCATTAGCTGCGAACGCTCGAGAATGGCCAAGGCCAGCGCCTCGTCCACAGCCATCTTGCCCAGCGGCGTCTCCCAGCTGCCGGCGCACATGATGGACGCCTCCGCGCCCCGGCCCGTATGATTCGGGCTCAGGATGACACCGACCTCGGGGACCCTGATATGCGAATAGACCTCTCCGGCCACCGCTCCCGAGTAGAGATATCCGGCATGGGGAACCACCACACCAACGGCTGTGCACTGAGGGGCATCGCTCAGAAAACCTTGCACGGAGCGCCGCAGCGTCTCAGCATCGGCGCTGTAGAACGTTCCTGCCACAGCACTGGAGCGGATCACGATCGTCTCTCTCCTGACTGCCGGTATGGCTCGAAAAGATGCCCCACGTTAGCACAGAATGGACGCCGTGACAACAGCTTCCGCTGCGATCTACCGAGATCGCGCCTCAGGACGATGGCCCAGTGCCTTACCCCGAAACACCGCACGAGAAACGGTTTATTAGAAATTGACAGCCACCCGGAATCATGCTGTAATAAGCCCGTTTCCTGGGGAATAATCCATTTATGATTCAGGTCGGTGTCGGTTGCTCAACCGAAGACAATACGATGGAGGCGGCTGCTGAAGCTTCCCGTCTGGCGATGGCCAGCGCGGGGATTGTGCGCGCGGATTTCGCGATCGTTTTCACAACGCCCCATCACAGAACCGATTACACGGGCCTCATTGAGACCGTGGGGGAGACAACCGGCGCCCCCCATCTGTCCGGGTGCAGCGGCGTCGGGGTCCAGACCCACCAGGATGAGGTCGATCGGGGACCCGGTATTGCCGTCATGGCCGTGGACTCGGACGTCCTCCACGGCTATACCTTTCTCTTCCGGGACCTGAACGCGCGCGAAGAAACCGTGGGGCATGCCATCGGCGAGTTTACCCGGGAACTGAACAGAGGGGTCGACCTGCTGACCCTACTCCCCGACCATGGCTCCTTTCACGCGGCCCGGCTCCTGACGAGCATTGAAGAAGAAAGCACCGGGCCCATCACCATCATCGGCGGTTGCGCCTCGGGGAGGGATCACGAGAATCCGCCCGTCCAGTTCAGCGAAAAGGGTGCCAGTTCGGGCGCCGTCTCCGGCCTCTACCTCACGGGGGAGTTTATGCACACCAGCGGCATCTGTCAGACCTGTCATCCCGTCAGCGGACCGCTAATCGTAACCAAAGCCGAAGGCAACCGGGTCCTGGAACTCCGGGGACGCCCGCCCATGGAGCATCTAGCCCAGATCATCAAAGGCCCCGTCTCCAATGTCATTTCCCATGCCGTGGATTTTATCAAGCTCGGCCTCACTGCGGACCCGGCGAGCACCGAACTGCGTTCGGGCAATTACGTGGTGCGTCCGATCACCGAGGTGAGCGGCGCGGACGGCAGCCTGTCCACAAACGAACCCATCCTGGAAGGGCAGCCCCTTTCGTTCGTGGTGGTCGATCCGAAAAAGGCGCTGGCGGAGTTCGAAGAGATGGTGCAGGCCCTCTCGGTCTCCCTCACGGAAAGACCGCCCCGCTTCGGTTTCTATTTCAATTCCGCCTCCCGACGGGAACTCTTCGCACGATCCATGAACAAGGACATTCAGGTCATCCGGCAATACTTCCCCGAGATGCCGCTCCTGGGGCTTTCCAGCTTCGGGGAACTGGCACCCATCCGCGGCATCAACTCCTTTCACACCTTGTCGGGCATTCTAACACTCGTTTCAGACGCAGAAGCCTGACGCTACGTCTGCGCAGAACGCAATGCGCAGCGGTCCTGGACAAAACCCTCAGCCGGTGGTATGGATAGAATACTGGAAAACTGCGCGCCGTTGCGCAGGGGAGGAGGCTGTCATGGAAATCAGGCTGAACTCGGAAGAGGCCGCCATTCTTCGTGAGACCTTGTCCGGCGACGTTTCAGACCTCGGCATGGAGATCGCGGACACCGACCGGAAGGATTTCCGGGAAACGTTGAAGCGACGCAAGAAGGTGCTCATGGAGATCCTGAATAAACTGGGCCAGGCGGCGGCCTGACACGGAACGCGGTCCGGATCCTTGCTGAGAAAGCTGTCGAGCAGGCCGATGGCGGAGACGGACGGGCTTGTTGTGACCCCTCAGCCCGCCTGACGCCCCTGGCGCAGGAGGGCCATCCTGGCCTTCCAGAACCAGGACCGGTCAATGCGCTTCTTGTGCGGCGGCGACCCCCGAAAAGCCTGCAGCGCCTCCTGGTAGAACGTCCGGGCCCGCGGGGCGTCCCCCCGTTGCAGCCACAACTCTCCCAGTTTGAAAAACCCCTCCGAACTGGACGTATGAATGCCGGTGAAGGACTCGTAGGCCTGCAGGGCCGCATCCACCTCGCCCCGCAGCGCATGCAGATCCCCCAGCCTCAGGTAAGCCTCTCCATAGCCGTAACGGGGATCCAGCGAGATGGCGGCCTTCAGATGCGCTTCGGCGCGATCGAATTCCCGGAGGCGCAGATAGCCCAGGCCCAGATAATAGCGGGTCTCTGCAATCTCGGACATCTTCTCCAGCGCACGCTCCAGGTGCGCGACACCGTCCCGGTACCGCTTCATACCCACCAGGTCCCGGCCCAGGTTGCTCAGGGCTTCGGCGTTATGGGGGTTGAGCATCACCTCCCGCCGGAGCCGGGACATCTCTCTTCGAACGCGTAGCGGGCGGTAAAAATCGGGCAGCAGACCGATGAAACGCCGGTCGATAAGAAAATAGAGCGCCAGGATGACGAGCAGGGAGAAGAAGGGGTTGCGCGTGATCACCGTCAGAATATAGAAAAGAAAAATCTTTGACATAGTGCGCGAAACCCTCAGAGGCCGGGCTCTTCTCCTTCACGAAACGCGCGCATGACCTCTTCCCGGATGAGGATCGCCTGGAAGGGAACCCCCGCGGCTTCAATGTTTTCGCGACCGCCCTCCTGACGATCGATGAGCGCAACGGCCTGGACCACCTCCAAGCCGTTGTCCCGGGCAGCGCCGATGGCTTTGAGCGTGGAGCCCCCGGTGGTGATCACGTCATCCACCACCACCACACGGTCCCCGTCGGCCACGTTCCCTTCAATGGGAAGCCGCGTACCGTGCTTCTTCGGCTCCTTGCGGACAATGAAAGCCTCAATCGGCTGGTGCTCCCGAAAAGAAGTATAACTGATGGCACAGGCCACCGGGTCCGCCCCCAGGGTCAGTCCCCCCACCGCTTGAATATCCAGGTTCCGCATCAGACGGAAGCCGAGGGTGCCGACCAGATACATCCCCTCGGGGTGCAGAACGGTGGTCTTGCAGTTGAAATAAAACTGGCTCAGCCGTCCCGAGGCGAGCTGAAAGGTCGGCGCATCCCGGTACTGAAAGGATCGCTGAAGCACAATCTGAATCAGTCGCTTCTTCAAAGACTCCGTCGGCATGTTCATCCTCTTCCTTTGGCAGTCAACCCGCTGGTGGGTGGTTGGCAGTTGCGATGCACTTCTATAATAGAAAACCGCCGACTCTGTCAAGCGAAGCTTATGGGGAGCGGCGCCTCTGATAGCGATCGACCGCGCGATTGTGCTCCGCCAGGGTTTCGGAAAAAACATGGGTCCGATCGTTGCGGGAAACAAAATAGAGGTACGGGGTGGCCGCCGGATAGAGAGCGCCCTCAATGGAGCTTCGCCCGGGATTCGCAATGGGTGTCGGCGGCAATCCCCGTCGCGTATAGGTGTTGTAGGGGCCGTCCCGGGTCAGGTCGCGCCGCCGCAGGTTGCCGTCGAAATCTTCGATCCCGTAAATCACGGTGGGGTCGCTCTGGAGGCGCATCTTGTTCTGGAGGCGGTTGTGATAAACTGAAGCGATGAGCGGCGCCTCGCTCATGACACCGGCTTCCTTTTCAATGATGGACGCCAGGGTGAGCAGCTGGTGAAGGTTCATGCCCAGCGCTTTCATCCTTGCCCGCTTCTCCTCGTCGAAAAGGGCCAGCATGTCGCCGACCATTTTACCGATGACCTGCTCTTCGGTCACCCCTTTGGAAAAGGCGTAGGTTTCGGGCAGGAGATACCCCTCCAGATGCGGGGCGTCGACACCCAGGGAAGCGATGAACTCGGCCTTCGCCATGAGCGCGGTGAACCGCTCCTGCGAAAGGTCCAGGTTCTCGGCCACAATGGGCGCGACCTCCTCGACGCGCAGTCCCTCCGGAACGGTGACCCAATGCATGACGGTCCCGCCCTTGCGCAGGCGCGTCAGGATTTCCCGGGACGACTGGGCCGCCGAGATCTCGTATTCACCGGCCAGGATGTCGCCATCAGAGGCCGTCAGGCGAACAAGCAGCTTGAAGGCCCGGGGAGACGAGATGAGGTTTCGCTCGTGCAGGAGTCTGGCCACCCCGCTGACACTGGTTCCCGGGAGAATGTCCACGATCTCCGGCGGCGATTCCGACCGGAGGGGCAAATTGAAAAGAGAATGGAGGCGCGCGCCTGCCAGAACGGCACCGCCGAGCACCATCAGTGCTATCAGTGCGAAGTAAGAGCTAGTTCTCATGCCCGCGCTCCCTGGAAAGCCGGTCCAGGTACCCCTGAAGGATCAGGGCTGCGGCTATCTGGTTGATGACCTGCCGACGCCGGGCGCGCCGGACATCCCCTTCGATCAACGCCTTTTCCGCGATCACGGTCGTCAGCCGCTCATCTTCGGTGGCCACCGGCAGGTTGAACACCTTCAGCCGGTCCACGAAGGCCAGCGCCTTCTCGGCAGACGGTCCAAGACTGCCGTCCATATTCCGGGGCAGCCCGATGACCATCTGTTCCACAGAATATTCCTCGATCACGGCCCCCAGTGCCTCCAGATCCTTCCTGATTCCCCGACGGTGGATTGTCTTCAACGCCTGGGCCGTGAGACCGAGCTCGTCGCTCACGGCTACGCCGATGTTTTTCTCTCCGAAATCGATTCCCAGAATTCTCATAAAATGTCCGAGGGGGCGCGACCGTTGTCGCGGTCAGCGGCATGCGGGACCACGGGCAGATCGTCCGGGCAATACGCCATCCCACCAACCCCTCGGGCCAGACCGGATATTGCATGAGGGATCGTCACGAGAGGCCCCAGAGGTCCCAACGATCCTGGAGGCGCCTTGCCTGTAGCAGACTATCCGTCTTCGCAGAATGCTACGCCGTGACAAGTCCAGCCTCGCAATAGATTGACTCATGCAATATTCTGGCTATACGTCGTCACCTTTCTCGAGCTTGGCGAGCCGCCTGCTCAGGGCATTGATTTTCTTCTCCAGGTTGGCCAGATCCTCCCGGGTGGGAAGATTCATCCGCTCCATGGCAGACTGGATCATGTCCTGCCACGTGCTCTCCAGACTCTCCACATTCTTTTCGGCGGCCCCCATCAGATCCCGAAGCATGGAGCCGCTCTGCTCCTTGCTGACCTCCCCCTTGCTCACCAGCTCGTCCACATATTCCTTGAGCCTCTCCTGTATGCCAAGGCCCACCAGCAACGCCCTCTTCACCGGCTCAAACATAAGATCCCCTCCTACAGTTAAAGAACGCGGACCGCTCTGACCGGGGCGGAGGCTCCCGCCAAGCCGTGCGTCAGCCGCCCGCCATCTGGTCTCGCACCAATTCGACGACCTTCTCCAGCGCGTCATCCAGCCGCGACGGATCTTTCCCGCCGGCCTGGGCCATGTCGGAACGCCCGCCGCCCCCACCGCCGGTCATCCGGGCCACGTCCCGGATCAGGTGGCCGGCATGGACCTTGCCGTCGAGATCCCGACTCACCATGGCCACCAGGGCCACCTTGCCCTCTTTTTCCGAACCCGCCACGACCACACCGGAACCGAGCCGATCGCGCAGCCGGTCCGCAACCTCCCGGAGTTCCTCCGGCGAGAGGCGATCCATGCGGTGCGCCAGAACTTTCACGCCGTCCACGTCGCGAATCTGAGCGGAAAGATCCTGACCCTGCTGCTCCGCCATTTCACGCTTCAAATCACGAACCTCCCGGAGCAGGTCCTTGCGTTCCTGCAACAGCTTCTCTACTTTGCCGGCCAGCTCACCGGGGGCGCCCTTGAGCCGCTCCGAAAGATCGCTGAGTTCCGCCTCGATCCCGGCGGAATAATCGTACGCCGCCTCTCCGGTAACCGCCTCGATCCTGCGGACACCGGCCGCAATCCCCCCCTCGTGCAGCACTTTGATCAATCCGATCTCCCCCGTTGCGTGAACATGGGTTCCGCCGCACAGCTCTTTGGACAGATCCGGAATGGAAACGAGTCGGACGGCATCCCCGTATTTCTCTCCGAAGAGGGCCATGGCCCCGTCGGCCAGCGCTTCCTCCAGCGGCTTGACGGCGGTCTGCACCGTTGCGTTCCGCCACACCCGTTCATTGGCGAGCCGCTCGATCCGCTGTAGCTCTCTCGGTTTCACCGCCGCAAAATGGGTGAAGTCGAACCGCAACCGGTCCGGTGCCACCAGGGAGCCTGCCTGTTTGACGTGATCCCCCAGCACCTGGCGGAGGACGGCATGAAGAATGTGAGTGGCCGTGTGATTCAGCGCCGTGGGCCGCCGCCGGCTTTCCGAAACACGGGCCGTCAGACTCTGCCCCGCCCTCAATATGCCCTGGAGGACACGCACCCTGTGCACCACGAGCGCACCCGCCGGGCTGAAGGCATCGAGCACTTCCGCCGCGCCGCCCTCCCAGGCGAGCCGCCCGCGATCGCCAACCTGCCCGCCGGCCTCGGCGTAAAAGGGCGTCGGCTCGAGCACGACAGCCACCTCTCCGTTGGCCCCGGCCGAATCGACGACGCGGCCGTCCTGAACGACGGCCACCAGTTTTGCGCGGCTCTCAATCCGCTCGTACCCCACGAAGGTCGTGCGGTACTGGCTCGACAGCTGCTGATAAACGGGCGCTACCCCCTTTTCGTCCGATCCCTTCCAGGAGGCCCGGGCCCGGCGTTTCTGCTGCGACATCTCCCGCTCAAATCCCGCGGTGTCCAGCACCAAATCCTTTTCCCGGGCAATGTCCTCCGTCAGATCAACAGGAAACCCGAAGGTGTCATAGAGCTTGAAGATCTCCGCACCGGGTAGAACACGCTCTCCCTGCTGCTTCAGTTTTTCGATAAGGTCACTCAACAGAGTCAGTCCCTGGTCCAATGTCGCCAGAAAACGCTCCTCTTCGTTCTGAATGACGGCGGCCACATGCTCCCGTGCCGCACGCAACTCGGGATAGGCCTCCTGCATTTCATCTACCACAGAGCCCGAAAGCCTGTAGAGAAAGGCGCCTTCCAGATTGAGCAGTTTCCCGTGCCGGGCCGCCCGCCGCAGAATGCGCCGCGCCACATAGCCGCGTCCCTCGTTGCCCGGAAGAACCCCGTCGGCAAACAAAAAGGTCAGCGCGCGGACATGATCGGCAATCACCCGGATCGACGTGTCCGACGCCGCGGATGTACCGTATGCCTGACCGGTCAGATCGGCGATCTCGGCGATCACCCCCTGGAAGAGGTCCGTGTCGTAATTGGACGCCACCCCCTGCACGACAGCCGTGACCCGCTCCAGCCCCATGCCTGTGTCGATGCTGGGCGCCGGCAGGGGCGTGAGCTGCCCCGATGCATCCCGGCTGAACTGCATGAACACCAAGTTCCAGATCTCCAGGTAGCGGTCGCAGTCGCATTCGGGACTGCACTCGGGGCCGCCGCACCCCACCTGGGGTCCCTGGTCCATGTGGATCTCCGAGCAGGGGCCGCACGGCCCCGTGTCCCCCATCGCCCAGAAGTTGTCCTTCTCCCCGAGGCGCAGAATCCGCTCTGCGGGCACCCGGATCTTCTCCTCCCAGAGCTGGAAAGCTTCGTCGTCATCGTGGAAGACGCTGACCCACAGGCGCTCCTTCGGAAGCCCCAGTTCCCGCACCAGGAAGTCCCAAGCCAGCTGAATCGCTTCCTCCTTGAAGTAGTCGCCGAAGGAGAAGTTTCCGAGCATCTCAAAGAAGGTGTGATGCCGGGCGGTCCGGCCCACATTCTCCAGATCGTTGTGCTTTCCGCCCGCCCGGAGACATTTCTGAGAGGTGGCCGCGCGCGCCACGCTGCGCGCCTGGGCCCCGGTGAAGATATCTTTGAACTGCACCATCCCGGCGTTGGTGAACAGGAGGGTGGGGTCGTTCCGGGGGATCAGCGATGAGCTCGGAAGGACCGTATGCCCATGCTTTTCGAAGAATTCGAGAAATTTTCTGCGGATTTGGGAACCCTTCATGATCCAGCCCTCAAGGTCGATTACCCCATAACAATAGAGGGTTTAGGGCATCTTGTCAACAGGAGATCCCGGGGGTGAAAATTGGCTAGAATAAGGGAGCAGAGGGGCGACGGCGGGTTCCATAGGCTCGAAAATGACCGTTTGAAGGGGGGGTCTGGATTGGAACAGACAGGCCCGCTCAGGAGGAGAAGCGGTCGACCTGGAACTCTTCCCCTCCCTCCGGCGTGGCGCGGTCCGAAACGCCGGAAGCCTGTTCCTGTTCCTCCCAGGAGAGGTCGCTGGTCGACTGAATGCCCCGGGCCTTCAGGGCGAAATCGTCGGCGTTGGAGCTTCGCTTCAGGGCTTCGTCGTAGGAGACCAGGCCGCGCTTGTACAGTTCCATGAGGGACTGGTCAAAGGTCTGCATGCCGTACTGGGTCTTGCCGGCGGCAATCGCGTCGTGGATGAGGCGGGTCTTGTCCTTGTCCGTGATGTATTCGCGGATCAAATTGGTGGTCACCATGACCTCCACCGCCGGTATACGCCCCTTGCCGTCCGCACGGACCACCAGGCGCTGGGAGATGATCCCTTTGAGGACAGACGCGAGCTGAATCCGAACCTGCTTCTGCTGATGCGGCGGGAAGACCGAGATAATGCGGTTCACCGTTTCGGTGGCATCGATAGTGTGCAGGGTGCTGAGCACGAAATGACCGGTTTCCGAGGCCGTCAGGGCGGTAGAAATTGTGTCGTAATCCCGCATCTCGCCCACCAGGATCACGTCGGGGTCCTGACGCAGCGCCGAGCGGAGCGCGCTGTCAAAGGCCTTCACGTCGTTGCCGATTTCCCGCTGGTTGACTAGGCTCTTCTTGTCTTTGTGGAGAAACTCGATGGGGTCTTCGATGGTCATGACGTGGGTCGTTCGGTTGGCATTTATGTAATCGATGATGGACGCAAGGGTCGTCGACTTGCCGCTTCCGGTGGTCCCCGTCACCAGCACGAGCCCTCTCTGCTGCAGGGCCAGCTTCTCGACCACCTGTGGGAGATTGAGCTCGGTGACCCCCTGAATCCGGAAGGGAATGACGCGCAGCACGATGGCGATCGTGTTGCGCTGTTGAAAGATGTTCACCCGGAAACGCCCGAGGCCGGGCACGCTGTGGGCCATGTCCACTTCGCTGTTCGCCTTTAACTTCTGCTTCTGGTAGTTGCTCATGATGGAGAAGGCGATCGCGATGGTGTCTTCGGAGTTAAGACGCTTGTGCTCAATCATGGGGCTCAGTTCCCCATCGATCCGCAACACGGGGGGGCTTCCCGCCTTGAGGTGTATGTCCGAGGCTTTGCGTTCGACGGCGGTCTTCAGCAGATCATTGAGATTCATGGCGTGGCACCTTCCGTGTGAAAGAGGCCGGAGATCCTCTCGGATTCCGGCCAATCCCGGCAAGTCTCTGTTTGGATTCTGAAATCAGCTTAACACGGAGGTTCCAAATCTGTCAATAAATCAGGCCTTGACCGCGTCTTCCCGGACCTGACTCACCACGCCCAGCTTTTCGGAGACCGCCTCCTCCAGCGCCTGGTAGACGTCCCCGTTCTCCCGCAGGTAGGTGCGGGCATTCTCCCGCCCCTGTCCGATTCGCGTCTCACCGTAAGAGTACCAGGCACCGCTCTTTTTCACGAGACCGTGGGCGACCGCAAGATCGACGAGATCCCCTTCCCGGGAGATGCCTTCGTTGAACAGGATGTCGAACTCGGCCTGCCGGAAGGGTGGGGCCACCTTGTTCTTCACCACCTTCACGCGGGTGCGGTTTCCGGTAACCTGGTCGCCATCCTTGATCTGGCCGATCCGCCGGATATCCAGGCGTAGCGAACAATAGAACTTCAAGGCATTGCCGCCGGTGGTGGTTTCCGGGTTGCCGAACATGACCCCGATTTTCATGCGGATCTGGTTGATGAAAATGAGGGTCGTCTTGGAGCGCGAGACGGTTCCCGTGAGCTTGCGAAGGGCCTGGGACATGAGCCTGGCCTGCAACCCCATATGGGAATCTCCCATGTCCCCCTCGATTTCGGCGCGCGGCACCAGGGCCGCCACGGAGTCGACCACGATGAGGTCGACAGCTCCGCTTCGGACCAGCAGATCGGTGATCTCCAGCGCCTGCTCTCCGGTGTCGGGCTGCGAGACCAGCAGGTCGTCCGTATTCACCCCAAGCTTTCGGGCATAGGCCACGTCGAGCGCGTGCTCTGCATCGATAAAGGCCGCAATCCCGCCGGCCTTCTGCGCTTCTGCGATCGCATGGAGCGTCAGGGTCGTTTTTCCCGACGACTCGGGCCCGTAGACCTCCACGATGCGCCCCCGGGGGTATCCCCCGGTTCCGAGAGCCGTATCGAGGGAGAGACAACCGGATGATATGGATGGAATATCTTTTACCAGCTCCTCCGATCCCAGGCGCATGATGGCACCCTTGCCGAACTGCTTTTCAATCTGGGTCACCGCCAGATCGAGGGCCTTGCTGCGATGATTGTTGTTCTCAGCCATTTCTGCACTCCTTTTACATGGACGATTCAGGAAACCCGCCGCTCGAATCCTCTCAGGGTTGCGGGGGTGTTGATGCCGTTGACACCGCCCCCGAACCGAGGGGAACGGTCAATCGTGTCGTATATTGCGCGCCCGCCGGATGGAGGCAACTTTCAATCAGGTGCACCGCGTCGGCCGGCATGCGGCCGACGTCCAGTGTGCGGTGTTCGGCGACCCGGCCCGCAAAGCGCCGCCGGTCCCCGATGGTCTTGATCCTCCCGAGGGTGACATGCCCGTGGTACGGGCGCTTTTCCCGCAGGAACCCGAGCCGTGCCAATCGCGGATCCAGATCGCGAAAGAGCGCCGTCAGCGCCTCCGCCCCCTCTCCGATCCCCACCCAGAGCACACGGGGCCGCCGGAGATCGGGGAATACCCCCGCACCTGACAGTCTAATAGAAAAGGGCTCGCTGCGCCCACAGGCTTCCCGCATCCGCGCCTCGATGTCCGGGATCTGAGCCTCCCGTGTCTCCCCCAGAAACTTCAGGGTGATGTGCATCCCCTCCGCCCGGGTCCAGGTAATCCGGTCCCGGGAGTCCCGGAAGGACTCCTGGACAGTCCCAAGGGCTTCCTTCAGTGCCACCGGAATGTCCAGTGCAATAAACGCACGGATCGCGCCGGAACCGCTCCGCCCACCGGCCGGTCTACCGGCAACCATCTTCAACGCCCCAGCAGAAATCTGCGGACCCGATCCAGTGCCATTTGGGCGCTCTGGAGACGAATCTCACTGCGGTTACCCCGGAAATGATACTCGGTCACCTCACTGCCCTCATCCGTGGACAGCCCGATGAAAACGGTTCCCACGGGCTTTTCTCTTGTCCCTCCCCCGGGCCCCGCAATGCCGGTGACCGCGACCCCGATATCCGTTCCGGCCTGTGCCCGGATGCCCGCGGCCATATGCCG
The DNA here is from genome assembly GCA_945786985.1 of uncultured Nitrospirota bacterium. Classification (GTDB taxonomy): domain Bacteria; phylum CG2-30-53-67; class CG2-30-53-67; order CG2-30-53-67; family CG2-30-53-67; genus CALZGC01. The sequence continues at coordinate 30,187 of CALZGC010000103.1, read as the reverse complement.
CGCCGTCACCCGGCTGACGGCACCGTGCGTCTTGAACACATCCTGCGACACACCGAGCAGATCGGCCTTGGAGCGATTGCTGTAGCTCACCACGCCTCGATCGAGCACCCCGGAGATGCCCGGCACATCGACCAGAAGGGAGCACACCATGCCCCCCGTACACGACTCACCGACGGCAATACTTCGGGACTTCTCCAGCAGAAGCCCTCCCACAATTTCGTGAAGGGCCTGCGCCCCCTCACAGAGGAAATCCGCACCGAGTTCACGCCGGATGCCGCCTGTCATCCTGTCGAGTTCCCGATCCAGGCGGGTCGGATCGATCCCTTCTACCGCCAGCGTGGCAGCACAGAGGCTGCCGTGGCGCCGAAAGGCAATGCGCGCACCCTCGGCGTGGGCCTTCAGTGCGTTGTGGATCTGCCCGGGGGATCGCCCGATGAACTGCAGCGTCCGCCAGCGGCTGTAGAGCGGAACCCCCCGGAACGATTCCTTCACATAACCAGCCGTTTGGGCCCAGAGAGACTCGGCCGCTTCAGGCTCGGACGGAAGCGCTCCCAGGTATTTTCCCGCGATCTCGACCACGAGACCGGGCCGCAGCCCGCCAGCGGGGAGGATCCAGCGGGCCCCCTTGGGGATGAGGGCTCGGCTTTCAACATCGCGCGGCACCGCACGGCCCGCCTCGTCATAGCAGGCTTTCAGCGCTTTCAGCAGCTCCTCATTCAGCACCAGGCTTCGGCCGCTCACCTGCGCCAGGGCCTTCCGCATCGCTTTGTCGCTCTTTACGGGATGGAGCACCAGCACCAGGTCAAAGCGTGCCGCCGACTCCAAGAGGAGCTGATCCAGCATTAACCCTTGGCCCGAGAGACGGCGGCTCGAGAGAACCCGCATCCCCTCCTCCGCCAGAAGCGCGCCCATCCGACGCTCCAGCAGTTCCGCTCCGCCGGTGCTGCCCGGATCGAGCATTTCCTCTTCCGACAGGATGGTTACAATCTCTGCAATCATATCCCCAGCATCCGTCTGAGCAGCTGCAGGCTCAGATTGGCATAGACGCCGGCCAGCACATCGTCCAGCATGACCCCCCACCCGCCGGGCAGATCGCGGTCGATCCTCCGGATGGGAAAGGGTTTGAGGATATCGAACACCCGGAATAGCACAAAGCCGCCGAGGACGTTGCCCCAACCCGGTGTAACGGCGAACATGGTCACCAGATAACCGGCGATCTCATCGATGACGATGATGCCGCTGTCGCGCACGCCCAGAATGGCCTCGGCCCGAAAGGAGAGCCAGACCCCGGCGAGAATAAGACCCGCGGTCAGAATGCCATATGGGAGTAAAGGAAGTTGACTTAGCAGAATAAAGACTGGAATCCCGACCAGCGTCCCCACGGTCCCGGACGCAATGGGAGCATACCCGCTGTAAAAACCGGATGCGAAGAAAAGAACCAATCGATTCAAGCAGGCCCCCAAGAACGGCGAAATCGTATCACCCTGGACAAGGGGTGTCAAGGAGTTTGTAGCTCCGGTGGAACGCGACGGGCTCACCCTTTCCGTTTTCGAAGATAGGCGAGCGCATCTGCCCGGGTCCGGATGATCTGGTCGATCTGAAGATTCCGCACCTGGCGGAGCACCTCACCCACGGCCGGCCCCGGATCGATCCCGATCACCGACATCACGTCTGCACCGGTGACCAGCGGCGGCGGCTCAAGGATCAGTTCCCCCTCTTTGCGGTACGTGTCGAGCAGGGCCTGCCCCAGACGAAGGGTCCGCCGCAGCGTTTCGTCATACTCGGTTCCCCGTGCCGCGCGCCGGTCCGCAAGCGATAGCAGGACATGCAGCGGCAGATCATCGGCGAGGCGCCGGATGATTCTCCGCAGGGCCCGCTCGGTATACCCGAACTTGAGGAATCCAAGCCCCAGGGTGTGATACCGGATCAGGCGCCGGATCCGTTCCGAGCGTCGGGTGGGAAAGACATAGTGCGCCAGAATCGCTGCAGCCGCGGCCGTACTCCGTTTCTCGTGCCCGTAGAAGTGCGGCGTGCCGTCGCCCTCGCGCGTCACGCTGTCGGCCTTACCGATGTCGTGCAACAGGGCCCCATAGGCGAGCACCCGCCGATCCTCCGGATCGAGCCGAAAGGGGAAATCAAAGTGTCCGCACAAGGCCTCCAGGGCGTCCACTTCACCCACGACGGCCCGGGAATGCGCCAGGGCGTCGAGATGATGATACGGCCCCTGTTCGAGACCGGCCAGGCGCTGCAGTTGCGGAAACAAAACCGGCAGCAGACCCGTCGCGGCAAGGAGAGAGAGGCCGGTTGCGGCATGACCGGAGATCATCACCTGATCCATCTCGTCCCGGATTCGCTCGGCGGCGGACCCCTGAAGCCGCTCGGGACCGGCCTGGATTTGAGAAAGGGTCTCGCCCGAGAGTCGAAAACCTGTCAGCGTCGTGCAGAAACGTACCGCCCGCAGCATCCGCAAGGGGTCCGCCGCAAACGCGACCGACGAGGCGCTGCGGATGACTCTCCGGTTCACATCGGAGAGACCGCCCAGGGGGTCCAGCACCTCTGCCCCCGCCAGTGGACAGGCGATCGTGTTGACCGTGAAGTCCCGGCGCAGCAGCTCCGCGCGAAGCCCTGCAGGATGCTGGTGAACCAGATCGAGGGTGATCCCGCCTCCCACGATCCGGTGGGTGGTGCTCTCACCCCGCCCCATCACGAAAAACGAGCCGGGAAGCTTTGTCGCCAGGGCACTGGCCAGGGGCACGGGGTCCCGCGCCACAATGAAGTCGTAGTCGCTGGAGACCCGTCCCAGAAGGCGGTCCCGAATCCATCCGCCCACCAGGTAGACCCGGACCCGCTGCCGTCCGGCTTCCTCGGAAACCAGCCGGAGCCATGGGTCATCCTGGATCGTCCGGAGGAGGGCGTTGTCGCGCTGAGGCGGCATGGAGGGTTCCGAAGGCGTCGGCTCAGGACTATGCCTTGAGCACTTCCCGTACCCACTCTAGGGCTGCAATGGTTCCGGGAAATCCGGCGGTGGTCATCCCGAGCATCACGGCGTGCTCAATCTCTTCCCGGGAGGCGCCGACCTGCAGGGCACGCCGGGCATGGGACTTGACGGCCCCTTCGGATCTGAGTCCCAGGGCAACCCCCAGCTTGACCAATCGGCGGGTCTTCTCATCAAGGGGGCCTTGCTCGTGGCAGGCCCGGGCAAAGGCCGAGTAGGCTTTGTCGATTTCGGGATAATCCTTTACGAAGCGTTTGTACGGTGCGGGCAGATGGGCCATGGTGAACTCCTCGTCTGAATGAAAAAAAACAGGAAGGGGAACGGACGCAGAACGTCCAACGTCGCGCCGGACCCGGATCAAACTCTATCACAGAGGCGATTCCTGTCAAGCTCTTTGGAGAGATACCGCTGCCGCCCTCTGAGACGCCCGCCAGCGCCACGGAACGCGCCAGCGCTGCTCAACATTACGAGATAGGAACTGCTCTGATAGCTGAAAAAGTTCGTTCATGGGGCAAAAAAAGTTTGAATTTGTCCGGGTTTCATGTACTATTAAAAATTCTTATTTAATCAGGAGCTACACATGGCGCGCATCGAACCTTTCCGGGGAATCCGGTACAATCCTGACAAAGTGGAGAACCTGGACCTCGTCATGGCCCCTCCCTACGACATCATCCCGCCGGGCCTCCAGAAACAGCTCTACGACCAGCACCCACACAATGTGGTGCGGCTCGAGTTGAATCGCCAGATCCCCGGGGACACTGACGGAGACAACCGGTACACCCGTGCGGCCGCCCATCTCGCGCAGTGGCTCGAAGCGGACGTGCTGGTGCAGGACGCCCAACCGATGCTCTACGTTTATTTTCTCGATTACGTGACCCCCGAGAGGGACGAGAAAACGCTGAAGGGGTTTCTCTCACGGGTCCATCTGGAAGAACTCGACTCGGGAGTGGTGCTGCCCCACGAGAACACCCTGTCAGGCCCGAAGGCCGACCGCCTCCGCCTGATGCAGAGCTGCCACGCCAATTTCTCGCCCATCTTTTCGCTCTACTCGAACCCCGAACGGGAAATCGTCGCCATCCTCGATGCCACGGCCCGAACGGAACCGTGCATCCATGTGTCCGATCCGGACGGTGTCCGCCACCGAGTCTGGCACATCGACGACGTTTCCACCATCGCCCGAATTCAGAAAGTGATGGCCGAGCGCCCCCTTTTCATTGCCGATGGACACCACCGCTACGAAACGGCCCTCACGTATCGGAACCTGCGGCGCGAGGAGACGGGGCTGCGCGACGGCCGGCAGCCCTTCGACCATGTCCTGATGTATTTCTCCAACATGGACGATCCGGGGCTGAGCATCTTCCCCACGCACCGTCTGGTCGATCACCTGCACGCTTTTGATCTGAACCGGTTGCTGGGACAGATTGCGGACTATTTCGAAATCCGGGTCTTTTCCTTTGTCCAGAAAGGCGCGTTTCTTCAGGAACTCAAAACCCTGGGGCAGACCGCACATGCTTTCGGCCTCTACAGCTGCGACAGCGACGACCTCTACCTTCTGACGCTGAAGCCGGGGGTCCACATCGAACCGCTCCTGAAAACGGCACTCTCCCCCGTACTCCGGGGCCTTGACGTCACCCTTCTCCATTCGGTCCTGCTGGAGCATTTCCTGGGAATCGGAGAGAAGGAGCTGGCAGCCCAGTCCCATGTACGCTACCTGAAAGAGACGGAAGACGCGTTCCATGCGGTGAACGACCGGGATGCCCAGCTGGCCTTCCTCATGAACGGTACCCGGGTGGACCAGCTTCGGGACGTTTCACTCCAGGGGGAGAAGATGCCCCAGAAATCGACCTATTTTTATCCCAAACTCCTGACGGGTCTCGTTCTGAACACCCTTCGAGCGTAACCTGCCCGCCGGGGTCGGTTGCGGGCCTCTGCCCGGGCCCCCGCTCCACCGATTGCAATCCGCCCTTGAAAAGCACCGCCCTTTAGTGATATAGGGAGGATCGAAGCCGACAACTCCCGTTCCGGGAGCTGCCACCCAGCCAGGGAGGGGACCATGCTCGATCTGACGCAGGAACTGCACCGCCCAAGACACGACGCCGGCTGGATGGTCAAGGTAGCCATCGGGACCGTCTTCAGCCTGACCATCCTGAAATGGTATCTCTTTCCACTGGCCTGTTTCGCGGCGGGATACGTCTACCGGGTCTTTGCCGCCCGGTTCAAAGGGGAGGGAGAGGGGAAGCTCCCCGAGTGGCACGACTGGAAAGAGCTCTTTGTGACAGGGCTGATCTTTCTTCTGATCACCATCGGATACTATCTCGTCCCCGCGTTCAGTTTCAGCCTTTCCGAATCCATTCTCATGGGCGGACTGTTGGCCAAACTTGTGGGTCTCGTCTTTCTGGCCGTCTCTGCGCTCCTTTTTGTCGGCTCCCTTTTCTTTCTCCCCATGGGCATCGCCCAGTACACACGGCACGAGCAAATCTCTTCGGCGTTTGCCGTGCGCGAAATCTGGGACAAAATCATGAACATTGGGGACGACTATTTCAAGATCACCCTCTTGTCCGCCCTCGCCATCGTCGCGCTCTACGTCATCCGCCATATCCCCGTCCTCGGGGCGCCTCTCGGCGCGCTTTTCGGTTTCTATGCCAGTCTCGTCTTTGCTTCTCTATTCGGGCAGCTCTGCCGCAAAGCCTATGCCCAGGAGACCCCAACGCCGTCTGCAGAATCTGCGGAAAGCGAATCCTGAGCGCGCTCCCAGCGGCACGGAACCAGGCCTTTAGAGAGCGTTCCTGTCGGGCCGTTGGACCGAATCAACATGAAGGAGTGGGTCGCGTATTCGACTGGATCCCGGGCGAGCCGGGCTGTTGCATGCGTGTACGTTGCGAAGGGGTGTTGCCGCGGAACAATACTTTAGGATTCGCTCTTGGCAAAGAGCCGTGCCGTCAGGAAGCTCGCACCTTTGCGGTCTGCCTGATCGAGACGCTGCAGGGCCTCCGCAACATAGGGATCCTCCGGATCCCATTTGAGCGCCGTCATGAACTGCTGGCGGGCCTGGCGCTTCATATTGCGGTTCAGGTACAGGTACCCCAGGGCGAGGTAATAGCGGGGATTGTAGTTCTCGAGACGGATGGCGATCTTCAGGACCTTCTCGGCCTCCTTGTTCTGTCCGGGAATGTGATCGAGCGCCAGTCCGAGATAGTAGTAGTAAGCCGACTTCTTGCTGTCGAGCCGGATCAACTGCTTGAGCCGGTTGGCTGCGGCACTGAATTTCTCGGTTGAAATCAGGAATTTCGCCTCCTTCAGGAGCGTGTCCGTGTCGATGGCGGGCTCGCGCTGCCGGCTGGGCTCCACCCGACCCGACCGTTCACCGATATGGGGCGCAGCAGAGAGTGCTTCCAAGGAGGACGAAACGGCATTCTCCGCCGCCAACGCGTCCGGCACCTGGACCAGCCGCAGCGCCACCAGGGGATAGAGCGTCTTGAAAAAACGGTATTCCCACATCTTGGACGCCTACTCGATCTGCGCAAGGCTCCGCTGACCGTCCACCAGGTTCAGCAACAAGGTCTCGTCCGCCGTGAAGCGGCCGCGGGGCATCGAGGCCTGAGCCTCGGTGGCAACTTCCAGAACGGCGTCCTTCGGGGGCAACGCTTCATAGAGCACGGTCAGATTGTCCACGCTGCGGATCCCGGCCATGAGCGCATCCATGAGAGGGTAATCCGGAAGAATCTGAAACGCCTGGTCCGGGGAACCCGCGGTAATCCGCATTTGCCATTCAGGGTAGTCGAAGAGGCTTGCCATGACCAGCCGGACCTGGTAGCGCAGCGCCTCGGCCACCGCCTGCTCGGAGAGCAACCCTTCCCCCATGAGAATCTCACCCATGGCTTTCCCGGTCACCAGGCTCAGCTCCGTGGAGAGCATATACTGATCCTGAGTCAGCCTGCCTGCCCTGAAGAGAATCTCCGAAAGCTTGTCCTGGAGGCGATTGGAGGAGGCGCAGAGGATGTTCCGGTCAGAGATGTAGATCTCTTTCTTATTCCGCTCATCTTCCAGAATGAGTTTGTAGGCGCCTTCCTGTTTGACAATCTGGAGAAATGCGTGGATCAGCTCGGCTTCGGTGGTCACCCCTTTCATAGTCTCCATCATAAACCGAGGCGGCGACCGGAGCAACAGAAATTGCGGCTCGTGGGGGCGCAGGGACGGGGCAGCCCCCCCGGTGGAACGTCTTAGGAAGAAGGGCTCTTCCCGAGATAAGCATTGACCCCCTTGATGGCGCAGAACTCGCCGCACATGGAACAGACCTCCCCATCCTGGGGAGGCAACGACTCCCGTAGACGCCGTGCCCGTTCGGGGTCGATGGAGAGCCGGATCTGCTCCTCCCAATTGAGGGACCGGCGGGCCCGGGCCATTTCCCTGTCCCGGTGCACGGCACCGGGCAGGCCTTTGGCAATGTCCCCGGCATGGGCGGCAATCCTCGACGCCATCACCCCGTCCCGCACATCCTCCACAGTGGGAAGCCGCAAGTGTTCGGAAGGCGTTACATAACAGAGGAAATCGGCACCCGCCGCCGCCGCGACGGCGCCGCCGATGGCCGCGGTGATATGATCATACCCCGGTGCGATATCCGTGACCAGAGGCCCCAGGACATAGAAGGGGGCCCCGCTGCAGAGCGCTTTCTGAATTCGAACGTTCGTCTCCACCTCCTGGATCGGCACATGACCCGGCCCTTCGATCATCACCTGCACGTCCGCCTCCAGGGCCCGCTGCGTCAGCTCACCGAGCACAATGAGCTCATGGATCTGACTCCGGTCGGTCGCATCGGCCAGACAGCCCGGCCGCATTCCGTCGCCCAGACTGAGGCAGAGGTCATAACGCCGGGCGATGTCGAGGAGGCGGTCGTAGGACGCATACAGGGGGTTCTCTTTTTCGTTGTGCAGCATCCACTCCACCAGGAAAGAGCCGCCCCTGCTGACCACGTTCAGAAGCCGCCCCTGCTTTGCGAGCCGCTCCACCGCCCCCTGGGTCACCCCGCAGTGCACCGTCACAAAATCCACCCCCTCTTCGGCCTGGCGTTCAATCACGGCAAAGAGATCCTCCGGGTCCATTCGCACGATCCCCTCCTTCTGCTCCGCCGCGAACAGGGCCGCCTCGTAGATGGGCACGGTACCGAGGGGCACCCGGGTTTCCGAGAGGATCCGGGCCCGGATCCCCGGCAGGTCTCCGCCGGTACTCAGGTCCATGAGGGTATCTGCGCCCGCTTCCACAGCGACCCGAGCCTTCTCCAGCTCTTCCTCCATGTCCACGTGGTCCCGGGAAGTTCCGATGTTGGCATTGATCTTGGTGCGCAGCCCCTCCCCCACGCCGAGAGGCTCCCCGTGCAGGCGCACCCGGTTCTTGAGCACCACTGCACGGCCCCGGCGGACGCTCTCGACCAGTGTCTCCGCCGCCACCCCTTCGCGCTTGGCCACCTGCCGGACCGCCTCCGTGATCTCCCCCTGACGTGCTGCAGAAATCTGGTTCATCGCTTTTCCTTTCCTTGATAACCCTGCGGTCCCCCTCTGCCGCCCTGAGTGGATCGGCCGACTGGTGACCCCATGGGGTCACAGGTTCTCCGATGGTGCTGCTGTGCAGCGTGACACAAATCCCGCCGCTGCCGCTTTGACGTCCGGGGCCGCAAGAATCCCTGAGATCACCGCCACCCCGGCCGCGCCGGCACGCAGCACGGCCGCCGCCTCCGGCAGTTTGATCCCCCCGATGGCGAGCACGGGTATTCGCACCGACTGCACGGCTTCGCGCAGCGGGCCCATCCCCAGGGGGCGACCATAGCGGCGTTTCGAGGGCGTTTCATAGATCGGCCCCAGCGTCACGAAGTCGGCGCCCGCCGCTTCGGCCTCTCTCACCTCGTCCGCAGAATGGGTTGAAACGCCGATGATGCCGGACTCTCCCACGAGCCGGCGCGCGGCGCTCACGGAATAGCTGGTCCGGGTCAGATGCACCCCGTCGGCCTCCACCGCAAGGGCCAGGTCTGCCCGGTCGTTGATCAGCAATCTGGCCCCGGCCTGCCGGGTGCAGTCCCGCAGCGCCACACCCAGGGCAAAGAGCTCCCGATCGCTCAGATCCTTCTCCCGGAGCTGCACGGCCCGGATACCCGCCGCAAGCGCCGCCGCCACGTCCGGAACGAGCGCGTCGGCCCGCCCCTGCTTCCGATCAGTAATCAGATAAACGCTGAAGGCCTCCGGGTGCGTCACGATTGGATCCGTCCTTCCAGCGGACTGCTGGCCGACGCGTAGAGCTTCTTGGCGATGCGCCCGGCCTTGAAGGCGAGCCGCCCCGCCGCCACGGCATGCTTCATGGCTTCGGCCATGACAATGGGCTCCCGGGCCTCGGCGATACCCGTATTCATGAGAACCGCATCGGCTCCCAATTCCATGGCGATGGTGGCGTCCGACGCGGTGCCGACCCCGGCGTCGACAATGACCGGGACCGAAACGGTCTCCAGGATGATCCGCATGTTGTACGGGTTGCAGATCCCGAGCCCCGATCCGATGGGGGCCCCCAGGGGCATGACCGCGGCGGCGCCGGCGTCCTCCAGCTTCTTCGCCATGATCGGATCGTCGTTGGTGTAGGGGAAAACAATGAAGCCCTCCTTCACGAGCACCCGCGTGGCCTCCAAAAGCGCTTCGTTATCGGGGAAGAGGGTCTTGGGGTCGCCGATGACTTCCAGTTTTACCATGTCCGAGACCCCCGCGGCCCGCGCGAGCCGGGCCGTGCGGATCGCATCCTCCGCCGTAAAACACCCGGCGGTGTTCGGAAGGATCTTGTACCGGTTCGGGTCGATAGTCTCGAGCAGATTCTCCTTGCTCGGATCGGTGATGTTCACCCGCCGCACCGCCACCGTCACCACGTCCGCACCCGACGCCTCAACGGCAAGGCGCGTCTCTTCAAAATCCTTGTACTTACCCGTCCCGATCCAGAGGCGTGAACGAAACGCATTGCCCGCAATGACCAACGTGTCTTCCATGATTCTTCCCTTTCTGTTTCTGTATCCCGATTTATTTATGGCACCGCCTATAGGCGTGATTGGCCTTCAGCCTTCAGCCGTCTGTCCTCTGTCCTCTGTCCTCTGTCCTCTGTCCTCCGTCCTCCGTCCTCCGTCCTCCGTCCTCTGTCCTCTGTCCTCTGTCCTCCGTCCTCTGTCCTCTGTCCTCCGTCCTCTGTCCTCTGTCCTCCGTCCTCTGTCCTCCGTCCTCCGTCCCTACCCCCCGCCTCACGAGTCACATAGATTTTCATCATCCCCTCACTGATGCAAATCTGCTTCCCCACGCCGGACCCGATCGAGCCGGTCCGCCAATCGCCGCCTCAGCGCTTCATCTGGCACTTCCTCCAGCACCGCCTCGATCCGCTGCAAACCGGCCGCACGGCTCCCGGCGCTCCCATGGCGCTGCAGGTATTCCATCAGGGAGAGCAGGGCGTTGGCCAGACAACGCTCCTGGAGCGCCCCCGATTCGGCGGCCCGACGGAAATGCTCTCCGGTCCGACCGGTGCGATAGCAGGCTGTACAAAGACTCGGCAGTAATTCCGCCTCGAGTACGGACCGGACCATCTCGTCGAGGGAGCGCGAATCGCGTAGCGAGAACTGCGGTGTTCCCGCCCGCTCCGCTCCGTCGGCGTATCCGCCGATGTCCGTCCGGGAGCCTGCACTGATCTGGGACGCACCGATGCGGATCACTGCATCCCGAAGGGTCGCCCCCTCCCGTGTGGAGACCACCACCCCCGCATAGGGAAGGGCCAAGCGGAAGACGGCGACAATCTTTTTGAAGACCGCGTCCGACACGGGATGGGGTGCACGGCTCAGGGCTGCCCCCGGCGCAGGCTGGAGTCTCGGAACCGAAACCGTATGGGGCCCGACCCCGAAGGCCTGCTCCAGATACAGGGCGTGGGCGACAACCGAAAGGGCCTCAAACCGGTAGTCATAAAGTCCGAAGAGGACCCCCATCCCCACATCGCCGAAGCCTCCCTCCATGGCCCGGTCCATCACCGACAGCCGCCACGCATAATCCCGCTTGGGGCCCGAGGGGTGCATGCGGCGATAGGTGGCCACATGGTAGGTCTCTTGAAAACACTGATAAACACCCGCGCCGCCACCCTTGAGCCTCCGAAAGCCCTCCACCGAAAGGGGCGCCGCGTTGACATGCACCATCCGCATGGGGGTCTCGCGGTAAATGGCCTCCACCGCGTCGCACAGATACGCGAGGGATGCATCCCCCTGCGTCTCTCCCGCAACCAGGAGGAGCCGGCGGTACCCCTGTTCGAAGAGAAAGGCGGCCTCCCGGACAACGTCCGGGACGGAAAGGGTTTTGCGGGCCGCCTCCCGATTTTCCCGGCGGAATCCGCAGTAAAGACAATTGTTCGCGCAACGGTTTGAAAGGTAGAGCGGAGCGAACAGAATGATCCGCTTTCCGAAGACCTGCTCTTTGACCTCCCGGGCACCCTGAAAGATCGCTTCAAGATCTCGGGGCGCTTCGACGCTTAAGAGAGCGGCAATTTCCGCCAGGCCGAGCCGCCTGCCCTCTCGCGCTCGCGCCAGGATCCGGGACACGTCGTGACGCCCGGCCCGGCCGCCCCGGATGAGCGCGTGGATCTCTTTCTCGTCGATGGCAAAGATCTCTTTCGTCGGAATCATCCCCGAACCCCTTCCTCATCCAGGAGGAGCCGCAACACCACATTGGCCTGATGATGCGCCGCCACACCCACCCGGGGAGACATGAGCCCCACTCCCGGCCCCGCGGCGCTCACGCCGTCGCCGACCACGAAGCAACGTTCCGAGAAACGCCGGATGTCCAGACCATCGCAAGGCCCATAGCCGGCCAGACCCGACACACCGACGACAAAGGCCTCGGGCACCCTCTCCAGGACGGTGTTGATGAGCATGGCCTTGGCCTCGGGGCCATCGAAGGCTTCCGCAATAATCCGGGCATCCTGAAAAATCGCAGGCACGTTCCGGCTCTTGAGCAGCACCGCCTCATCCCGGCTGCACAGGGAGTGGTCCTCAGACACGGGAAAACCGTTGAGGATAAGTACGTCGGCTTCGGGCTTGTACCATTCGCACACGCCGTGGAGGGTCGCCGTCTCCTCACACTCGCGCACGGTCTCGTTGACCTTGATTTTCATGCAGCTCCTTCGGCACCCTTTCGTGGAGCAGCATTTTCGGACCTGACAGGGAATGAGGATCGGTTGGATTTGGAGCGAGTGACACGGACACCCGAAAGGAAGACCCCTCCAAACCGTTCCCTCCGCTGGTATCAACCAGATCAGGTTCAAGGGGTCTCCCGTCGCAACGGGACTCTCAGTGCATACGACTCCCCCACGGTTGGCGGTTGTAATGTAGCAGAGCCGACGGGCCCTGTCAAACAGCACCCCTCTCCTGCACGCGGACCCGTTCGCTGCGGAAACGCCGCGGTCGCGGTACAATGCCCGCTCAGCGGTCCTGCCGGCCAGAAGCAGTTGCTGCGGACCGGTGTTTCCGGTATTTTAGGGGAATCGAATAGCATGCCGTCACAATCCGTCAAATGAGACGAATCAAGCGGCTGTGCACCATCCGAAACGGCTAAGGCGATTTTAGAGGATCCAAATGAACGCTCTCTCGCTGCTCGGCTCAGTCATGGGCCTTGCCTTCGTGTCCGGATTGAACCTCTACGCCACGGTTCTCACCGTCGGTCTCGGGATCCGGATGGAGCTGCTCGCGCTGCCGCCGAATCTTGCCGACCTGGAAATACTGGCCCACCCTGCGGTGATCACGGCGGCGGCAGTGGCCTATTGTTTGGAGTTCTTCGCCGACAAGATCCCGTGGGTCGACACCCTCTGGGACGCCTGCCACTCGCTAATTCGCCCGCTGGGGGCGGCAATCCTCGGCGCTTCGGCGCTGGGAACCGTCGATCCCGCAATCCAGCTGGCTGTTTTTCTGCTCTGCGGCGGGGTAGCCCTGACCTCCCATGCAACCAAGGCCGGTCTCCGGCTCGTCGTCAATCAGAGCCCCGAGCCGTTCAGCAATACCGGCGTCAGCCTGACTGAGGATGCCATGGTGGTTGCCGGCACATGGCTGGCCGTGAAACACCCCGTGGTGATGTTGGGCTGGACCGTTCTTTTCATAACCCTTGCGGCGCTGCTCCTGCCTCCGCTGATCCGCCTGCTTCGCGTCGAGTTTCTGGCGCTGGCGGCGCTTGTCCGCTCTGTTTTTTCGAAAGGCGGCCCGGCGCCGGAGGAAACTCTCTTTGACAAAATCCCGGAGGCGTTGAAGCCCCATCTCCCTGACAATCTCAGCGACACGGATGACACCTTCTGTGTGCGGGCGGTCTCCGGAGAAGGGCTGGCACCGGGGCGCTATTATGTCGGACTGGTCTACCTGTCGGGGCGGCACCTTTTCTTCGTGACCCGGCGGCGTTTCCGGGTGGTCCGCTCGGAGATTCTCCTGACCGGCCTCTCATCGGTCGCCTTTGAAAAGCGCAGGCTCCTCGACCGGTTGCTCCTCAGATACCATGACCGAACGGCGAGTCTCCTTCTATGGAAGAGCCGGGGGAACCGGGGCGAACAGATTGCCCGGATGCTCCGGGCCCGACTGACACCACCGCAGGGAGGATGCGTCCTGCAGCCGCGCGATTCGCTCGTCATCGGAGCGAGGGGGCCGTCTCCATGAACGATGAAATTCTTTTTCTCGTCAACCCGGCAGCGGGAAGCGGGACGGGAGCCTCCACCAAAATCCGCCTGGAGACGCTCCTTTCAGAGGCCTTGCCCGAAGCGCGCGCACGCTGTGATCTGATGTTCACCGACCCGCACAACCTGACAGAACAGGCGCAGGCGGCCTGCACCGACTACGGCACGCTCGTCGCCGTCGGCGGGGACGGAACAGCCTCACAGGTGGTCCGCGGCATTGTGCAGGCCGGCGGATCGGCCCGCTTCGGGCTCATTCCCCTCGGGACCGGAAACGACCTGGCCCGAAGTCTCGGACTCTACGACCCCCGAATGTCCCGATCCCTCGTGTCGCTTCAGCGCGCACTCGCCGTCGTGCTGTCGGGCTGGCCCCGGACTGTGGATGTGCTGGACGTGTCCGGGGTGGGATGCTGCTGCAACTACTTCGGACTCGGACTTGACGGGCAGGTACTCTCCGACTATGTGCGCTCAGCCGGCACCCCCTGGTTCACGGCGGTTCGCCGCTCCACGGGCCTCAAGTTCGCACTCTACGGCCTGCATCTGGTGCGCCGTCTTTTCTATCGGATGCCCGTGGGGCTTACGGTTCAAATACCGGCCGAAAGGGACGGTGGCCCGCCCACCGCCTCCGAGCGACTCCGGGCGGTGGTCATCAGCAACACGCGGACCTACGCCGGCGGTTTTGTGCTGGATCCCGCGGCGCGCATGGATGACGGACTCTTTGAAGTCACCTGGATCCGCAGCCTGTTGGACATCGTGCGAATTCTCCTCGCACGGGCCGGACCTCTCCGTTCGATGGCCGCGGGCCTCAAGAGCACCCAGACGGATCGTCTCGCCTGGCACGCACCCAAGGGGGTCCCCTACGAGTGGGACGGCGAACCAGGTTCCGGCGCGCTGCCCCGGGAGGGACGGGTCACCATTGGCGGCCCGCTGTGGGCGCTTCTCCCGCCGCCCGATGGCACAGGGCATCTTCCCCCGGGCCCGGGGACTTGACGCACCGGCACCGGCAGTTTCGAAGTCTCGGACGGACGGGGAGGCGCCAGCCCTGTGCCAAACGGATAGGGATTGCGCCCTCGCAAGGTTTGTTGCTATAGTGGCCCCGTTCGTCAGCGGGGTGAGCTATCGAGAAGATGGCGACGCGGTTTCCCGTGCGCGCCGCTTCGTGTGATGTCGCACGGGAGGGACGCCTCAGGCACGCACCTTGATGCGGACACTCGCCGGCGCGGGAAGGCCGCCGAATTTGCGAATGGGCGCCTCTCTCGGTTGGGCCGAATCAAAACAGGAGAGACCATTGGACTGGCGGTACCTGATGCTCCCGGTCGTCGGTGCGGTTATCGGATGGATCACCAATTACATTGCCATCAAGATGCTCTTCAGGCCCCACCGGCCGGTGCGTGTTCTTTTTTGGAGGCTGCAGGGCCTCCTTCCCAAGCGTAGAAAAGAGTTCGCCCAGAGCATTGCGCGCACGGTGGAACGGGATCTGCTGACCGCCGAGGACATCGGCCGGTTCATCGATGAGGTGGAGTGGGAAGAAGAGGTGGAACGGGCGGTGGCACAGACCGTCGAAGCCCGGCTTCGGGACAGCCGCATCCATCGGATCCTCAACACCCCCATCGTGGGGTTAATCGGCCAGGAGGTCGTACGGCAGGTCAAACGGATCGTCTCCCGGGCCGTCATCGCCAAGGTTCATGAGCACAAGGGAGGCCTGGTGGAGAAATTCCAGGGCTCCATTCAGCTGAAGAAAGTGGTGTCGGAGCGGGTGGACAGCTTCGACATGGAAAAGCTCGAGGCCGTTCTGATGGCCCTCATTGCCAAGGAACTCACCTATATCGAAACGGTCGGAGCGGTCCTCGGATTCTGCATCGGTCTCGTGCAGATGGCTTGGCTCCTGCTCTTCTGAAAGAATTGCTTCGGGATGGAGACAGGCAAACTCTATATCGTGGCCACGCCCATTGGAAATCTGGAAGACATCACCCTGCGGGCGATTCGCGTGCTCAAGTCGGTGGGGCTCGTTGCCGCCGAAGACACCCGTCGTTCCCGGCGGCTGTTGAACCATTATCAGATCTCCACGCCGGCGACGAGCTACCACGACTACACGAGCGAACGAAAACGAAAACGGATCCTCGGCCGGCTCATGGAGGGCATGGATGTCGCCCTCATCTCGGACGCTGGGACACCGGGCATTTCCGATCCCGGGTACCGCCTCGTGGCGGACGCCCTGTCCGAGGGGATCGCGGTCCTGGCCGTCCCGGGCCCTTCGGTTGTCACCGCGGCGCTTTCGGTCTCCGGGCTGCCCACGGATCGTTTCTACTTTGCCGGGTATCTGCCGACCCGCAAGGGCGCCCGGAGTGAAAGGCTGGAGGCCCTCAGCGCCCGTTCCGAAACGATCATCATCCATGAGGCGCCGCACCGCGTTCTCGACGCCCTGGAGGCGATGGCAGCGGCCTTCGGCAACCGGCGCATTGCCGTGGTCCGGGAGATGACCAAGCTGCACGAAGAGATCTTTCGGGGCACCCTCGAGGCCGCCGTCACCCATCTACAGTCCAAACCCAGGGTCCGCGGGGAATTCACGCTGGTGGTGGCGGGTGCCTCTTTGGACAACCCTGCGGGAGAGAACCTGAACCTTGCGGAAGAGATTGCCCGAGTGATCCGGGAGCAGAAGGTGACCCGGAGAGATGCCGTCCGGATCGTGGCCGAGACCTACGGAATCCCGAAGAACCAGGTCTACCGGGCAAGCCTCGGCAAATAGCCCTTCGCGCGCGTCCGCCCGGCCTGACAGCGGCGGCCGGTGCGGACCTGCCGAGGAGCCGGCGGATAGGAGTCTGCCCATGGAACAGAGTCAAGTTGTCTGGCTTTCGGCCAGAGCCACCAAGTGGTCCTACAAGGAGAGCCTGGCGGGGCGCCTGGAAACGCTCCTGAAAGAGCTGCCCCTGTCGCGCTGCATGAAGAAGAAAGCACCGGTGGCCGTGAAAACTCACTTTGGATCGGAAGGAGCCCATCGCGTGGTCCGCCCCCTCTTCATCCGAAAGGTCGTGGACGGGGTCATCCGGGCCGGGGGCAAACCCTTCGTCACCGACACGGTTCGCATTCGCGGCCTGGACTACCTGAAGGTGGCCAATGAAAACGGACTCAACCACCTCTCCTGCGGCGCCCCCCTGGTGATGGCCGACGGGATTTTCGGGAACGACAATGTTCTGGTGCCGGCAGGCAAAGAGCAGGGGGAAGTCCTCGTGGCATCGGCTATCTACGACGTGCCGAGCATGATTGTCCTCTCCCACTTCAAGGGACATGTCAATGCCGGCATCGGCGGGGCCATCAAGAACCTGGCCATGGGGGGACTGTCGGGCTCGAGCAGAAGCAACGACTGGAAGCACGGCCGCGGGGGGATGCATGCCCACCATACGGAGGGCGAGATC
The DNA here is from genome assembly GCA_945786985.1 of uncultured Nitrospirota bacterium. GTDB lineage: Bacteria > CG2-30-53-67 > CG2-30-53-67 > CG2-30-53-67 > CG2-30-53-67 > CALZGC01. The sequence goes on along the minus strand of CALZGC010000103.1, from coordinate 13,078 downwards.
TCATGGAAAGAGGCGCTTTGCACCCGGTGCGACCAGTGTGTCGAGGTCTGCCCGCTGGAAGTCTGCTCCTTTGAAAATGAACGGTTCCATTACAACCAGAAAAGATGCTGGCGCTGCGGCCGCTGTGTCCGGGTCTGTCCCGAGGAGGCCCTCCACATGCCGATGAACGATGACCGGTTTCACCAGGGACTGGCCGAGTCGGCCGGGGCCGTTCTCTCCACCTTCAAGAAGGGGCGGATTCTGTACATCAATTTTCTACTCGAAATCCAGCCCGAATGCGACTGCATGCCGATGGCCGATGTCCCGGTGATTCAGGACCTGGGCATTCTGGTGTCCGACGACATCGTCGCCGTCGATCAGGCGTCCCTGGACCTGCTGCGGGAAAGCCCACCGCTGCCGGGCTCGGCGGCCGAAGACAAGGGCATCACACGCGGTGAAGACGTTATGTTGCTGCTCCACGAAGCCAACGGTCAGAAACATATCGATGCGGCCTGCGAACTGGGTCTCGGCAACAAGTCCTATGACCTGGTTCGCAAGTGAGTGAAACCCTCCGAATCCGGTTGACAGAGCGACCGGAGTCGAGATATTAAAGACGGACAGGGGGCGTATCCCCGCAAGAGGAATTCCATGCCGGCCCGTATTCTTGTCGTAGACGACTCCACAGACAATGTGGAAGTGCTGAAAACCGTTCTGGAATACAACACCTATGAGGTGTTGACGGCGTGCACTGGCGAGGAGGGGATCCGCATCGCTCGGGAGCTGGCACCGGACCTGATTCTCATGGACGTGGTCATGCCCGGCATGGATGGCATCGAGACCTGCCGGGCGCTGACGGGAGAGGAGCAGACCAAGGGAATCCCGGTCATCATGCTGACCGCCAAGCATGAACCCGAGAACCTGCAGCAGGGCCTGGAAGCAGGGGCCGTGGACTACGTCAAGAAGCCTTTCGTCATCGTAGAACTGCTGGCCCGGGTGAAGGCAGCGCTGCGCCTGAAGAGGGTGCAGGACAGGCTGGTGGAACAGGAGAAGAAGATCGCGGTCATGCAGCTGGCCGGTGCCGCGGCGCACGAGCTGAACCAGCCCCTGACCGTGATCAACTGCCAGGCCAAGCTCCTGGAGGAATCTCTGGAGAAACAGCAGATACCCCCGAGCCGTGAGATGGAAATTATCTACGAATCGATCGGGAAGATGACCGATATCATCCGAAAAATCGGCAATATTACAAAGTACAGGACCAAGGATTATCTCCTCGGTGAGAAAATCATCGATCTCAATGAAGCCAGTGAGGATTTCCTTGAAGAATAAGCCGGCCGGCCTTCCCTTTGGTCGGGTGCGAAAGAGCACGCCCCCGTCCCCCCTTTTCCCTTGACAGGACCGTCCCGATCGGGCTAACTTCCAAAACAAAATAAAATTTATCTCCTTTGTCCTATTTACGCGGGAGGAGCCCATGGAACTGACGCGGGCTGCCGATTACGCCCTGCGCGGCATTTTGTACCTGTCCATGCAGCCCCGGAATACTCTTTGCGTCGTCAGCGAAATCGCAGAAGAAATGAGCATTCCAGAAGGATTCCTTGCTAGGATATTCCAGATCCTGGCGAAATCCGGCATCATTCGATCTCATCGCGGCAAGAAGGGCGGCTTCTCTCTGGCGAAACCGCCGGAGGAGATTCGAATGAAGGAAGTCATCGAAGCCCTGGAAGGCCCCATTCTCCTGAACCGTTGTCTTGAAGGTGAGGATATCTGCGAACATCAGAACTGCTGCGCCCTCCACGAGGTCTGGGACCAGATTCAAACCAATGTCGTGACCGTTCTGGAACAGACCGATTTCGCTTATCTGTCGGAACGGGTGAGAGAGAAGAAGCGATAGACACCCCCGTCGCGGTGCAGCCGCTCCCACCCGGCCCCCGGCGGACCGGCAGCGCCCCCTTCCGAATGAAAAGGTGCCCATGGAAATTGTCCGGAATCCCGAAACGATCAGGCGGCGTTATCCCTATCCGGTGCTGACCCTAGGCAACTACGACGGCGTGCATCTCGGACACCAGAAGATCTACGGCCGAGTGATCGAGCGGGCGCGGGAAAAGTCGGGGACCGCCGTCATCTTCACCTTCGAGCCTCATCCCCTCATGGTCCTTTCGCCGTCGACCTGCCCGCCTCTGCTCAACACCTTCCGGCGGAAGATGGAACTCTTCGAATCCTTCGGAATTGACGTGGTGATCTGTGCGGATTTTACGCGGGAGTTTGCCGCCACCCCGCCGGCGGATTTCGTCAAACAGATTCTGGTAGACCAGGTGGGCGTCAAAGAGATCTTCGTAGGATATGATTTTGCCTTCGGACGAGGCAAGCAGGGAACCACCGACGCCCTCCAGAGTTTGGGGGAAACTTACGGGTTCACCGTGACGGTGGTCCCCGCCCACGCACTCAAAGGCGAGGTCGTCAGTACCACTCGCCTGCGCGAGCTCGTCCGTGAAGGCGAAGTCGAGAAGATGGCCGAGATGCTGGGCCGCTTCTATGCGAGCGAGGGGACCGTCGTGCCCGGAGACCATCGCGGCAAATCCCTCGGATTCCCGACAGCCAATCTCCTCGTCCACAATCAGACCTTTCCGAAACGAGGTGTGTACGCGGTGCAGGTGGAGACGGGCGGGCGTCGGCTCGACGGGGTGGCCAGTATCGGCACCCACCCAACCTTCGGGGAGGGGAAGATGACCATCGAAGTACACATCTTCGATTTTGACGCCGACATTTACGGCCAGTTTGTCCGAGTTCTCTATCTGAAACGCCTGCGCGATGAACTCACCTATGACAGCAAGGAGTCCCTGATCCGGCAGATCCACAAGGACGTCGAAAAGGCCAAGCGCGTCCTCCGGGAACAGGGGCGCAGCGAGACGCCCCATGAAAAAATACCGTAGGAGCCTCTGGACGGGGCTCGTCCTCAGCAGCGCCCTGATCGCACTCCTGCTGGTCAGAACCGATTTCACCAAACTGGCAGAGGCCTTCCGCCGGGCCAATTATCTTTACTGTGTCCCCATGCTCGCCCTCGTGCTGCTGGGCATGTTCGTTCGGGCCTACCGATGGCGCTTCATCATGGCGCCGCTGCATCGCGCAGCGATGCGCAACCTCTTCTCGGCCACCATGATCGGTTTCATGGCCAACTACGTGCTTCCTGCACGGATGGGTGAACTGATCCGGGCCTACCTCATCGGGCAGAAAGAGCCCGTCTCCAAGAGCGGCGCCTTCGGCACCATCGTGGTGGAGCGGCTCTTCGATATATTCACTGTTCTGGTCATCCTGGTGGGCGTGCTCATCATGATTTCCGGCCCGGACAGCGCACTCGATGCCGTGTATGCCACCGCCCTGCAGGCGGCGGGCGTTGTTCTCTGCCTCACCTTTGTCGGCATTCTGGGCTTTCTCACGCTGCTGAGAATGAAGACCGAGCGAACCCTCGACGCCGTCCGATGGTGTTTGCAGGCCTTTCCGCAGAAGTGGAGCGAGAAGATTCTCGCGCTCCTTGACGCCTTTGTTTCGGGCCTAGGCGCAGTGCGTCCCGGGGCGCATCTGGTACAGATCCTCTTCTACTCTGCCCTCATGTGGGGGCTTTACGGACTGGGTAACGGGCTCATGCTGAAAGCCTTCGGGATCGACCTGCCGGGCTACGTCCCCTACTATCTGCTGGTCGTTCAGGCCGTGGCCGTGGCCATTCCCGCCTCACCGGGCTTCGTGGGCACCTACCACGCCGCCGTGGTGGCCGGCCTTGCAGCCTTTCAAATCCCTGAGGAGGCGGGGCTCAGTTTTGCCATTCTCTCCCATTTTCTGTTGATTGTGCCAATCATCCTCTATGGGCTTTTCCTACTCTGGCGGGAGCATCTCACGCTGGACGTTCTGGAAGTCGAAGCCGAAGAGGCCGCGGATGGGACCGGGTTCAGATAGGAGTTGCCGTGGGGCGCCTTGTCATCGCCATTCTCTGGGGAGTGCTGTTCTACCTGCTCTGGAAGACTTTCTTCCCATCGCGGCCGAAGCTCGGTGGCCGAAACCATCCAGAGAAGCAGATTGAGTCCATGGTGCAGGACCCCAACTGCGAAACCTTCATCCCCCAGACCCGGGCACTGCGCAAAACGATTCGAGGTGAGACGCACTATTTCTGCAGCAAGGAATGTCTGCAGGCTTACCGGGATAAAGCAAAATCGTGACCGGCCGGTCACCGTGTGTTACGACGCGGGAACCTGGTTGGTGATGATCGTCTGCCGAAGATGCCCAAGGAAGCCGTTGGAGCCGCCCGCAGCCGCCTCCCCATAATGCAGGGGCCGCCCGATGACCAGATGAATCGTCCCGGGCTTCGGGCGAAAACTTCCTTTGGGCATCACACGGTAGCTTCCGGAGATGCTGATGGGGACCACGGGGGCACCCGAGGCTTTGGCCAGATAATAGCACCCCTTCTTGAAAGCCTGAACGCTGCCGTCGGGTGAACGGGTTCCTTCCGCAAAGATGAGAATGGACTGGCCCCGGCGGATCTGTTCGGCCGCTGCCTCCAGGCTTCGCCGTGCCTCTTCCCGATTGGATCGATCGATGAGGACATTGCCGAAGCGCTTCATGGCAAGGCTGAACACGGGAATGCGGTAGAGCTCCTTCTTGGCGACCCAGCCAAAACTCAGCGGGACTTCGGCGAATAGCGCGAAGATATCAAAATATCCCTGGTGATTCGACACCAGGATCTTCGAGCCGTCACCCAGGACGTTTTCGGTACCCGCGGCGTGCACCGTGACGCCCGCGGCGGCCAGAATGCCTCGCGCCCAGAGCCTTGCAAAGAAATGCAGGCTTTTTCCGCTCCGGTCGAAAAAGGAAAGAAAGATCAGCAGACTCCCCGCGACCAGCGTTAGAAAGACGCCGACCAACCAAACCCATGCAGTCCGTATCATGGCCACCTCCCGACGGGCCGTATTATAGAAGAAGCCCGCAGCCATTGCAAGGCCAACCCCCAGTCCGAATATTGCATGAGTGATCGTGATGAGAGGCCCCAGAGGTATTAGAAGCGCCGTAGGCAAGGCGCTTATTCGGCCTCGTAATAGACTGACTCATGCAATATTCGGGCTGGGCCGTTGACTTTCCGCCCCCCCTTGCGATAAATTGTGACCAGCGCGGCCAAGTCGCCTGGGGGTGGTGCGGGCCGATCCCGGAGAACTGCCATGAGGGTCCTCTTTCTTGGAACCGGAACGTCATCGGGGGTGCCGTCCATTCTCTGCGACTGCCCGGTGTGCCGCTCGTCCAACCCGAAAAACAAGCGGCTTCGCTCCTCCATTCTGGTCACACTGGACGGTCGCAATATTCTCGTCGACACCGCCACGGATCTCCGTGAGCAGGCTTTGAGGTACCGGGTGGGGCGGGTGGACGCCGTTCTTTTTACCCACGCCCATGCCGATCATGTGCACGGCATCGATGAAATCAGGATCTTCAGCTATCACAACGCAGCCCCGGTACCCTGTTACGGAAACGAGGAGACCATTGCCACTATTCACCGGCAATTTCCCTACATATTCGTCCCCGAGGAAGAGCGTGAAAGCTTTGCCCCCCGGATCGCCACCCATGTCACCCGCGAGCCCTTTCGGCTCTTCGAGCGAGAAATCGTGCCCGTGCCCATCGGACACGGCAAGCAGACCATCCTGGGGTACCGCATCGGCGGGTTCGCCTATCTGGGCGACTGCAACAGTATCCCCCCCGAAAGCGAAACGCTCCTGCAGGGGCTCGACGTGCTGGTGCTCGACGCCCTGCGCGATCGTCCGCACCCGACCCATTTCTCCCTCGATCAGGCCATGGCGGCAGCCCGGAAGCTCCGGCCAAAGCAGACCCTCTTCACCCACATGGCCCACCAACTTGATCACGATGACGTTAACCGGAACCTGCCGTCGGGCATGGCCCTGGCCTACGACGGCCAGGTCCTCGAACTCAACGACCCGGCCTGAGCCATGAACCAAACCGTCCCGGCGGGTGCATCGCCCGTCCTTGAAAAACAAAGCACGCTTCGCGTCCTCCGTTCGTCGCTCCGGGAAAAGACCAAGGAGTGGAAAGAGGGAGCACGGGGAGATGGCTTTATTATTATGCAGATCGACGGCCTGCCCCATCAGATCCTGATGAAGGCCGTTTCCGAAGGCCATATGCCCTATCTCCAGAGTCTGCTGGCATCGGGGCACTTCAACGTCAGCCGATACCGCTGCGGCATTCCGGGCAATACCCCGGCCACGCAAAGCGGCATCATGTACGGAGAGAACGGCGAGATCCCCGCGTTCCGCTGGTTGCGAAAAAAGGACGATACCCTCATTTCCTTCAAGAACCCCCTGTCGGCCCGAATGATGGAAAAAAGGATCTCCAAAGACAGACAGGGCATCCTGCACGGGGGAAGCAGTTATGTGAATCTTATCTCCGGCGGTGCGACACGATCGGTCTTTACGCTCAGCACCTTTTTGACACAGGACATGCAGAAACGGCTCTCCGGCCTGGCCATTTTTCTGCTCATCTTTCTCAACATCGTCCCCCTGCTGCGCACCCTCGCATCCTCGGTGCTGGAGCTGAGCCGGGAGCTTTTCGAATACCTGGAGATACGCCTCAAGGGCCGGACGCAGAAAAGCGAGGGGTTCTTTCCGATCGTTCGGATCTTCTCCAACGTACTCTTTTTTGAAGTGGCCACCATGGGCGCCCTGATCGATATCAACCGGGGAAAGCGCGCCATCTACCTGACCTACAACGGCTACGACGAAGCCGCTCACCAGCGGGGACCGGAGACCAAGTATGCCCTCAAAGCGCTGCGGGTGATCGACAAGGGGATCCGGAAAGTCGTCAACCGGACCCTGAAGAAGAAGCGGGGGATGCGTTACGATGTATTCGTTCTCTCCGACCACGGGCAGCATCCCTCTATTCCGTTTCGGTATCAGTACGGCGAATCGTTGGAGAACTTCATCTATTCCAAGGTGGAAGAGGGGCGCATCACCCAGTACGGCGGGGGCGAACACGTCAAGGACTACCTCATGTTGGCCCTGAGCTCAACGCTGCAAGGCTTTGCAGACCAGAATCTCTTCTTCATGAGGCGGATGTTCAAAAACCTCGCCCGCTACATCGAACGCAATATCGGTCAGGAGGAACGTAAAACCTCCAAGGAGAGCATCTCCATCTTGAACTCCAGCCCCATGTCCAATATCTATTTCAACTTCTCCCCGGACCGGGTCGACCTGGAAGAGATCGAACGGGTCTATCCGGGACTGGTCGGTGCCCTGGTCCGGCACGAAGGGATCGGACTTATCGTCTGCAGCTCCAACGGAGAGCCGCTGATTCTCTCCAGGCAGGGCCGGGTGTTTTACCGAAATGGTGCCAAGACGGTCGACGGCGAGGACCCCCTGAAGCCCTTCGAGGACGCCGAGTATATCGAGCAGGAAATCCTCACACAAATGGCCATGCCCGAGGCGGGGGATCTGGTCCTCTACGGTGCCTACAGCGACTCCCGGGTCATTAACTTCGAGGAACAGATGGGCGGACATGGCGGTATCGGCGGCATGCAGAACACCCCCTTTATTCTCTACCCCAGCGGGGTTCGGTTCCCCTTCCGTGACGTCAAGAACGCCCGTGAGCTGTACCACGTCTTTGCGCGATACACGGGAAACCCCGGCGGCGACCCGCCGGCTCCCTGAGAAGTGACGGCGCTCCCGAGGCACCACGCCCATTTCTCCGGAAGCGTTGCGGCGATCGGGCAGATGAGAGCTCTGTTGTCAGCGGCGCCGTTCTATGATAGATTTAAACTGTTCGATGCATCCTGACCCGGCCGCCACCGCCGGTTTCCGAAATAACCAACCTCTGAAGAACTCGATACCCATGGCAGGCCAAGCCATCAACCTGACGGGCGATCTATCGGACACATCTGTGCCGGAAATATTTCACGCCCTCTCCGTTTCCCGGTCCACCGGTGTCTTTGAATGGACCTTCTTCTCACGGGAAAAGAAGGTCTATCTCCATCGCGGCCGGATCGTCTTTGCCTCGTCCAACAGCCGGACCGATCGCCTCGGCGATATCCTCTTTCGAGAGGGGAGAATAAAGGCCCCCGATTTCATCGAGGCCGCCGGAAAGGTCAGCGAAAAGATGAGGCTCGGTCAGATCCTCATTGAGATGGGGGCGCTGAGCACAGACGAGATCAAAGAGGGGGTCATGAACCAGGTTCGCACCATCGTGTACAACCTCTTCGACGAACCGGAGGGGCACTACACCTTCCACGAGCAAGAGAACCTGCTGAAAGAGGTCATTACCCTGGACATCAACACCCCCGAGCTGATCCTCCGGGGCGTGGAACGGATGAGCGATTGGAAACGTATCCTGCAGACCCTCTCGGGCATCGACACCGTTTTCGAGATGGCCGCAGGGTCGGAGAAGAAGCTGGTCGAAATCGAGCTGACCGACCCGGAGAAGACGGTGCTTGCGCACATCAACGGTCTCAACTCGGTCGCGGCGATCTGCTCCCGGGTGGGCGGCAACGATTTCGAGACCTGCCGCACGCTGATGGCCCTCCTGTGTGCCAATTTGATCCGGCGGATGCAGGATACCGAGATCGCCCTGCTCGAGGAGAAGCGGACCTGGGATTTCTTCGAGAGGACCAGCCGCTGCTACAATCTTCTCTTTGCCTACGCTTACCGCTATCTGACCGACAAGGTGGGCAAACTGGGGGACCGGAATCTGTCACACTATCTGGAAGAGATCAAAGAGGATCACCCGGTGCTGTTCAAAGGGATCTTTCTCCTCCCCGACGGCACCCTGGCTCTCGAAGCGCTCCGGGAGAATTTCGAGCTCATCGGGGAGCAAACCCGTAAGCAGGAGCTACTGGCCAGTCTCAAAGGCCTGCTGGCCGCGGAACTGGCTGCCATCCGGGAATCCCTGGGCACCACGGAAGAAGCCTTCGTCACCTCCCGCCTGAAGGGGATCATGGAAAGTCTGAAAAAGGAAAATGTGTGTTAGTTTAGCCCGGACGTCATCTTTCGAGATCCCGTATCAGACGCTCGGCGATCCCGCTGACCCGCTTCATCTGAAACAGCACAGACTCCCGCAGCAGGCGGGGGCTTTCCAAGCCCAAAAGAATGACCGCGTAACGCAAGTCCACGGCGTCGCTGATGCTCTCCGCATTGACTGTCAGCTTGAGAATGCCGCTGACATCGGTGAGGTATTTGCGGGCCCAGTGAAGCGCTTTGAACTCCGGGACCCGCGCAGGATTCTTGCGTCCGAGAATCTGAAGCGCCCGGGCGTCTCCCGGCTCGTAGATCTCCCAGGCGGCCCGCAACAGACTGAGCAGGAGCGTCATGTCAAACAGACCGCCCGGCCCTTGCTTCAGTCTCACCTCCGATGTCTCTGTGCGGCAGGCAGCGATGTCGCGATACTCGCGGATGATGTCCGCCATCAATGTCTCTTTTCCCGCAAAGATCCTCTGCCGGATGATTTCCGTCTCAAACCGTGCATGGAGCTCGGAGCCGCCGAAGACCAGGCGCGCCCCGAGGAGCTGACACCGCTCGACAAAATCAACGGGCGTCCTTTCATCCAGATAGCGGCACAAGCCATCCAGCGAAAAAGCGAATCCCGCTAGCTGGCCACCGATCTGATGATGGGGCATGGTGCCGAGGCGTGCCAGCTCGCTGTGGATCCGGCAGACTGCCCGGCTCAGTCGTGCGGCGTCGATACGCTCGGGATCGAAGATCACGAACATGTCGTAATCGTTCTTGCAGGCCTCCCCGCGGGCATTCCCGCCCGCAGCGTAAAGAGCCACACCCTGTCGGTCCCAGAGAACCTCGTGCAGGCCGGCTTCCTGTAGAGCGAAGCGCACCAACCGCCGCACATAGCGGTCCAGGTAGTCCGCTCGGGGAAAACTCCCTTCGCGGATCCCCCTCAGGAAGAAACGGAGCGACTCCAGGTCATGGTAGTCCGCCAGCTTCTGATAGCGCACCTGGATGTCCCGATAGCCGTAGAGACTTGTGAGGGACCGTTTGGAGAGCACTCCCAGCCGCACCACGTCGGCGGCCTCCGCATCGTGTATCAGGCCGCGGGAAATGAGTCGGCCGATCTTGCGCTTCAAAAGGGGATTCCGGTAATGGTAAAGAAACACATAGACCAGGACCTGTCCGATGAGTTGGTCGCCGAAAGTTCGTCCGCTTTTGAGGACTGTCAGAATGAGATCCACGGCAAAGGACGCCGTTATGGATTTGAAGAATCTCCGGCACAGGGTTTCGTCCACGGAAAAAAGCTGGGTCAGTTTTTCGACCTGAGAGGGAGTGCGCGCGAAGTGCTCAATGAAGATCGCCGTCCAGCAAGTTTCGAGTTGGGCCATATCCCCCCGCCAGGGACCTTGGAGGAAAAGAAGGAGGAAGCGGACCAGGCTCTCCACATCGCCGCCCATGGAACGGAAGTAGCGACGGAGTACCTCGGGTCTCGGGGTTTCATGAAGCCGGTCCATCGCCTCAAAAAGGAGCCGGCAGTAAACGTCTTCCTCTTCCAGAAAGCCGACAAACTCGGTCCAGGGCACAGCGGGTGTTGAGCGCTCGACAATTTCGATGACATCGGCCGCCGATTGACCAGGCAACCCCCACTCGGCCTCCACGGCATCCCGGTCCATTCGCCGCTTGAAGACCCGGATGAAATCGACGTATTTCTTGAGTTCCTCCTTGAAGACCGTCGCCACTTCCTTGAGGCGGCGGGCATAATGGTAGTAGTCCCGCAGAAATTCGGTCGTACCCCGGCCTCCCACACCACGCCCGTAGCCCATCAGATAGGCCACGCGTTCCAGCGCCGGCCGGCAATAGGGGTCCGTATACCGGACGCCCTCCTCCTGAACGAGCGTTAGCTGATAGAGAAATCGGGTCGATTCCATGAAGGCAATGGCATCCTGCAAGAAGTGGTACTCCCCGGGGAATCGCTTGTCCGTCTGGACCACAGCGTCAAAGGCCTTCCAGAAATGCCCCCCGATGATCCCCAGCGTCGCCCGCAGCGCTGACACGATCATCTTCGCCATGCGCAGCCCGTCCGCCTTGGGAACGATCTCCCCGGGCTGAGGGCGGTGGGCGATGAGAGCCCGGATCTCCTCCACCACGCCGCGCACGAATCCCGTGTAATACCGATTGTCCTTTCCCAGACGATAGGCATAGCGCATGACCACCCGCTCCTGGAAGGCCTCAAAGAGGGAGATACTTCCCGTGATCGGGACGGAGCCGAAGAGCTGGGAGATGATCACAAAATTCTTGATGTCCACATCCATCAACTTCTCGTAGTCTTCGATGGAGGCGGAGAACCACTTGCCCCCGGAGTGCTCGGACAGATAGAAATCCATCGGGGTGGCCCGACGATACATTTCCCGGTTCAGGCGGCCAATGACCCGGCTGAGTGCCTTGAGATCTCCCCCTTCCCGGTGAAGAATTCCCACGTCGATATCGTCCTGGTCCCGCCGCGCCCCGACGTGGCAGATCACAAACTCCGGGAGGTTCGGTTCGGTCTCCGCCAACATTTCGAGAAAGATCCGGATCAGGGAGGAGCAGAGCCGGGTGAATCGCGCTTCCGATTCCAGGAGCATGGCCCGATAGGCAGCGGTGTGGCTGGGATGGCGCTCGATATCCGCCTCCAGGGTGTCCATGAGGTTCAGATTCATGGTCACCAGCAGGAGGGAGTAATAACAGCCGAGCAGGTCGAAGGCTTCGGCCTGATCCTGCGCAAGATGCCGAATCAAATCCATCTCTTCGAAGCAGAAGGGCGAGACAGCGTCAAAGTTGATCAGCGAGAGCTCTCCGCTTGCATCGAGCCGATGCAGCAGCTGCGGGAGGTACTCCTCGATGTTCCGCAGGTTTTTCTTGTAATGATTGCCCAGGAAGTCCGCCCGTTGAAGCCGGGCACGAAGGCGCCCCTCCGTTTCCTGGCGGGTCCTGTCGGCCATGATGTATCCTATGGGTATCGGCGAGGAGGCACACTGCCCTCCGGCCAAGGGTCAGAAGAGCGAGGGAGTGTCCTTACTGTCATCCTCAGGCGGGGAGGTTTCTTCCACCTCTTCCGGCTCCGACCGCGCGGCGAATCCCTTGAAGACATACTGTCCCAGGACCGAGTGATATGCACTCCACCCGTAGGAAGACGGCTCTCCCTCCATGAGGCCCCGGAAGGCCTGCACTTTGGCATCCAGGTTATCCAGAGCATGCAGAATCAGCGCCTCCAGCGTCATGGGTTTCACCGGGGAGCCGAACTCTTCGCGGCCGTGGTGGGAGACCAGCAGGTGTTTGAGCAGAACGGCTTTCTCTTCGGGGAACTCGCGGATAGCCCGGATCGCCTCGGACACCCGTTCCACCTCCAGCACAATATGACCCATGAGACGACCGCTGTCCGTGTAGTCAATGGTCCGGGAATAGCTCAGCTCATCCACTTTGCCCACATCGTGAAGCAAGGCGCCCGCCCGCAGAAGATCACGATCGATCTCAGGGAAGTGGGGGGCCACGCATTCGCATAGGTGGAAGAGCGACAGGGTGTGCTCGAGAAGCCCTCCCAGATAAGCATGATGCATTCCTTTCGCTGCAGGCGCCCTCTGAAACTTGGACTGCAGATCGGGGCTCTTGAACATCGACTCCAGGAGCTTTCGCAGGTGCGGATCCGCAACGGTCCGGATAGCAGCCATCAGCTCGGCCATCATCTCCGCGGACGGGCGCTTGGCGGCAGGCAGGAAGTCCTCCGGGTTGATCTGCCCTTCGTCTACGGTGTTGACGGACTTCAGGGTGAGCTGCAACTTGCCGTTGTACTCCGTCACCTGCCCAGTCACCCGGACAAAATCGCCCCGGGCGCACGCCCGGGCCACGGCCTCGGCCCCATCCCAGACCTTCCCTTCTATCTCTCCGGAGCGATCGCCGAGCTTCAGCGTGAGGAACGGCTTGCCGGCACGGGTGGTGGCAAGTGTCCTGTTTCTCAGCAGATAGATATCGTTGACCTTCTGACCTTCGCGCATGTCCGAAATAAGCGTCGTCATTGCCACTCTCCGCAGCACACTCTCCAGGGGGCATCTATCGGGCTAGCCCGGATATTGCATGAGTGATCGTCATGAGAG
>CALZGC010000102.1 GCA_945786985.1 uncultured Nitrospirota bacterium | reverse complement strand
TCATCCTAACCTTCTCCCCGAGGGGAGAAGGGATATTAGGAAATGTCTCCGTGGTACCCCATTAGAGACTTTGTCTCTAACGGGGCAGGCTTTCTGCATTAACGTTATCTTATGTCACTGTGATATTGCTGTAGACTCTTTACTTCACTCTTCCTCTCCCTTTGTGCGGCTATGCCCCGGGCAGCCGCGACGGCCGCGGCGGTGGTGGTGATGTAGGGGACCTTGTACTTGATCGCGGCTTTGCGGATGTAGGAATCATCTATGGCGCTGAGTTTGCCGGTGGGGGTGTTGACCACGAGGTTGATCTCCCGGTTCTTGATGGCGTCTACGATATTGGGCCGCCCTTCGTGCATCTTTTTGATCGGCTCCGATTCGATGCCGTGTTCTTTCAAATGTGCGTGTGTCCCGTCGGTGGCCCGGATCTTGAACCCGAGCTCCGAGAATTGCTTCGCGGCTTCGAGCCCGCCGGTGCGGTCCCTCTCGGAGACGGAGATCAGCACCGTCCCGTCCATGGGAAGGCGCTGCAGCGTCGCCTCCTGGGCCTTGTAAAAGGCCAGCCCGTAGTTCTCGGCCATGCCCAGCACTTCACCGGTGGAGCGCATCTCCGGTCCGAGGAGCGGATCGACTTCGGGAAACATGTTGAAAGGAAAGACCGCCTCCTTGACCCCGAAATGGGGAATCGGTTTTCGAGTGAGCTCGAGGTCGGTCAGCTTTTTGCCCAGCATGAGCTGGGTCGCGAGCCTGGCCATGGGGATGTTGCAGACCTTGCTCACAATGGGCACGGTCCGGCTGGCCCGGGGGTTGGCCTCCAGGATGTAGACCGTATCATCGGCGATGGCGTACTGGATGTTCATGAGCCCCACCACCTTCAGCGCGACGGCGATCCGCCGGGTGTACTCTTCGATGGTGTCGATATGCTTCTGGGAAATATTCACCGGCGGGATCACACAGGCCGAGTCGCCTGAGTGAACGCCGGCGAGCTCGATGTGCTCCATGACGGCGGGCACGAAGGCGTCGGTGCCGTCGGCAATGGCGTCGGCTTCGGCTTCCACTGCATTCTCCAGGAACTTGTCAATCAGGATCGGCCGCTCGGGCGAGACATCCACGGCTTTGCCCACATATTCCCGCAGCATCTCCTCGTCGTGGACCACCTCCATGGCCCGGCCGCCGAGCACGTAGGAAGGCCGGACGATCAGCGGGTAGCCGATCCGTTCGGCGATCTTCAGGGCCTTGTCCAGGTTGCTGGCCATGCCCGACTCGGGCTGGGGGATCGAAAGCTCCCGCATGACCATGCGGAACCGGTCCCGGTCTTCCGCGAGGTCAATGGTCTCGGGCGATGTCCCGATGATCTTCACGCCGGCCGCTTCCAGCTCGCCTGCTATGTTGAGGGGCGTCTGGCCGCCGAACTGGCAGATGATCCCTTCGGGCTTCTCTTTTTCGTAGATGGCGAGCACGTCCTCCACGGTGAGGGGCTCAAAGTAGAGCTTGTTGGAAGTATCGTAGTCCGTGGAGACGGTCTCGGGATTGCAGTTCACCATGATCGATTCAAACCCTTCGTCCCGGAGGGCAAAGGCCGCGTGCACACAGCAGTAATCGAACTCGATCCCCTGCCCGATCCGGTTGGGGCCGCCGCCGAGGACCATGATCTTGCGGTTGGGGCTCACGTCCACCGTGTCTTGGGCGTTGTAGGTGGAGTAGTAATAGGCCGCATCCTCCACGCCGCTTACCGGCACGGCGTGCCACCCTTCCACCACACCCAACTCGGTGCGCTTGGCCCGGATGTCGGCTTCGGGGATTCCAAGGATTTTGGCGAGGTACTTGTCGGCAAAGCCGTCCTTCTTGGCTTGCACCAGGAGGTCGTCGGGCGGGAGCTGGCCTTTGTGCTGGAGGATCTTTTCTTCGAGAGCGACCAGCTCCTGCATCTGCTCGATGAACCAGGGCTTGATATGGGTCCGCTCAAAGAGGTCCTTCACGGTGGCCCCTTTGCGGATGGCCTCGTACATGAGCCACTGGCGCTGGCTCGAGGGTTCCCGAAGCATCTCCATGAGTTCGGGGAGTGTTTTTTCATTGAAGTCCTCTGCGAAGCCCAGCCCGTGACGGCCGTTCTCCAGGGACCGGATGGCCTTCTGAAAGGCCTCCTTGTAGTTCTTGCCCAGGCTCATGACCTCGCCCACGGCCCGCATCTGGGTGCCGAGCTTGTCCTCGACGCCTTTGAATTTCTCGAAGGCCCAGCGGGAGAACTTGACCACCACGTAATCCCCCGAAGGGGTGTACTTCTCCAGGGTACCGTCGCGCCAGTAGGGGATTTCGTCCAGGGTCAACCCCCCGGCGAGCATGGAGGAGACGAGCGCGATGGGAAAGCCCGTGGCCTTGGAGGCCAGGGCCGAGGAGCGCGACGTCCGGGGATTGATCTCGATGACCACCACCCGGCCGGTTTCAGGATCGTGGGCGAATTGGATGTTGGTGCCGCCAATCACCTCGATGGCCTGGACGATGTCGTAGGAGTACTTCTGCAGGCGGGCCTGGAGGTCGGGGGCAATGGTGAGCATGGGCGCGGTACAGTAGGAGTCGCCGGTGTGGACCCCCATGGCGTCGACGTTTTCGATGAAACAGACGGTGATCATCTGGTTTTTGGCGTCCCGCACCACCTCCAGCTCCAGCTCTTCCCAGCCAAGAACCGACTCTTCAACGAGCACCTGGCCCACCAGGCTCGCCTGAAGGCCCCGGGGGACGATGGTCTCGAATTCTTCCTTGTTGTAGACCAGGCCGCCGCCGGTGCCGCCCATGGTGTAGGCCGGGCGGATGACCACGGGAAAGCCCAGGTCTTCCTGGATCTTCTTGGCCTCTTCCAGGCTCTCGGCCACCGCGCTCCTGGGCATCTCGATGCCGAGGCGGTCCATGGTATCCTTGAAGGCCTGGCGGTCTTCGCCCCGCTTGATGGCGTCCACATTGACGCCGATGATTTTCACGCCGTATTTGTCGAGGATCCC
>CALZGC010000101.1 GCA_945786985.1 uncultured Nitrospirota bacterium | reverse complement strand
CCGATCCGCGGCGGGGCGGCCTGGCCGCTGGCTATTAGACTCATGGTAACTGCTCAGGTTGCTTCTATTTTCCCGCAGGACAAGGCGTGAGGAGCGCAAAACCGGAGGCGTATTTTTCATACGTTGAGGATTTGAGCACCGTAGCAACGCAGTCATGCGGGAAAAGAGAGGTGACCTGAGTAGTTACCACTCATGCCATATCCGGGCTAGGCAGATAAACGCTGAAGGTTGAACCCTCACCAACATTGCTGGTGACCCCAATCAGCCCCCGGTGTGCCTCTATGATCTTCCGGCAGATGGGAAGACCCAGCCGGGCTGTCCCATTGCTCTCCTGCAGCATGAAGAAGGGCTCGAAGACCATGCTCAGGTCCTTTTCCGGAATTCCTTCCCCCGTATCCGAGACCGCCACCTTAGCGTAGGATCGCTCCCCGCGCATGTCCCGGCCGATGCCGACGGAAAGCGTGCCTCCCCGCGGCATGGCATCGACCGCGTTGGTGATCAGGTACCCCAGGGCTTCCTCGATCTGGTTTCGATCCGCGTAGACCGGGTGGTTCCCGGTATAGGTTTTCTCCACCTGCACGGATTGCGAGCGGCAGGCCGCATCCGCCTGCGACAGCAGATGATCGAGGATTTCGTGCAGGTTCTCTTTGGCCAGGACAGGCTCCCGAGTTTGGGTATAGCTCAGGACGTTTCCGAGGAGCTCTTCCAGGCGTTTGACATCGGTCACAATCCGTTCGGCGTCGTCCTTCCCCGGGCTGCCCGGTGCCAGCGCGATGCTGAGCCTGCGGGCAAAGCCCCCCACTGAGGTGAGAGGATTTCGAATCTCATGGGCGACGTTTTCGGTGAGCCGGCCGACCGCGGCGAGCTTCTCCGCATCGGCCAGCTGTTTCTGCAGGCGTTCTCTTTCCAGCTGGGCACGGTGGCGTTCGATGATACCGGCCAGGGTGTTGGCAGCGGCCGTGAGGAACTCCTCCTCCTCGGGGCGGCGGCCGTGTCCGTCTTTCAGATGCACGTTGATCAGGCCGAGGGTTCGATTGCGGTATGTGATGGGAACGCAGTAGTGGCCGTGGGGAGACATCTCCACATAGCGTATCTCGTGGCTCTCATCGACGTGCGCTGCGTGAACGGTCTCCCGGTTGGCGGCGGCCTTGCCGCATAGGCACGTCTCAAAGGGAATTCGCCCGCAGACTTTCTGTCCGCCTTCGGGGGTCCCGCGGTGGGCCCGCAGCACCAGGCATTCAGGATCGTCTTCGACGACGTAGATGGAGCCCCGGGCCTGAAGGGCCAGCCAGGGGATGGAGACGATCCGGTCGAGGATATCCTGCAGCTGCGCCTCCAGCGGGGTCGGCTCCAGAGAGCTTTTCAGGATGGCGCACATGACCCGCTGCATTTCGAGGCTCCGCCGGGTCTCCTGTTCCGCCTGCTGGCGTTCGGTAATGTCCCGGATCGCGGCCGCCGCATAAAGCGCTCCATCGACGGACAGGGGGCTCAGACTGATGTCCGCAGGAAACTCCGTGCCATCCATTTTGAGGCCGAATATTTCCGTACGACCCCCCATGGGGCGGACGGTGGGGGCGGTGAGAAACCGCTGCACATGTTCCCCATGGATCGCGCGAAATCTGGCGGGGATCAGACAGCCGAGATCTTTGCCGATCAGATCGCTGCGGTCGTAACCGAAGAGCGCCTCCAGTTGGGAATTGACCAGGGCGATTCTGCCGTCGCTGCTGACCAACAGGAGCGCGTCGGGAACCGATTCAAGGAAGGCCGTATGGCGATCCTTCAGCGCGTTCCTGTCGATCTCACTGGCTGCCAGGCGATCCTTCACCTCTTCGGCGGCCTTTTGTCTCTCTTCCCGAGTCCGGAAAAACTTCATCGTGGTTTATCGGTCCCCCTGCTCCCCAGCGTGTCCGCCTGGAAGCGTTCGTGAAGCATCTGCCCCGAGCCGGCCTCAATCCCTCGATGCATCGGAAACTCACGTCTTGACAGACACATCGGTCTGCACTATCTTCTATCGGGCGACTCCGGGCCCTCGGCATGCCCCTTTTCTCGGCCGGCTCAATTATAGCCCACCTTTCACGCTTTAGCACGTCCGCAGGAGGTCCCCGAAACCGTGCTGCCGCACCGCATATTGTCGACGCTCCTTGTCCTGCTCCTATTCACCGGCGCCCAAGGCTGTGCCGTCTGCCTGCCTGCCATTTTTTACGACCTGAAGCACCCCATGACCCACCGGGTGGCGGACCTTCCGGTGACCCTCTATTACGTGGAAGCCGATGGCCCGATTGTTCCCGCGGTCGAGGCGTCCGTCCGGGCGGGTCTCCGGAAAGCCTCCCGATGGGGGACCCTGGCAAAGCCGGTCACCATTACCATTTACCCCAATCACCTGGAACTGGAAAAGGCTGTTCACCGGCGGGGCTACCCCTGGCTGAAGGCCTGGGCCACGGAAGAAGGGATATCGCTGCAGTCCCCGCGCTCCTGGCCGCTCCTGAAGGAGGAGCATCTTTTTCAATTGATGGCCCATGAGCTGACCCACGTGGTGCACTATCAGGCGGCCGGCATCACCGGCCTGAGGGGGCAGCAAAAGGACCCCTTCTGGTTCGGAGAAGGGCTCGCCTCGTGCACGGCCGAACAGGACGCCAGGCGATACGACCGGCAGACCCTGCTGCGAAAACTCCGACGGCACAGTGAGTTCGATCCCCTCGCCCCAACGCCGGAGGATATCCGGGTGCGGCACAAGCTGTCCTACTCATCGGCTCACCATCTGGTGGGCTATCTGATCGGCAACTTTGGGGACCAGGCCGTCCAGGATCTTTTCGCCCGGATGGCAGAAGGCGCGAGTTTCAGCAGAGCCTTCGAGAACACTTACGGCATCTCTCCGGAGGGTTTCCGGGAGCGGTGGCTGCAATGGCTGGAAGCGGCGGACCCCGTTAGAGGCTGCACCTCTAACGGGGCAGGCTCTGAACTGGGGACGGTGCACAGAGCACCAGGACCATGGGCCATTGCACCCGGTTGTGAGTTCTTCCCGGGTGTATTATGATTGTGAAACGAAACGATGACATCATGAAAGCGGTGATCCGAACCATTGATTGCCGATTATAGGGAGATCGCCATGTCGACGGCCATTCGTCTCACGCCCGCCGAAACCCGCCGAAAGGTGGCGTCGGGAGAAGCCCTTCTGGTTTGTGCCTACGCCGACGAGGAGAAATTCATTCAAAACCGTCTGGAAGGGGCCATCTCTTTCAATGAGTTCAGCGCCAGACGCCGCAGTTTGCCTCGGGAGCAGGAGATCATCTTTTACTGTGCCTGACCGGGGGAGGGAAGTGCGGCCGGTCAGGCCGAGAAGTACCTGAAAGAGGGTTTCACCCGCGTGGAGGTGCTCGGCGGCGGGGTGGAAGGATGGAAAGCGGTGGGCTATCCGCTGGAATAAGCTGAGGACTTTCTCCGGACGCCCTTGGCAGGGCGCGATCCGAACACCCCGTGCCCCGGTGGCGACCCGCGTTTGGCGCGGGTTACAGGAGTTCCCTGCAGGGATACAGTCACCCCTTTCAGCCGTCGTGCGCCGTTGCAGGCGGGTTAACCCGGATATTGCATGAGTCAATCTATTACGAGGCCGGATAAGCTGCCGTATGCGGCGTTGCAGAAGATTTCCTGACTTTGAAATATTGCAATATGTCTTCAGCCAGAAAATTTCTGCGCCTTGCCTACGGCGTTTTTACGACCTCTCATGACGATCACTCATGCAATATCCGGGCTAATCACATTCATGCCGAGACGTTTCATTGCCATCCTCTGGAGCCTGCTGTTCCTGATGTTCTGCGCCCCGCTTCCGGGTGCGGCGGAGCCCGCCAATATCGAGGTGAGCATTACCGGCGTGGAAGGGGCGCTCCTGGAGAATGTCCGCGCGGCGCTCAGCATCGAGAAGTACAAAAACCGCACCAATCTGACAGAGCCGCTTGTGAAGAGGCTCTACGAAAGAGCCTTCCAGGAGGTCGGGCCTTCGCTTCAGCCCTTCGGCTATTACGGGCCGCTACTGGAGGGGAAACTGCTCCGGGAAGGCTCTCTCTGGCGTGCCCGCTATACAGTCTTTCCGGGAGAGCCGGTCCGGGTGAGCGAACTGAAGCTGGGTATCATGGGCGCCGGTGCGGATGATGAGACGCTCCGAGATCTCGTGGCGGGCTATCCTCTCCGGAAGGGGAGTGTCCTGGATCACGCGGTGTATGAGAAGGAAAAGCGCAGGTGGCAGCGGCTTGCACTGAACGGGGGGTACCTCGATGCTGAACTGACGGAGCATCGGATCGAAGTTACACCGGAGAAACACGCCGCGGTCATCACGCTGCATCTGGAAACGGGGCCGCGGTACCGTTTCGGCGAAGTGACCTTTCAGCAGGAGAAGTTCAGTCACGAGTTTCTGTCCCGCTTCGTCACCTTCAGGCGCGGCGACCCTTACTCCCAAGGCAGCCTGTTTCAACTGCAGAACGCCCTCCGTGACGGCAACTATTTCAGTGAGATCGAAGTCCGGCCCCGCCGAGACCTGGCCGAGGGGCTGGAGGTTCCGGTGGAGGTGAAGCTCGTGCCGCGGAAACGCCAGCAGTATACGGCGGGGGTCGGATACGGCACGGATACGGGTGTGCGGGGAAGCCTCGGGTGGGACAGCCGCCGCATTAATCGCCGGGGTCACCAGATGAGTACCGAACTGCGGCTGTCGGATGTCCGGAGCAATTTCTCCACCCGCTATATCGTGCCCCTCAAGAACCCCCTCGTGGAGCACCGCAACTACACGGCCGGGTGGTTCCGCGAGAACACCGACACCAGCGAGAGCGACGGCTTTTCTCTCGGTGTGAGTGACCACCACCTGCGGGGCAAATGGAAGGAGACCGTTTTTGTCAACTATCAGAGGGAGGATTTCACCGTGGGCGACGAGGAGGGGCAGTCCAACCTGCTTCTGCCGGGGATGAG
This sequence comes from uncultured Nitrospirota bacterium, assembly GCA_945786985.1. Classification (GTDB taxonomy): domain Bacteria; phylum CG2-30-53-67; class CG2-30-53-67; order CG2-30-53-67; family CG2-30-53-67; genus CALZGC01. The sequence continues at coordinate 3,501 of CALZGC010000101.1, read as the reverse complement.
CTGGACGAGAATCAAAGCCGATGACCGCGTCTACGCCTCCCGGGGGTATCGGGCGCTCCTGGAGATCCGAGGGGCCCACGATGCCCTTCTGTCGGACACCTCATTTCTGCAGTGCCGCCTCTCCTTCCAATACATTCGCGGTGTGCGGGACTTCGGCAGGATCCTCCTTCGGGGTGACGCCGGCACCAGCCTGGTATCGGAATTCTCGGAGGTGCCGGCGTCACTGCGGTTCTTTGCGGGGGGCGATCAGAGCATCCGGGGCTATGCCTACCGTTCGCTGGGGCCGACGGATGACGCGGGCGAGGTCGTTGGGGGAAAACACCTGCTGGTGGGAAGTGTTGAATATGAACACAAGCTTCCCCGGAAGTTCAGCGCGGCCCTTTTTTTCGATGTGGGCAATGCCTTCGATTCGCCGTCCGAATCGTACAAGCAGGGGGTGGGCTTCGGTCTGCGATGGCGATCTCCGGTGGGGCTGATCCGACTCGATCTGGCCTCGGCAGTGAGCGATTCGGGAAATCCCTGGCGCCTCCATTTCACGTTGGGACCCGACCTATGAAACGGGCCATTCTGTTTCTGTTGATCCTCGTGATGCTCTTCACTGTGGCGGCAGGCTTTCTTCTGGCGACGGAGCGGGGGCTTTACTGGGCACTGGCCGGCGCAGCCCGTATACTTCCCGGAAAGCTCATGGTCGAGACGGCTCGCGGGCGGATTATCGGTCCCCTTGAGGTTGCCGGCCTTCAGTATGAAACCGATGCGGCAAGGGTGAGCCTGGATGCGTTCATCTTCGACTGGAAGCCGCGGGCATTGCTTTCGGGGCGCCTCCGTACCACCGAAGTAACGGCGCAGGGCCTCACCGTCCGCGTCAAACCGTTGGAAGCCAAACCATCGCCAAAGGCGCCACCGGAGATCCGCTTCCCGCTCGAGATTGTCCTGGAAAACGCCTCCCTCCGGGATGTGAGCATCTATCCCTCCGGTGAAGACTCCCCCTTTGTGGTGGAGGCGCTCGACGTCGACGCAACCGCGGGGCCGCGGAAGGTAAGGATCCGTGACCTCCGCGTGAAAATGCCTGAGCTTCGCGTCCGTGTGGCCGGTGATATCGAGCCCCGCAAGGACACCCCCATGGACCTGCGAGTCGAGTGGTCGGTCGAACCGCCCGGGGTGTCCCCCCTCCACGGTAAAGGGGAAGTTAAGGGGACACTCGAGAAGCTGGAGGTTGTCCAGCAGCTAAGTGGCCCCGGGGAGGCTACGCTGACGGCCACCGCGGAGAGCCTGCTGTCAGAGCCTGCCTGGCAAGGCGCGCTGGCGGTCCGGGAGATGTCCGTGCAAAAGCTGAAGGCGGCGTGGCCAGGGGTGACGGTGGAAGGACGTATCGCGGGGGAAGGCAAAGGGGCGCGGATGGCGTTTCAGGGGAGCCTGTCGCTCTCCGAGAACCGCTACGGACGCGCCCTGCTCGACTTCTCGCTGCAGGGTAAAGATGGCGGCTGGGACATCTCGAAGCTGATCGTGTCGAGACCGGAAGAAGCGGACCGCATGGAGATCACAGGAAACTATCGGATCGAGGGCGGAGAGCCCCGCTTTGACCTGGCCGGTCGGTGGCTGGCGCTGCAGTGGCCGCCGGCCGGACAAGATCCCCAGGTGCGAAGCCCCGCCGGGGAGTTCTCCGTCCGGGGCACGCCCGAGGCCTACGCCCTGGAGGTAGAGACGACCTTGGGGGGACGGCAGATACCGGAGGGGCGCTGGACGCTGAGCGGTTCAGGCAGCCGGACAGCCCTCGTTCTCGACACGATCCGGGCCGCGCTGCTCGACGGTGAACTGTCGGGAAGGGGCGAAGGGCGCTGGCGGCCGGAGGTCTCCTGGAGCGTGCAGATCGACGGGAAGTCCCTGGATCCCGGCCGGCACTGGCCCCAATGGCCCGGCCGTCTGGCCCTCACGGCGGGTGCCTCGGGGAAGGGGACGGCGCGAACGTCGCTTTCTGTTCAGCGTCTGGAGGGTGTGCTGCGGGGGCATCCTTTCCAGGCAGGCGGCCGTCTTGAGATGAGCGGCCAACACACCACGCTGTCCGGCGTTGCGCTGCGCTCCGGATCGGCTGAGCTCAAGGCATGGGGGTCCGTAAAGGAGCGTTGGGATCTGGCCTGGGAGATCGATGCAGCTAACCTGTCGGATCTCTTGCCCCAAGGGCAGGGGATCCTGCGCGGTTCCGGGAAGGTGACCGGCGCGCGCGAGACGCCCCGCATCAGTGCTGCACTACAGGGGACCGAGATGGCTCTGCGGGACTCTCGCGTCGGTGCGTTGGAGGCCGAACTGGCGCTGGACCTCAAAGGGGGGGCAGCATCACACCTGCAGGTGAACGCGGAGGCCCTCGTTCTGGCAGGGCATGCCATTGAGCGGCTTCGCGTGAACGGGACCGGTAAGATTTCGGCCCACCGGTTGACCCTGAACGCCGTTTCCGATGAGGCGGCTTTCGACATGGCCCTTGCCGGCGGATACGGGAATGGCCGGTGGAACGGCATGGTTGAGGACGTGCGTCTCGCCGCCGTCCGGCTGGGTGTCTGGGAGCTGGCGCAGCCGGGGCGCGTGACCGTGGGACGGGAGGCGCTCGAGACGGAGGATCTCTGTTGGGTGAACGATCCTTCGAAAGTCTGCCTGCGGGCCGACTGGCATCGCAGCCGGGAGGGGAGGGCGAGGATGGTTCTGTCCCGGCTTCCCCTGGCGGTGTTTCAGTCCGGCCTGCCGCCGACTCTGGAGGCCGACGGCTATCTGGACGGAGAGGCCGATGTGACCTACACCGCGGAGAAAGTCCTCCGGGGGTCCGCCGTTTTGAAAACCGAAGGGGGCGCACTCACCTATGCGGGCGGCTGGGAGGGTCCTCTGGTCCTGCGATTCGATGCGGGAACCCTGGTTCTTCAAACGGATGCGGCGGACCTGACTGCGGAGCTCAGGCTCTCTCTGGCGGAGGGCGGCGACGTGGAGGGCACGGTTCGGATTGCGCCCTTTACGCCTCTCGATCTGGCTCCTGGGAAAAAGACGCTCACCGGTTCTTTGCGCGGCGAGATGCGAGAGCTGGGATGGGTGCCCGCGTTTGTCCCTGCACTGACCGATGTGCAGGGCGTGGTGCGATCGGACCTGGTGCTTTCGGGGTCGCTGCAGCGACCCGTTATCCGGGGAACCCTGGCGGTCGCGGACGCGCGGGCCGATGTGCCCACCCTCGGGATCCGCCTCGAAGGGATCCGGCTGGAAGCGGCGAGTCGCGGCGAGACATCCTTGAAGGTGACCGGAGAGGTCACTTCCGGCGGCGGTCAGGTCGCGCTGATTGGTGAAGTCAACCTGACCCCAGAGACGGGTTTCCCGGCCACGCTGGCGCTGCGCGGTGAGAAAGTTGAGATGGTGAACCTGCCGGAAGCCCGGGTGCTGGCGTCTCCCGATCTGCGGATAGAATTCGAACGGCAGAGGATCGACGTTTCCGGGGAAGTCCTTGTACCCTGGGCCCGCATCGAGCCGCTG
>CALZGC010000100.1 GCA_945786985.1 uncultured Nitrospirota bacterium | reverse complement strand
TGTGTCCGGGATACCTTTCCGTCAGTGTGTCCGGGATACCTTTCCGTCAGTTGACAATGGGTTCAAAAATAGTACAAAAATGATTCAAAATCAATGGTTAATTGGTCTTCCGCCAGCCGGCAAAGGGGTTGCGACTCCGTTTGTCCGCATTCGGCGGGGCCGGGGCCGCTCACTCAAAAAAAACATGATTGTGAGCCTGTCCCCGCATGGCTTCAAAAGGAAAGGGTAACGCCATAGATATCGCCTCCAGAGTGCCGATAGCCGTCTTGACAGGGTGGCCGCATCCATGATGTAAATGATGCGCTTACCAAGGGTGAGTTGATTCTTGCTCTATACAATGTTGCACCCCTGGGGGGAGGTGCTCCTGAGACGTTCTAGACCCCGAAGCCGGATTGGGGGCCGCCTGCGAAAGGCGGTGCCGCTCACGCTCCCTCGGCCGCATCCGTACCCCTGCCTCTTTAGCATCTGAGAAACCGGGTTGATAAACCCGGCGTGTTTCACGTGATCCAACCCTCCCCACGGATTCGGGAGACGTAAACCACCGTGACGATGTCGGACAAGGAAACCAAACGTCAGGAAGGACGCCGGAGCCCCCTGTACGGTGCCGTGGCGAAGCCTCGCAAACGGGCCGGCAAGATGCGGATCGAGACTCGCGACATCCGGGTGAGCGCGATCGACGAAGGGCAGAAGTTCTGGAAAGTCATTCAGTCGATTCCCGTCGGGGTCCATATGTACCGTCTGGAGGCGGACGGCGACCTGGTGTTCGTGGGGGCCAATCCGGCCGCTGACCGGATCCTCGGACTTGACCACACCCGGTTTCTCGGGAAAACCATCGAGGAGGCTTTCCCGCCGCTTGCGGGTACCGAAGTGCCCGAGCGCTACCGAGGCGTAGCGGCCCGCGGGGAGTCCTGGAAAACCGATCAAATCCTCTATGAAGATGACCAGATCCAGGGGGCCTTCGAGGTCCATGCCTTTCAGAGCGCCCCGGGGACCGTGATTGCCACCTTCACCGACATCACGGAGCGCAAGCGGATGGAGGTCGCGCTGCAGGAGAGCGAGAAGCGCTACCGTACCATCTTTGAGCAGGCCGGTGACGCCATCTTTATACTGGACGGGGAGGGGGAGAACCCGGGCCGGATCGTCGACGCCAATGAGGCGGCTGCCAGGATGCACGGATACTCCAGGTCTGAACTTCTCAAGATGAACATTGCCGATCTGGACACCCCCGATTCGGCCAGAAAGGTCCAGGAGAGGTTGGGGCGGATCCTCGAGGGAGAGCCCTTCAAGACCGAACTGTATCACATCCGAAAGGACGGCAGCATCTTCCCGGTGGAGGTAAGTGCCGGACTTCAGGAACTGGGGAGCCACCGCTACATTGTCGCCTTTGACCGGGATATCAGCGAGCGCAAGAAGGCGGACAAGGCATTAAGAAGAAGCGAGGAACAGATCCGGCGCTTCGCCTACTCCGTCTCCCACGATCTCAAGAACCCCGCGGTGGCCCTCAACGGACTCACCCAACTGCTTCGCAAGCGCTGCGGCGCGGCGCTCGACGAGCGCAGTCAGGGGATCTGTGAGCAGATCATCCAATCCTCGGAGCGGATCGCCCAACTGGTGGAGACCATCAATGTGTACATCTCGACGCGGGAGTCGCCGCTGCGGGTCGAGTGGGTGAAGCCCAAAGAGATTCTCCATATCATCCGCGAGGAGTTCCTCGCCCAGCTCAGTCTGCGCCACATCCGCTGGGTCGAACCGGTCGAGATGCCTGAAATACGGGCCGATACGCTTTCACTCCTTCGGGTTTTCCGGAACCTGGTGGACAACGCGCTCAAGTATGCCGGGGATCAGTTGAGCGAAATCCGCATCGGTTACGAGTCCTCCGATCGATTTCTTGTTTTTTCAGTGACGGATGACGGTGTCGGTGTGGGCGAGGCGGAATCGAAGAAGATCTTCCGGCTCTTCAAACGACCCGCCGCCTCCCGGGCGATTGCGGGCACCGGCCTCGGTCTTGCCATTGTCAAGGAGATCGCCGAGCAGCACAAAGGACAGGTCTGGACGGCGGCGGGCGAGAAACGAGGCATCACTTTCTTCGTCTCCTTCTCCAAGGAGCTCTAGCCCGGTTTCACGGCAATGCCCTGATAGGTGTAGCCGTGGGTCTTCGGATCCCCTGCCATCTGGAACTCTTCAAGCTCCACCAGCTCAAAGGACTGGGCCGCGACGAGTGCTTTGATGTTCCGGTTCAGATGACACCCCGCCGCAATGATCTTCTGAACGCCATTGAGACGCTGCTGCCAGCGCCGGATCCTGGGATCGGTGCTCAGGCCGTGTTCCAGAAAGAAGAGGCGCCCCCCCGGTTTGAGGACCCGGTGGATTTCGCCAAGGGCCGTCTCGACGCGCGCGATGCTACAGAGGCTGTAAGCCGTCACGACGCTGTCGAAGCTGAGATCCTCCATGGGGAGGCGGGCGCCGTCGAGCACATGCGTGTTCACAGCGATGGGGGAGCTTCTGATTCTTTCCAGCGCTTTGGCGTTCATGCCCGGGTTGATATCCACCGTGGTGATCCGGCGAATGTGCTCCGGATAATGGGGAAGGTTCAACCCCGTTCCGAAACCGACCTCGAGTACCGCCCCCTGCACGCCCGACAGCAGGGACTGCCGGGCCTTCTCCCGCGCAGGCGAGACCATCAGATAGTCATAGAAGCGGGGAATGATGACGTTCGCATAAAATCCCACGGCTGACCTCCCACCATCGGGCACTGCGGCGCCAGGTTGGACCGCTCTTCTTGCACCGCTTCTTGGTTTGTGTCGCGAGAACCTCTTTTCCGCTAGCCCGGATATTGCATGAGCGATCGTCATGAGAGGCTGTAGAGGCGCCACAGGCAAGGCGCAGAAGATTTTCTGGCTGAAGACATATTGGATGAAATATTTCGAAGTCAGAAAATTTTCTGTAACGCCGCATGGGGCAGTCTATCCGTCTTCGCAGAATGCTACGCCGCGACAAGTCCGGCCTCGTAGTAGATTGACTCATGCAATATCCTGGCTAACAACAGTACCAGAGGGGTATGGTGGCGGCAAACCTCAGGAGGTGGGGGTCAGCCAACGGGCCGCCTGGAATTGACAATCTGCGGCGGCGGTGTTTAGGTGTATGGGTAGAGAGACGGGAGGAGGGGGCCTCCGCAGCAGTGCAGTAGGCTTTACAAGTGACGCAGTATTCCTTTCATCGGTCCTGGGGAGGAGGCCATGCCCGAAATCGTACCGCAGATGTGGATCGGTTTTGTCGCCCGCGGGGGGATCCTCATGATTCCCATCGTGCTCTGTTCCATCATCGGGTTGGCGCTGATCCTGGAACGGGCCTATACCTATCGCAGGCTTCGCCTTCGGGACTTCTCGGTCCCGGAAGAGGTGCGTCTGCTGATGGCGCAGGGGAGCCGGGACGCGGCGCTGGCGATTCTCGAGGCCTCGGACACGGCCGGCGCGTCTCTCATGGTCCAGGCCCTGCGGCAAGCCGAAGAGAAGGGCCCGGAGGCATTGGAGGTCACCCTCGACCACGAGGGCGAACGGCTCATCAGCCGGATGGAGGTTTCGCTGCGCGGCTTGGCGACGGTGGCCGGCGTGTCGCCTCTGCTGGGGCTTCTGGGGACGGTTGTGGGAATGATCAAATCATTCATGCAGATTGAACTCCACGGGGGAAACGTCAGTGCCTCTGTCTTGGCGGGGGGGATCTGGGAGGCCCTCCTCACCACGGCGGCCGGGCTGTCGGTGGCCATTCCCTGTCTGTTGTTTCACAATCTTTTTCAGGCCCGGGTGGACCGGGTGGAGATGGCGCTGCCCGGGCTGCGAAAGGAGCTGAAAGATGTGGCGGCATAACGGGGAGGGTCGTGCTGTCCGCCGCGGCCGCGAGCCGCTGCGGCTGGCCATCACCCCTCTCATCGATATCGTCTTCCTCCTTCTGATTTTCTTCATGCTGACCTCCCGTTTTGTTGCCCAGGAGGGGATTAAGGTGGACCTGCCGGTGACGGAGAAGGCCCATGTCCGCGGCGCGGCCGAAGAAACGGTTCTGCTGCTCCGGGCCGACGGGACGATTTACTTCCAACGGCGCGTCTTCACGCTGGAGACTCTGGCCCCGGAGTTTTCACGGCAGAGAGAGATTCTTCTTGAAAGGCCCATCGAGATTCGCGCCGATCGGGCCGCCTCGGTGCAGTCCATGGTTTCGCTCCTGGAGCTTCTGCGGGGCCTGGGGGCCAAGCGGGTCACGGTCAGCACGGTGCACCAGGCATCGGGGCCGGTACCCTGATGCTGCGTGGCCGGCTCGCGGACGGCCTTTTGTACCCTCCGAATCGCGCAAAAATCTCTCCCAATCCCCCCCCGGGGAGCGTCCGACAATGGCCCCAGCGCCTAAAAAATCATTAAAATCATGAGGTTATGGCGGCGTGATTTTTTTAAGAAAAATGCTCCCGGGGGCTTGACAAACGTATTACACATGTATTACATTTAGTTCACGTTTGAAATACGAATGAACAGGAGGTCAGGGTGGCGCTCAAGGCGATCACATTGAGATTGGACGAAGAAGAGTACGAGAAACTCAAGGCGCATCTCAGCAAGTTCGGCGATCCGGACATCAATGTGGCCTATGTGGTGCGATCCTACATCAGGGACCTGAACCGGGTCCTCCCTTTTGCGGTGAACGCCGGCTGGGATTTGAAGAATTACTTCGGCTTTCTCGGGATATGGCTGAAACAGTTTGTGTCGATGTCGGACACGGAGATGTTCAGCAAAGGGATGTTCAACTGGTGGGAGTCTCTCTATCCGGGAGGACGCGGTCCCAGGCGCTCCGGCGGGAGCGGAAGCGAAGAGTCGGGCGACGATGAGGCGAAATAAAAGTTCCTAAAGGATCAGGCCCTGAAAGGGCGTGATCATCAACAACCCATTGATTCAATAACCAAAAAGGAGATTAACCATGAGCACGAAAACCACCAGCAAGGCAGCCGACGCGGGTCTCTTTCCCAATAATTTTGGGGAGGACTACCTCAAACTGATGAAGTTCTCCTTCGAGACGGCCTTTGAGAACGCCGTCAAGGTCCAGGATCTCAACGTGAAGATCTGGCAAGACCTGTATGAGACGGGCAAGGAGGCTCAGTCTGAGGCCTACAAGATGGTCGACGGATTTGTCGCCGATGCCAAGAAAGGGCGTGTCGAGTACAAGAAGGCCGTCGAGGGCGGGTTCAAGAAAGTGGAGGAGTTGCTGTAGTTTGAGCCGACCAGCCCACAAAAACTTTGGAATGGCGGAAGTTTTTTCCGCCATTCCACTTTTGAAATCAATTTCTTTCTAGTATTCTCCGTGAGCAAGATCGCGTTTCCACCATGACCGGCGTGAGGTCCGTACTCGATACGAGGGGCAGATGAACGAAGAGATCATCCGCAAAATCTTGGACCTATCCAGGGATCCCCAATATCAAAAGGGGTTCGTTGATTTTTTTATAAAGATGCAGCAGGAGGGGCTCGAAGCCGCCCGGAAGTTCTGGAATCAGAGTGCCGAGAAGGAGAAGCTCCATCCCCAGGCTTCCGAGATGTTCGAGCAGATGGCCTCTTTTTATTCGGGCCTCGGTTTCGTTCCGAAGCAGAAATTCGATGCGGCGATCAAGGAAAACGAGGCGCTCAAGAACGAGAACGAGGCACTCAGACGAGCCATGAAGGAGTTGAACCTGAAGGTCTTCTCCGAGGGAAGCGCCAAGGTCCAGGAGGCGTGGATGACTGTCATGGAAAAGCAGATGGCCCTCAGCAAAGAGATGACCAAGGGATTTCTCGACCTTTTGAAACCGCCTCAGGACAAGTCGTAGGATTCCCGAGAGGGGGCAAGGGTCGCGTGCTTAGGCGCAAAAGGGGGATTGGGGCCATGGCGCCTTGTTCCGAAGAAGCGGCAACGCAGAGGTGAGCGGGAGGAAGTATGGGAAAATCGGCAGACAAGAATGCATCCGTGTTTGATGCATGGGTGAAAAGCCAGCAAGACTATTTCGACACGTGGACGGACGTCTCCGAGAAATTCCAGGACGCCCTCAAGGGGATGGATTCTACTGCAGGTGCCGTTTCGGACGCCGCCAATCTTTTCGGCGTCTACCGGCAATGGCAGGAGACCTTCGGGAAGTACTTTGATGGCGTCCTGAAGACCACCCCCCTTTCGGCGACGCAGGACACCATGTCGAAGCTCTTCGGCAGTGCCGATACCTACGTCTGGTTGTACCAATTCTGGGCGCCCATGTTGAAAGCCCTGCAGGAAAGAGCCCTCACGGGGGACGCCTACAAGGATCTTCTTGATCCGGCGAAATACATGGAGTTGCTTAACAAGATCTTCGGTTTCAGCTCTGCGGAAACCGTCAACGAATTCGTGAATCAGGCCTCGAACCTCATGGAAACGTGGGGGGACAAGGGGGAACGCCTGATGAAGCCCTGGTCCGAGGCCATGGCGAAGAATATGGACGCGCTGACGGGGATGGCCGGTGGGGATGCTGATGCCAGTATGAACATACTTCACAACCTATACGCTGCCTTTGACAGCACTTTCGGCAAGGCCTTCAAGATCCCGGCCGTCGGCAAGGACCGGGAGCAGACCGAGCTCTTGCTGAAGACCCTGGACAAGTATGCCGTTTTTCTGGCCAGGAACACCGAGTACCAGCACACCATTGTCGCAACGGGGCAGAAGGCGATGGAAAAGGTTGTCAGCGCCTATGCCGAAAAGCTCACGGGCAACGGCGAAGTCGCCGGTTTTGACGACTTTTTCGAGCTGTGGACCTCCGTCCAGGAGAAGGAGTATCTTGCCCTCTTCAGAACGGAGGCGTTTGCCCGGCTCCAGGGATCGGTGCTCGATGCCGCCCTCGAAGTGCGAAGCCATTTCTACCAGCTCATGGAGCTGTTTCTTTCAGACTACCCCGTGGCATTGCGCTCCGAGATGGACGATATCTACAAGACGATCTACACGATGAAGAAAAACCTGCGGGAGCTGAAGAAGCTGGGGGGCGGCATGCTCCAGATGCAAAAGGAGATGGTTGCACTGAAGCGCCAGGTTGCAGCGCTTGAAGAGAAGCAGCCCTCCCGGAGGGCCCCCGCGAAAGCCGGACGGCCCGCAGCGAAGAAGAAGACCGTCTCCTCAGGCACGACGAAGAAGAAGACCGTCTCCTCAGGCAAGACGAAGAAGAAGACCGTCTCCTCAGACAAGACGAAGAAGAAGACCGTCTCCTCCGGCAAGCCGGCGAAGCGCAAACAGACACGCGGGAAGGAGGGATCGAAATGAACGAGACCTTCGCGGCGTTCGATGCCAAACGAATGGTGAAGGAAATTGGTGAACTGAATGTCAAGCTCCTCAAGGCGGCCGAGACCCTGACCGAGATCGACGAGATTGACGTCGGGACAACGCCCAAGGAGTTGGTCTTCGAGGTGGACAAGGTCCGCCTCTATCGGTACAAGTCCGAGAAAAAGGCTTCGTGCAAGACGCCTGTGCTGATGGTGTATGCGCTGGTAAACCGCTACTATATGCTTGATTTGCAGCCCGACCGGAGCTTCGTGCGAAAGCTGCTGGACAATGGTATCGATGCGTACATCATCGACTGGGGATACCCTACACCGGCGGACCGTTACATCACCTTGGACGATTATGTTGAGGAGTATCTCAACGACTGTGTCGATTTCGTGCGGGAGACCAGCGGCAGCAAGGGAATCAATCTAATGGGGATCTGCCAGGGAGGGACTTTTTGCACGATTTATTCGGCCCTCCATCCGGAAAAAGTGAGAAATCTTATTACGCTGGTCACCCCCATTGATTTTTCCACCGACGACGCCTTGCTATTCAGCTGGTCCAAGCACATGAATGCGGACCGGATGGTGGACACCTACGGGCTGATTCCGGGGCACTTGCTGAATGCAGGATTTCTCATGCTCATGCCCTTTACCCTCAATCTCACCAAGTACATGGGGATGCTCGATGCCATGCAGGACAAGCAACAGCTGCTTAACTTCATCCGGATGGAGAAGTGGATTTTTGACAGTCCCGCCCAGGCCGGAGAATGTTTGCGGCAGTTCCTCAACGACCTCTACCGCGATAACAAGCTGGTCAAGGGAGAGTTGGAAGTCGGCGGACGAACGGTAGACCTGAAGCAGGTGACCATGCCGCTGCTCAACATCTATGCGGTGGGCGATCACATCGTGCCGCCCAATTCGACCAAACCGCTCAATGATCTCGTGGGGAGCAAGGACAAGGAGCTCTATGAGTTCAAGGGCGGGCATATCGGAGTCTTCGTCGGATCCAAGTCCCAGAAGGAACTGGCGCCGGCCGTCGCCGAGTGGCTCCACCGGCGATGAGGATTGATACACCGGAGCGGCGGGGCCGACCAGGCCTGTGCAGACCCATCGCGCGGACGCGGTAGGGAGAATCTTTTTAAGGAAGGGAGGTGATAGTATGGCGACGCCCAAACAGTCCGGGTTTCTTTTTGACCCGAAAAGCGCAAGCGATGAAATGATGAAGCTGATGAAAAACTCCTTTGAAGCGTCTTTCGACAACGTGACCAAGGTCCAGGACATGAACGAGAAGATGCTCAAGGAGATCATCCAGCAGAGCAAGTCCGTGCAGGATGATGCACTGAAAATGGTCAACGATTTTATCGCGAATGCCAAGAAGGGTCAGGATACGTACCGGAAAGCCATGGAAGACGGATTTAAGAAAGTCGAGCAGATGCTCAAGGCTCAGAGCTAAGCGTTCTTCCGGATCGGTGCAGGGGCGAACGGATCGTTCGCCCTGCACGCTTTTTCCCCTCAAGGAGGCGTCGAGTTTGAGGCGCCACCGGCACCGCTCTGCGGCGGGACCGGACCGGGAGGAGGGTTTATCTTTCATGTGTGTTCAGGGGGTCTGCTTCATCACGGACCCAACGGGAGTTTCTTGAAGGGGGCCCATGAGAATTGCGGTACCGTCCCGTCACGTCCCTCGGGAGATGAAGCCGGACATGGCGACGGTTCCGTAGATCCTTCCCATCACGGGAAAGGCAGGCTATTGCTTTCAACTTCGGAAAGGAGGGAGTAACTCCGTGGACATTGCGGGAAAGAATATCGTCATTACGGGTGGCGCCCGAGGTCTGGGACGGCGGTACGCGGTGGACATGAAACGTCTCGACGCGAAGCCCTATGCACTGGACGTATCCCAGGAGCACCTGGACGCTCTCCGGAAGGAGTACGGCATTCCCGGCAAGGTCGTGGATGTGAGTCGCGAGCAAGCGGTGGAGGACTTCTTTGAAAGCTACACTGCCGAGTATGGGACCCCCCAGGTCTTGATCAACAATGCCGGCATCACGTCGGATGCGCTGCTCATCAAGAGCAAAGCGGGCAAGATCACAAAATTCTCTCTCTCCGACTGGGAGAAGGTCCTAAAAGTCAACCTGACCGGGGTCTTCCTCTGTGCCCGGGAAGCGGCCTACCAGATGGTGAAACACGAAGTGAAAGGCGTGATTATCAATATTTCTTCCATCAGCCGGGCAGGAAACATGGGACAGACAAATTACTCGGCGACCAAGTCCGCGGTGGACGCCATGACCGTTACATGGTCCAAGGAGCTGTCCCGTTACGGCATCCGAGTCGGGGCCATTGCGCCCGGTTTTATCAGCACCGAAATGGTGGAGAAGATCCGGCCGGAGATTCTGGAGAAGATTGTCCGGAAGATCCCCGCGGGTCGGCTGGGCCGGATGGAGGAGATCTCCCAGGCCGTGCAGTTCATTATCACGAATGACTTCTTCTCGGGCCGGGTGCTCGAAGTGGACGGCGCAATGCGGATTTGACCCCGCGCATGACGATAGCCCCCCGCGGGCCGCACTGAGGCGTTTGTGCGGCACCGTGCACATGAAAAGGAATGCCCCCAGCAGAGGGCATTCCTTTTTTTGTAACTACTGAGCCCGAATATTGCATGAGGGAGCGTGATAAAAGACCGAAGAAGCGCCGCAGGCAAGGCGCAGAAGATCTTCTGGCTGAAGACATATTGTAATATTTCGAAGTCAGGAAATTCTTCTGCAACGCCGCATACGGCGGCTTATCCGGCCTCGTAATAGACTTACTCATGCAATATTCGGGTTAGATCACCTCTCTTTTTCCCCATGACTGCGTTACGCTTTCCGCTCCGTAACAAAGTTACGAAGCGTCGCGTGACTCGCTTTAGACAATTCATACCGCCTTCGGCGGCTACTAAAACAAGGTATCTTGAGGTGTTGCGGTGCTCAAATCCTCAACGTATGAAAAATACGCCTCCGGTTTTGCGCTCCTCACGCCTTGTCCTGCGGAAAAATAGAAGCAACCTGAGCTGTTACCCTTTCTTTGAAAAAGGGGTTAACAGAAACGGGGGGTGTGGTTTATACTTTTACTATACCGATCAAACCATTAAATAGGATAGGGACCCCATGAAATCTCCCAGAACCGCATGTATGATCTGGACGTTTTTCCTTCTCTTTCTTCTCGTAGAAAAGCCGCTCGATGCCAAGACGGTCTACAAGTGGACCGACAGTAAAGGGGAGGTTCACCTGACCGATTACCCCCCTGAGCAGGCAGGAAATCAAACGCCGGTGGAAGCCATTGACGTCAAGGAGATCGAGCGCAGAATAGAGCGGGTGAAAGAACCGGCGCTGCCTCCGGAAGCCGAGGCGGCGCTCGGCGAACTCACCCGGGAGCTTGCGGCGGCATTCGGAAGCTCCGGGCCGGTGCCGGGAGGAGAAATTCCAGGGGCTGAAGAGATGCAAAAGCAGATGGCGGGCTTCTTCGCCTCTCCGGAAATGGGCCTCTTTCAATCAATGAATGTCAAGATGATGACCGCCGTCGTTGCCATCGCGCTTTTCTTTCACCTCCTGTACAGCCTCTCCCTTTATCTGATCTGCCGGAAAATACAGGTACCCCACGCATGGACAGCCTGGATTCCGACTCTGAATTTTATTCCCACGGTCCAGGCTGCCGGGCTGTCTGCCTGGTGGAGCCTTCCTCTCCTGGTGCCTCTGCTCAACTACATCCCGGGGGTTCCGACAAACCCGGTCGTGGTCATCCTGCTCTTCGCTGTCCTCCTTTTCAATCTCGTGTTCTTCGTGGTCCTCTGGGTCAGGATCTGCGGGAACCTCTGGATCAGCAAATGGTGGGGTCTGCTGATTCTGCTGCCGCCTCTCTTCTTCATCCTTCTCGGATATCTCGCGTTCAAAGAAGAACCGGAGGAGCGGACCGTTGCGTGGCTGCGGCCCGCGATGGCGACACTGGCGCTCTTCGGGGTCTTGACGGCGAGCTCTTACGTCGGTCTCAAGAAAGTGGTGATTCCCCGAATGCTGAACGAGATGGAGCAGCAAATGTCCATCATGGGTCAGTCGTTTCTCTCCTCAGAGGATGCGCTGAAACTTCTCTCGAACCCCGAGGGATCGCAAAATTAATCCAGCTTAAACGGGTATCTCGGAAAGTAAGGGGCCCGGGAGATGGAGGGCGCTGCCCGCCCTTCGTCCGTTATTACGCGGCAGGGTCAATCTGCGGCTCGGGGCACCCCGCGAGGTGCCATGCCAGCAATCTCCAGCGTGCCTTCAGACGCGCCACCTCCTTGCGGTTGAAAAAGAACGTGCCCAGGGCCATGGCGAAAGAGGCGGTGCATTGAAGGCAGAGTTTCACAAGCAAGACGACCCGCAGGAGCGTGCAGTCGAGCCGGGAATGGTGCCGTGCAAAATACCGGTAACGGGACCGATAGTAATCAATCCTGTACGTTGCTCGATTCTGGACTCTGCTTTCTCCCTGATGATGGATAATCCGCACGTGAGGCAGGAAGAAGATCCGCCATCCCTTGTTGTGCATCCGGCGGCACCAATCCGTCTCTGCCAGAAAGAAAAAGTAGCCCTCATCCAAATAACCTACGTCCTCAAGCACCTCCCGTCGCGTCATGATGCAGGCCCCGAGGAGTGAGTCCACCTCGGTGGGGCCCGACAAACTCTTTTCTTGATGGGCGGTACGCTGGGGAAAGAGCCGCTGCCAGAGGCTTTCTTTTGCCAGTTCAGTCCGGAGGTCCGGAAAGGTGGCGACACTGTTTCGAGACCGGCCGTCTTCGTGCATGAGCTGTGCACCCACAGCACCGGCTGCCGGCGTACTCTCCATGAAGGAGGTCATGGCCGCCAATGCGCCCGGATCGATCTCGGTGGCCGGGCTCAACAAGAGGAGATGCCGCCCTCGTGCCCGGCGCATTCCCTGGTTGCAGGCCCGGGCAAAGCCCCTGGTGTCGGGATTGCGGATGAGTTGGACTTGAGGAAATTGCGACTGGACGGCATCGGCGCTCCTGTCTTGCGAGCCGTTGTCAACGACCAGCACCTCCAGGGCGAGGGCCTCCGCCGCCCGGAGCACCGACTGAAGGCATCGCATCAAAAGCTCCTGGCCGTTGTGGCTCACGACAACGATGCTCAGTTCGGTCATGGGTGGACCTCTTTCTGCCGGGGGAGCAGGCGGTCCACCGCCTCCAGAACATGGGTGACCTCGATGCGCTTCATGCAAAGCGTGTCACCCCGCGGGCAGACCCTCTCCCAGCAGGGAGCACAGTCACACTCTTTCTTCACGATCTCGTGTTTACCCAGTGGACCGGTGGCTGTCGGATCGGTGGAACCGAAGATCGCGACCACCGGTGTTCCGACCGCCGATGCCAGATGCATGGGCCCCGAGTCGTTGGAGATGAACAGATCACATTGGGCCAGCACCGCTGCCAATTGGGGCAGGCTCGTCTGCCCGGCGAGGTTGAGGGCCTGTGCCTGAAGAGCCCCGCCGATTTCTTCGCACAGGGCTCTCTCCGATGGATCGCCCACCAGCACCACCGCTGCCTGCCGTTCTGCACAGAGGCGGCCTGCCAAGTTGGCGAATCGCTCGGGGAACCACATCTTCGCCGGGCCGTACGCGGCGCCCGGACTGAAGCCGATAAGGGGACCCCGAACCTTCCGGCGCAGCGGCGCCACGGTTTTTTCAGCCCACTGGCGGGCCTCCGGATCGATCTCCAGACAACAGTCCAGGGGGATGTCGGCTGATCCAAGGGGCGCCAGAAGGGTCAGGTAATCTCCCGCCTGATGCCGGCCGTTCCCTTTGAACACCGGCGCAATCCGTTTCGTCAAGAGCAGCCCCCGTCCATTCCGATCGAAACCGATCCGTTCAGGGATGCCGGACAGAAATGGCACCAGAGCCGAATCAAGGGAATTGGGAAGAATCAGACACAGATCGAAGCGTTCTTTTCTAAGCCGTGCCGCCAATGCGACGCGGTCTACAATTCCCCATACACTGGGGCGCACGGAAAATCCGTGGACCCCGTTCACCACAGAGAAGCTCGCGAAGAGCTGGTCCAGCGGTTCCTGAATCAGCAGGGTGATGCGGCTCTCGGGCAGGAGCCGGCGCACGCCCCGGATGGCAGGAATTGTCATGACGGCATCACCGATCCAGTTGACCCCCCGGATCAGGATGTTCTGAGCGCTTTCGGTCATGCTCGGGATGCTTTCACGGGGCCACGACTACCCTTCGATCGCTTCGGCCTCATCGATCAGCATCACGGGGATGTCGTCCCGGATGGGGTAGCGGAGTTTACAGGCATGGCAGATCAACCCGTCCTCGGCTTCGGTCAAGGTCAGATCCCCCTTGCACTTGGGGCAGGCCAGGATGTCGAGAAGGTCTTTGTTGA
>CALZGC010000099.1 GCA_945786985.1 uncultured Nitrospirota bacterium | reverse complement strand
TGCGCTACCAACTCAGCAGTAAATGGCTCGTGCAGACGGAATACGGGTTCGAAAGCGGGGGAGACCTGATCTATCGGATTGAAAGGGACTAGCCCGGATATTGCATGAGTGATCGTCATGAGAGGCCGTAGAGGCGCTACAGGCAAGGCACAGAACATTTTCTGGCTGAAGACATATTGAAATGAAATATTTCGAAGTCAGAAAATTTTCTGTAACGCAGCATGTGGCAGACTATCCGGCCTCGTAATAGATTCACTCATGCAATATTCGGGCTCAATGGAGAAGCGTGATCGTGGATGGCCGTGGGGCTCGGAATGCGTGTCCGGAGCGGCAAGCTCCGAGGGCGATTATAGCACGATCCCTTTGCTCTCCAGCAGGGTCCCCTGGACCCGCTCCAAATTCATGAGCGACTCCCGGTGGTCGACGCGGGCCCGGAGTTCGTTGCTCTTCGCCACAGCCAGTTTCTCCTGGAATTCCAGCACATTATAACTGGTAGCCAGCCCCACCTCGAAGCGGCGGGTCTCGGTGCGAAGCCGCTCTTCGGCCAGTTTGCGCGCGGCGGTCGCGGCGGCGGTGCGCTTCCGGTTGGTTTCGATCTGGCGGTAGGCCTCCCGGACCACCGCGATCGCCTCATTCTCCAGATCCCGCAGGGAAAAGAGCGCCTGCTGGGTTTCCAGATCGGCCATGACTTTCTCGCTTCTGGCGGCGCGGTTCCCGAGGGGATAGGCCAGCTGCAACCCGATGCTGTAGTCATAGTGGTCTTTCGACCGGAGTTCCTCCAGAGCCTCGGAATAATTGCCGTCGAAGGGGCTGAAGACCACACCGGGTCCCTGGGCGACGGGCTGCGAGTTGCCCGCGAGGCCGCTGAGTCCGAGGGATCCCACCAGATCTAGGCGCGGCAGGATCTGGTTGCGCGCGTATTTCAGCTGGATGTGCTTGTTCTCGAGGTCAATGCGGGCCTGATTGAGGTCGGGCCGACGGGTCAGTGCGGTACGCAACACGTCCTCCAGGGGGGCGACCTGCGTCTCCATCGCCGGGTCATCTGAGGGGATCAGACGGACCTCCCAGTAGCGCGGGTCCGCCGTCAGGTTGAGCGCTTTGCGAAGAAGATCCTCGGCATCGCGTACGGCATCCTCCGCGGTAATGACCCCTTCCTCACGGGCCGCCCGCTCCGCCTCGGCCTGAAGAATGTCCACTTCCGGCAGGACCCCCACCTCCACCTTGCGGCGGGTGATTTCAAGGAAGTCCTCGGCCAGCCGGAGGGACTCCTGTTTCACCAGAAGTTCCTCCCGCGCATAGACCAGCTCCCAGTAATTCGACTCCACATCGAACAGGATCTCCATGACGGCTTCTTTGAACTGGTAGTCTGAAATCTCCCGGTTGTTGGCGGCGATGCGTATGCCGGTGGTGTTGATGCCGAGACCAAAATCCTTCAGCAGGGGCTGCGTCAGCGATAGAATCAGATCCGACGTGTAGCTGGGATTGAGGCCGGCAAAGGCCGAATTGGTTTCGTCCCGCCGGTTGGTGAAGAGCAGCTCCGTTTCGGTGCCGGTCCGCCAGCGGTTGGCAATTCCCGCGTCCCACTGAATCTCTTCGGCTTCGTTCTCCGGCGGCAGGGCGAGCGCGGATCCAGTCTGCCGCACCGAGCGGTCCTTGGCCACCGTCACCGAGGCGGTCGGATCAAAGGCCGACTCCTCCCGGACCACCTGCTGGTCGCTGATCTCGGTCTGCATCCGCTGAATGGCAATCTGGAAATTGTTGCGGAGCGCCAGCTGCAGGGAGGCGCTGAGGGGGATGCGTACTTCGTTGTGCTGCAGCAGATCCTGCAGTTGCTGGTCCGTGATATCCGAGTGCAGCGCGCTGTCAAGGCCAACCGAAAAGCTCTCGAACGGCCTGCACACCAAAACCAGCAGGAAGAGAAGAAGAAGGCGCCGCCGGTTGCTCATTCCTGTTCCCTTACGCGCTGATCGGCTTCTTCGACTTTTTGAACCTGGGTCCGCCGGTAGTCCTTGAGTTCCTGTTTTAATGCCTGTTGTTTGAGGGCCAGGACGCGCACGGCCAGCAGGGCCGCGTTTCGGGCGCCGCCTTGACCGATGCCCATGGTCGCCACCGGCACCCCGCCGGGCATCTGGACCGTGGACAGGAGGGCATCGAGCCCCTGCAGGGTTGTCGAGGCGATGGGAACGCCGTTGACGGGCAGATCGGTGCTCGCGGCCAGCACGCCCGCCAGATGGGCGGCCGCCCCGGCCCCGGCGATGATCATCTGCAGACCCCGACCGGCCGCCTTCTTGGCGTAGTCCGCCGCCAGGTCCGGCGTGCGGTGGGCGGAAATGACGCGCATCTCGTACGAAACCTCAAAGCGCTCCAGGGTCTCTGCAGCCTCTTTCATGATCGGGAGGTCCGACTCGCTTCCCATGACGATGCCGATAAGCGGTTTTTTCATCTAAGGGTTCTCATCCTTTGTTGCGTTCCAGGCCTTTCTGGCCGATGTCCGTGCGGTAATG
>CALZGC010000098.1 GCA_945786985.1 uncultured Nitrospirota bacterium | reverse complement strand
TTATAGTGAATCAGGGTCTGCAGCGTTCGCTTGCCGAAGTGTTTGCGCACCTCCTCCAGAACTTCCCGGGCGATTCGCGTTCTTCGGTCGAACATGGTCACCAGGGTGCGGATCTCGATGTGATGCCCCAGTTTTTCTGAAAAGAGTTGGATCGACTCGATTTGTTTGCCCAAACCATGGAGTGAAAAGAAGCTCGGCTCAATCGGAATGAGTGCGTCCTGTGCTGCCCGCAGGGCATTAAAAGAAAGAAGACCCACCGATGGCGGACAGTCGATCAGAATATAGTCATACTTCTTTGGCATCCGCTCAATGGCCTGCAGGAGTCGGGATTCGCGACCAGGGGTACCCGACAGTTTCTGCTCAAAGGCGGACAGCACGATGTTGGATGGAACCAGCGCGAGATGATCGGTCACGTTCACGGCAATGTCTTCCAGCCGGGGGCCGTCCTGATCACCGGCGGCCAGGAGGACGTCGTAGAGGCTCAGTTCCAGTTCCTTGGTTTTGAGATTGAGACCGAGGGAGGCGTGGGACTGGGGGTCCATGTCAATGAGGAGGACCTGTCTCTTCTGGTCCGCCAGACAGGCTGCCAGGTTGATGGCTGTCGTGGTCTTACCACATCCGCCCTTCTGGTTGATGATGGCAATGGTTCTCATAAACTGCTCCTTTCAAGTTCACAGGACCCTTAATTGGACACTGCACTGTGTTGCTTGATGTCAATGAGCAGAATTAGAACGCCGGCGGGACCGGTTGTCTCACCCCCTTTCACCCCCCGTGAATTTGTTGACGTTTTGGAATAAACCATTTATTTAGTGTTGGTAGGATATGGAAATACTACATATTGTGTAGGGAAGATAGTCGATATGAAACAGCATGTCAAGAAAAAATTTCAATTAATTGACAAAGAAGTTGTTCGGGGGAAAGAATAGGCAGGCGTACTGGCCAGGAAGTTGAGGGGGCTGAGCGAGCGCAACGCGGGACGGATGGGGTGGATCCGGGCTAAATGCCGTACTTCTCAACCTTGTAACGGAGGATCTTTCGTGTGATCTGCAGCAATTCGGCCGCGCGCGTCTGTACCCCCTTGCCCTGTATCAGCGCCTTCTTCAGATAGGCCTTCTCCATCTCTTCCACGACCTGGGTGAGGGAGATCCCCTCCGAGGGGATACTGACATCGTCCACCGCGAAAGAGGGCCACGGCGATTTGTCGGGCAGGGAAAAGGACCGGGGGGTCAGGGTGTCTGACCGGCTCAACACGACGGCGCGCTCGATCATGTTCTGAAGCTCGCGGACATTGCCTGGAAAATCGTAGTGCACCAAGACGTCCAGTGCGTCGGGGGTTACCGTCTTGGGCCTCTGGTGGGTCTCTTCGGCATATTTGTTCACGAAGTACTGCACGAGCGCCGGTATGTCGTCGCGCCGCTTGCGAAGAGGAGGCACTTCAATGGGAACCACATTGATCCGGTAGTAGAGATCCTCCCGAAAAGTCCCTTCCTCGACCTTCTTCTCAAGGTTGGTGTTGGTAGCCGTCATCAGCCGGACATCCACCTGGATGGTGCGGGTCCCGCCGAGATGCTCAAATTCCCCGCTCTGCAAGACCCGCAGCAGTTTTACCTGCAGGGCGCTTTCCATATCGCCGATCTCATCAAGAAAGAGGGTGCCGCCGTTGGCCATTTCGAATCGGCCCGGCTTCTGGCGGTGGGCGCCGGTGAAGGCCCCCTTCTCGTAGCCGAACAGCTCCGATTCCAGAAGCGTACCCGGGATGGCCCCGCAATTGAGTTTGATGAAAGGCGCCGAAGCACGGTCACTGCGATAATGGACGGCACCGGCGATCAGCTCCTTGCCGGTCCCGCTTTCGCCCCGGATCAGAACACTGCTCTTGGTCGGCGCAATCCGGGTGATGAGGTCAAAGATTTTCTGCATGGGCGCACTGCGGCCGATGATATTGTCAAACTGATACCGGGAGTGAAGTTCCGAGCGGAGCTGCTCGTTTTCCCTCGCCAGCTGGCGATATCGCAGTGCCTTCTTGACGATCACCTCCATCTCGGCAATGTCAAAGGGTTTGAGGATATAATCAAAAGCACCGGCCTTCATGGCCTCCACGGCCGTCTCTACGGTACCGTAGGCCGTCATGATAATCACGGGGATCTGTTCATCGAGCGCTTTGACCTCCTGCAGAACTTCCATCCCCGACATGCCGGGCATCTTCATGTCGGTGATGACCAGAGCCGGCAGGCGGGTCCTGGCGAGCTCAAGCCCTTCGAGGCCGCTGCTGGCGGTGAGGACGCGGCAGCCGACCCCCTCCAGGGAGAGCTGCAGAATCCGGTGCATTTTCTCTTCATCGTCTATCACCAGAACCTGTTCCAACGGGTCACCTCTTTTTGTCCATGCCGGGTGCCGGTGACGGCCGGCCCATCATGATCCCGCAACCGTGTTCGGCAGCGCGTCTTCGAACTTCTCAGCCGCGGGGATCC
The DNA here is from genome assembly GCA_945786985.1 of uncultured Nitrospirota bacterium. Lineage (GTDB taxonomy): Bacteria > CG2-30-53-67 > CG2-30-53-67 > CG2-30-53-67 > CG2-30-53-67 > CALZGC01. The sequence goes on along the minus strand of CALZGC010000098.1, from coordinate 10,951 downwards.
GGATCGTAAATTTCGCCCCCTGCCCCTGCAGGCTGGCCAGAAAGATCTTGCCGTGATGATTCTCCACAATCTTGCTCACCACCGAGAGGCCGAGGCCCGTCCCCTGCTTCTTCGTCGTGAAAAACGGGTTGAATACCTTCTTGAGATGCTTGGCCGGTATTCCCATCCCCGTGTCCGAAAAAACAATTTCGATCTGCCCCTCGTCGGCCAGATGACGACTGCTGATCTCGATGCTATCCCCATCTTCCGTGGACTGCAGGGCATTGAGCAGGAGATTCAAAAACATTTCGTGCAGCTGGTGCTCATCGGCCATGACCTCCGGCAGATTGGATGCCAGGTGGCTGTGCACTTCGATTTTCTGCTGTTCGATCTGCAGCGAGGCCATCTGAAGCGTGCCCCGGATCAGATCGTTCATGTTGTGTCGCTTGAATTGCGGCGGTTTGGGGCGGGCGAACTCCAGGAAATCGGTGATGACGTCATTGAGCCGGTCGACCTCTTCCGAAATGACGCCGGAGAGCTCTTCCAACCGGGGGTTGCGCTGATCTGACTCCTTACGAAGAATGCCTGCGGCCCCTTTGATGATCCCCAGGGGGTTGCGTATTTCATGGGCGATGCCCGCGGAGAGTTCTCCCAAAGCCGCCAACCGGTCCTGCCGCCGAATGTGCTCTTTCAACGCCTGGATCTCCGTCAGATCCCGGAGCAGGATGACCAGACCCGTGCCCGAGCCGCTCGGATGCATCGGGTCTTCCAGGATAGAGAGGCTCAGCTCGACGGGCACGGTGGATCCGTCGGCCCGGTGCAAAACGGTTTCGATCCCTTCCTGCCTTCGGTGGTGTCGCATGGAATCCCGGATAAGCCGCAGCAGCTCGCTGTTCTGGGCGAGCACATCGGAGATCTCCCGGCCGAGCAAGGCCTCGGACGAACCGTCCAGGATGCTTTCCGCGGCGCGGTTGACCCGCATGATCCGGAACTCGGGATCGATGGTGATCACGCCGTTGATGAGACTGCGAAGGATATTCTCCGTGTAATTCTGGTTCTCGATGAGTTGGGCCACAGTTTCCTGAAGCCGATCGGTCATCCGGTTGAAGGACTCGGCCAGTTCTCCGATCTCGTCCCGACTCCGGACATGGATCTTCTGGCTGTAATCACCCGCGCTGATGGCCCGGACCCCCTCGGAGAAACGGAGAATGGGCCATGAGATTCCGGTGGCCACGGCGGAGCCTACCACGACCGAGAGCAGCAGGCCCAGCACGATTAGAATGTAATAGAACCGCGCCGAGGCGAGCTTGCCGCTCAAGGTTTCCGACGTCGGGATCCCGTTGGCCAGGATGAAGGAGACCCGCCCTGCAGCGTCGGGCAGCGGTGTCAGCAGGGCATTATATTCGGATCGCTCCCCGTCTCGCACAATGGCGGCGTTCTTCGTGAAGGCCTGATGGCTCTGGGTGACAACCTTCTTGAATACCCCCTCGTCGAGCTCGAGCTTCCCTTCCGTTCCGATCGAGATGTAGGCACCGGCGGAGTCCTGCCGGAAGAGGATCGACTCCACGCCGGTGACACTCTGGAGATCGTTCAAGAACTCGTGATTCAGGCTGTAGCCGGTCATGATCGTTCCGATGGGCCGATCCTGATCGGTCACGGGCAGGACGTAAACCAACAGCGGCCACAGGTCGTAGGCCCCGTCCGTGCGAAGCAGGGTCATCCCCTGCACGGGGCTTTTCGGTCGGGACAACTTGGCGCCCGTATTGGAGAAGATCGTACCGCCCTCATTGTCGAAGAGGAAGACCTTCAGCGGGGTGTCGAACCAGAGGAACTTGATATTCACCCCGCCCTGCATGGCCTGCCGGAGGCGGGCGTCTCCAGACATGGACCGTGCAACCCCTTCCAGTTCGGTCTTCTTCCGCGCCAGCAAATAGACCGCGGACTTGCCGGCATAGTTGATTCGCTCTTCAATCCCTTTGCCAAGCCTCCCGGAGGCAATCTGCACCCCGGCGTAGGTGGCGATCAGCATGGGAATCACGCCGACCAAAATGAACGCCACAATCAACTTTCGACGGATTGGGAAACGGCTCATGGTTCTGTGGATTTCGTAAGTTTTTGTATTTAAAACTTTTTTTGCAATTGTACAGAAAAGACCACGGCGTGTCAAATCATTATGGCAGGGTTCCGGAAGGAAGCAATAGGGCCACTAAGCCCGGATAGTTCATGAGCGACCCGGGCTAATTCGTCAGCATGACCTCGAACTGTTCGGCGTGGAATTCCGGCTCACTCTTGATGATAATCCGTTTTTTGAACATGGTCTCCAGCTCCTCCACGCCCCGGCGTTCTTCATCGTAGAGCATGTCAACAATGTCGTTCTCGGCGACGACGAGCACCTTCCGCTCACGGGTCAGCGGTGCGATCCGGGTGATCTCCCGAAAAATATCGTAGCAGATGGTCGTCTTCGATTTGATGAACCCCTCCCCTTCGCAGTAGTTGCAGGGCTCCATCAGAATCCGTCCGAGGCTTTCCCGAACCCGCTTGCGGGTCATCTGGATGAGGCCGAGCTCGGAGATCTCATACAAAGTGGTCTTGGCCCGGTCATTGGCCAGAGCTTTTTCCAGTGCGTTGAAAACAAGTTGCCGGTTCTTCCGGTCCTCCATATCGATGAAATCGAGGATGATGATCCCGCCGATGTTGCGAAGCCGGAGCTGATAAGCGATCTCCCGGGTGGCCTCCATGTTCGTCTTGAAGATGGTATCCTCCAGGTTTCTTTTCCCCACGAATCGTCCCGTATTGACATCGATGGCGACGAGCGCTTCTGTCTGGTCGATCACGATGTACCCCCCCGACTTGAGCCAGACCCGCCGCTTGAGAGCCCGGGAGATCTCCACTTCCACCCCGTAGGCATCAAAGATCGGTTCGGTGCCGTCATAAAGCTCGATCTTGTCCTGAAGGTTGGGGAGGAAGTTTGCCACGAACTCCTTCACCCGAAGATACTCGGAGGGCGAATCGATGACCATACGGCTGATGTCGGACGTGAAGAGATCCCGGATGACCCGGAAGACGAGATCCAGGTCGCTGTGAAGCAGGCAGGGAGCGGTGGCCTTCTCGGCCTTCTTCTGGGTGTTGACCCAGAGGCGTTTCAGAAAGGACTTGTCCGAGAGGAGCTCCTCCTCGCTCTTGCCTTCACCGACGGTCCGCACAATAAACCCTTCCGTCCCCTCTTTGAGGTGGGTCACAATCTCGCGCAGCCGCTCCCGCTCCGCCTCGTCCCGGATCTTACGGGAGATCCCCACGTGGTCCACGGAAGGCATGTAGACGAGGTTTCTGCCGGGGAGTGAAATGTAGGAGGTCACCCGGGCGCCTTTGCTGCCGAGGGGCTCTTTCGAGACCTGCACGATGATCTCCTGCCCTTCCTTGAGGAGGTCTTCAATGGGAGGCTGGTTCTGCAGTTTCGAGACCTCCTCCTGGATTTCCTCATCTTCGAAACCATTCCCGCCCAGCATCTCGGAGTAGAGTTCGTAGTCATTGTAAATGTCAGACACGTAGAGGAAGGAGGACTTCTCCAGGCCCGTGTCGACGAAAGCCGCCTGCATGCCCGGCAGGACTTTGATGACGCGGCCCTTGTAGACGTTCCCCACGATGCCCCGCTCCTTCTTCCGGTCGATGTAAATTTCCACCACGTTGTTGTTTTCCAACATGGCGACCCGGGTCTCCTGGGGGGTGGCGTTGACAATCAACTCGGTGCTCATGGTGCGTCCTCGGGGTCCCGTCCCGGAGCGGATGCCCCGGGGCCGGCGGGTTGCGCCACAGCGAGAAGGCGCGCTTCGAAAGGCGCGCTTCGGTATTCGTCTGTGTAAAGCCCGATTCGCGTCATCCGGATGTCGTGGTCGTCCAGCGCGCCCGCATCAAGCAGTGCCAGCACCGGCTCCTCCGGGCGCACGCCTCCCTGATCGCCGGTCTGGACCATCATCTGCAGTACGACGGTGTCGCCTTGCTCGGATTGGAGGGCCATCTCCCGGATCATGGGGCGAATGTCGAGCGTCTTGGTCCTGCCCTTCTTGGTGCGCTGAACGGGGATCTCCCCGCGTGCCAGAAACCGAGCAACGAGACTCGCCGGGGGCTCACGAAAGAGGGCTTTCGGGATCCGCACCCGATATTCGCCGAAGCGGATCACCGACGAAACGGCAGCCGTCTGATTGGGAATCCAATTGACCCCGCTGATCCGGATCTCCTCGGGCAGGACCCGGTTCAGCCTGACAACCAGGTCGTCCTCGAAAAGAGATCCGGCCACGGTGAGGTCGAAGTACTCGTTCAGGCCGGCCACCCCCACCGGCCGGGCGGGCCCCATGGCGATCTTGGGATGGGGATGAAATCCCTGGGAATAAGCCACCGGTATCCCGGCCCGGGAGAGCGCCCGCGCCAGCAGCCCCATCATCTCCAGGTGGGACAGAAACCGAAGCCGTCCCCTCACCCCGTAGCGCAGACGAAATCGCTTCAGCACCGGCAGATGCTGCCGACTCCCCGCTGCACGGCGCGGGTGCGTTTCTTCGGGAGCGTCGGCGTAAACATTGGAGATCTCCTCGTTGCACACGCCGCAGAGACTGCAGGCGTCGGTGAGACAATCGGGTGTGGTGGCGGCTTCGAGAGACCGTCGGTACTCTTCCTGGAAAAAGGCTTTCGTGATTCCCGTATCGATAATATCCCACGGAAGCACTTCTTCCAGGTCACGCTCGCGGTAGAGAAGACATTCAGGATCGATACCGGTCTGCCGGAAGGCCTCGGTCCAGGCGGACAAATCGAATTCTTCGGTCCAGCCGTCGAACCGGCATCCTCGGCGCCACGCTTCAAGAAGGGCCGCTCCGAGCCTTCGATCGCCGCGTGAGAAAACCCCCTCCAACATGCTGATGCCGGTATCGTGCCACTTCACTGTGATTTTCCGGTTTTTCAGCCGTTTCTTGAGAAAGTTAAACTTCTCTCGAATCTCGTCGGGGCGGTCCTGCCGGCACCACTGAAAGGGGGTGTGGGTCTTCGGTACGAAGGGAGAGAGACTGACGGTAATCTGTTTGAGCCGGGGGTTGGCGGCCCGCGCCGCCTTGAGCGCGGTGAAGCTCAGGCGGGCGATCCCTTCCAGATCTTCCTCGGTCTCGGTGGGAAGGCCGATCATGAAATAGAGTTTGAGACTCTCCCAGCCGGCTTCAAAAAGCCGCGTCACCGTTGCGATCAGATCGGCTTCGGTGACGCCCTTGTTGATGACATCGCGGAGCCGCTGCGTTCCCGCCTCGGGGGCGATGGTAAAACCCGTCTTACGGGTTTTCTTAATCTCATGGATGATATCGGACGAGAGCGTTCCCGGGCGAAGTGAGGGGAGCGACACGCTGAGATTCCGCTCCTCGCCGAAGCGCACCACGGACTCCACGAGCTGCGGCAGCGCCGAGTAATCGCCGCTGGACAGGGAGTTGAGCGAGACCTCTTCATGGCCGGTGCAGGCGATGGCTTCCTTGAGCAGTCCGATCAGGGTGCTCACCTCCCGCTCCCGTCCGGGCCGGTAAATCATGCCGGCCTGACAGAAGCGACAGCCCCGCGTGCAGCCCCGGGAGATTTCCAGAGCAATCCGATCGTGCACCGTCTTCATATAGGGAAGGACGGGCGCTGCGGGATAAGGCGCCCGGTCGAGGTCGCGAACCGCCCGCTTGCGGATACGTTCGGGGCCATCCACGGTACGGCGCACCGATTCAACACGACCGGCCGGCCCATAGGAGACCTCAAAATGGGTTGGGACATAGACACCCCCGATCCGCTCCAACCGCTGCAGGAGGGTCTCTTTGCCGTCCGAGCGGCTCTCCTTGAAGACGTCGATGATCTCGCCCACAATCTCTTCGCCGTCCCCGATGACAAAGAGATCGAAGAAGTCAGCCAAAGGCTCCGGATTGAAAGCGCAGGGGCCCCCGCCGATGATGAGGGGATGGGATCCGTCCCGCTCCGCCGCCCGCAGGGGGATTCCCGACAGATCGAGCATATTGAGAATGTTGGTATAGCTCATCTCATACTGCAGGGTGAACCCAACGATGTCCATGGCCCGAAGAGGGGTGTTGGACTCCAGCGTGCACAGCGATGCGCGCTGCTCCCGCAGGAGCGCCTCCATGTCCTTCCAGGGCGCGAAGACCCGCTCCGCGGCCGTGTCCGATCGCCGGTTGAGGATCTCGTAGAGAATCCGCAGACCGATGTGGGACATGCCGATCTCATAGGTGTCGGGGAAGGCCAGAGCCAGCTTCACCGCCACCGAAGCATGATCCTTGCGAATGGCGTTGATTTCCGCCCCCACGTATCGGGAGGGCTTCGAGACTCTACCCAGCATGTTCTCGTCCATAAATCAGCACCTCTATCCCCGGAAATGAGAATTTATAACCCTAGCATGGCCGGGGAAATTGTTCAATTTGAAAATGGGCCGGGCTGCCCGGGACGGATCAGGAGGCTCCGTCGTCCCGTCGGCTGATCCGGGCTAGCGCGAGCATCAAGGCGGCGCTTAACAGATATCCCGCGCAGAGGCGGTAGGGCGCCTGGGAGTCGACCTGCCAGGGGAGAAAGATCTCACCGCTGGGCAGCGGGGAGTGGATGATGCCGAAGAGGGAAAAAATGCCGGCGGCACCGAAAAACAGGGCTGCGCCGCGAAGGTTCCGGTCGATGATCTTCGCGGCCCCCGCGGCCCAGAGGAGGGCCGAAAGGATGAAGCCGTTGCCCATGATGACGATGGTTTTAAAGACGACCGCCGCTTCACCGCTCAGATCGGAAGCCTCCCGGCCGAGGTTGGACAGGATCATGTTGATCTCGATGAAAAGGAGATTGGCAATCACCGGGATGAAGGCCAGCGCCACCGCTTTGGCGTGTCGCGCGGGACTCGCCTCGAAGGCCTGGGCCGTGATCTCGAGACCGATGAAAATCAGGATAGGGGCCACGGCCGCCTCCGGGAGCAGATCGACAAAGAAAGAGAGGTATCCCAGCACGCCGCCCAGACCGATGAAGATCGCGGTGGCTAGGGTGTAGGCCGCCCGCCCCCCCATGTCCTTGTAGGCCGGATGACCGATGTAAGGCGTGCTCTGCACGACCCCGCCGCACAGACCCGTGAGAATCGTCCCGATTCCGTCGGCCAGCAGGATGGTCCGGCTGTCGTATTCGTCGCCCGCGGCCGCGGCCGATTCGGTCACATCGATCCCGCCCACCACAATTGCGATCGCGAAGGGGGCCGCGATGGGCAGATACCGCAGGGCGGCCGGGAGCCCCTCGAGAAATCCCAGCGTGGGAACGGGGAGGCTGAAGCTCAGGTGCAGCACCGGAAGCACCTCCTCTTCTCCGGCAGCAAGACCCATGAGGTGCATCAGATAGTAGATGGCCGTCCCGACCAGGACCGCGGCAAGGGCGCCCGGAATCCGGCGGGGAAGCTGGATTCTGGCAATCAGGGTCATCAGGATGATCCCCAGGGAGATAAACCCGACGACGGGATCGGCGAAGACCTTGAGCGCGGGGAAGAAGGCGATCAGCATCAGGGCCACGGCCGCGATGGAGCCTAGCAGTCCGGCGCGGGGAACGATGCGCCGCACCGTGGGACCGACCCAGGCCCCGGCGATTTTGATCAGCCCCATGAGCACCATGAGGGCCATGGTCATCTTCCAGACCAGAATGGGATCCCCGAGCTTGAGGTAGGCCGGTCCGATGACGCCAAAGGCCAGTCCGAAGGTGGACGGGGTGTCGAGGCCGAGCGGCATGGCGGTTACGTCGTCCCGTCCGGTCTGCCGGGCGAGACGGAAGGCGAGCCACGTGTAGACCAGATCGCCAATGAACACCCCCACCGCGGTGCCCGGGATCATGCGATACAAAACGATCTCCTCAGGAAACCCGAAGACACCGATGAGGATGCCCGCCATGATGACCAGGTCGGACATGTTGTCCAGCATGAGCCCGAAGAAGGCGTTGAGGTCGCCGATCCGGGCCCAGCGGTAGCGAGATGCGGACATGGAGTCCTCTTTTCGGAAGATGGCACGCTAGCCGGGATGTGGCATCGCAGCGCGGCTCAGGACTCCCGATAGATTGGAAAACTCAGGATGAACTGACTGCCCCGGTTGGGGATACTGTGGACCTTGATGCCTCCCCCGTGGGCTTCCATGATGGCTTTGCTCTGATACAGCCCGATGCCGAGCCCCTTCTTCTTGGTGGAGCTGAAGGGCCTGAAGAGCTGCTTCTGGACAAACTCCTCGGGCATCCCTTCCCCCGTGTCCAATACTTCCACATGGACAAACTCATCGGCAGCGTAGGAGGTCAACTCGATCCTGCCCGTGCCGTTGGGCAGGGCCTGCACCGCGTTGAAGATCAGATTGATCAGGACTTTGCGCACGTACTCGCCGTCCGCCTGAACCTGGGGGATCTCATTGAGATCGGCCGAGATCTCGACATTTCGGATCTTCTCGACCTGCGAGCTTTTCAGCACATCCTCAATGACGGTATTCAGGTTCAAAGGCACCGCCTTCAACTCCAGTTCCTTGGGAAGGGTGGAGAGTTTCTCGATGAGGGTCTGCATCTTCTCGACGGTTCTCGTCAGGGTGGCCAGGAGATCCTTCTGGAATTCGGGCTTGGTGATGTTGCGATCGGCGTTCTGGAGCGCCAGGGAGATGGAGGAGACCAGGTTTTTCAGATCATGCACGAGAAAGGACGAGAGTTTGTTGAACGATTCGGCCTCCCTGGACGCGGCCACCTCTTCGATCAGCTGCGCACTGATAATGGCACTGGAGGCCTGGTCGGCGATCACCGTCATCAGTTCGGCATCCTCCTCCGTATATTCCACCCCCCCCATCCCCGGCCCCAGGGTGACCATCCCGACGAGATCGGGGCCCGACTTGAGGGGAACAACCATGGCGATGTTGAATCGCTGACAGAGGTTTTCATGGGTCTCCAGGATGGTGCGCGCCTCGGGGCCGTTCAGAGTCAGGGGGTGTCGGCGCTCCAGCAAATAGGAGACGAGAGGGGTTTCCCGCCTCAGAAATTCCGCTTTCCGGGGGAGGTTGCGGCTCATCGTAAAGGAGAGGGTCCCCGCGCGGTCGTTGTACAGCCAGACGGAGATCTGGTTCACCCACAGGGTTTCCGATATCATCTCAATGACCTTCCGAAGGACGTTGGGCAGGTCGTGGACGGTGCTGATCTTGCGGGTGAATTCGTTCCATTCCAGGCGGTAGTCATACTTGTAACGGTAGAAGTGAAAATGGATGAAGCGCTTGATCCTGCGTTGCAGTCTCTCGGAGAAGAGCACAAGCCCGAGAACGATCACCGCCATGGAGAGAAAAACTGCCGTGACCAGCAGGTCCCACCGTCCGCTGATACCCCGGATGAGATAAGCGCCGGTGCCAATGCTCACCAAGTACAGGCCGACCGCGACCGTTGCGATGGAAGTGAACACCACGTGGCGGGAGATGAAGATGTCAACTTCCAGAAGCCGATGGCGCACCACGGCAAAGTGGATCAGGACCCAGCAGACGGGAAACACCAGAGAACCGGCGACCAGCAGGTCCACCGCCACGGCGTGGTACAGCAGCGCCGCGCTTGCCAGGACGAGGGCGTAGGCGGCACCCGATACGATGCCGATCGTCAGGAGCTTGAGCCGGATGCGCCGCATGGGGGCTGTGGCGCGGTAGTTCTGTTCCAACTGATAGAAGATCACCAACAGACCGAAAATAATGTAGATGTGAAAAGGTGTCCCCAGCGGCCCGAAGCGCAGCGACCACTGGTCCCCCGATCGGATCAGACCCTCCAGCAGGCGGGGATCCCACGAGAGCGCGGCAAAAACGACGCCCAGGCAGAGGAACAGCGGCACCGCGACCCGCTTGATTCCTGGAAAGAGCGGGGCATCCAACCGCGCATGGTAAAAAGAGAAAATTACCATGAGAGCGGTGGAGAGCGCCACGCCCGCCAGGGCGATCCGAAGATAGGGCAGCGCGACCGCTTCCGGATAACCACGAAGCGCGAGTGAAAGACAAATGGTCATTGCACTGTGCAGCAGTGCGGTACCGCCCAGTGCGGAGGCGGCCATCCTGTTTCGGGGGCGACTCAGAAGGAAGAGGCCCACGACCAGGGTGATCACGGAATTCGTGATGGGAAGAAGCGCGTAGAGCGTCATGGCTGCGTTTCGATTTCGACCGCCTCGGACAGACGGAGGCCTTCATCTTTCCCGAGATGTCCCATGGCATCCTGAAGCACCTCCCGGACGGGCCGAAAGGTGAAGTCCGCGAGGAGCCGCCGGATCTTCTCCTGCATGTGTCTCAGATTATGGTAATGGCGGAAGCGGGTCAGCGGACCCACGGGTTGTCTCGGCTGGGTCACGTCGATCTCCCAGGGATGGAAGTAGACGATGGCCGGCTGGCCTTCCTCTCGGTTGATGCGCTGCAACCCCCAACGCATGAAACGGTAGGGAAAGAGGCGCATGTAGCCGCCGCCTGCGATCGGCACGTTCGCACCGAAAAGCCGCACCGTAGAGAGCGGGAACTCAAGGATCTCTCCCCCTTTCCTTTCGATGGCATGGGGAAAACGTGGGCTGGCAGGAACACCGTAGCGGTCGAGGCGTATGGGAAAAATGCTGGAATCGTAACGCAACCCCTCTTCGATCAGGATGTCCAGTGCCCAGAGGGAAGCGGACGTAATGGAGAAGCTGGGGGCCCGGAATCCCAGAATCGCCTCGCCGGTTATGTCTTCCAGAATCTTCACGGATCGGGTTAGATCGGCGCGAAACTCGTCGGGCGTCACGTTGTAGATCAACTGATGGGCAAAGCTGTGGGACGCGACCTCGTGCCCTCTGCGGTGGATTTCCCGAACCAGCTGGGGATGCTTCTCCGCTATCCATCCCACCACGAAAAAGGTGGCCCGTGTGTCGAACCGGTCAAAGAGATCGAGCAGTCTGTGCAGCGGCCCGTCAATCCGGCTCTCATGGGTG
>CALZGC010000097.1 GCA_945786985.1 uncultured Nitrospirota bacterium | reverse complement strand
TCGCCCAAAATCATCTTCGGGACGGATCGCACGACAAAGCTCTCGAGGCCTACCAGCATATCGTCGACATGGAGCCGAAGAACATCAGGGTCAAGCTCGGGCTCGCCGAAATCTACCTGAAGGAGAATATGATTCAGGAGGGCGCCCGGATCTATGGTGAGGTGATCGGCTGCCTGCTGGAGCAATCAAGGTTTGATGAGGCGGAGAACCTCTGCGGGAAGCTCGAGAAGGATAACGTCTCCGCCGATGATATCCTCGGTTACACGATCCGGATTCACCTGGCTCGCGGCCGTATCGACGAGGCGGAAGCCTCTTTTAAGAAAGTGAGTCAGGTCTTTGCCGCCCAGCCTGAATCGGTGATGCTCAAGGCGGAAATCCTCATCCGCAAAGGCGATCCCGCCGCCGGCTCTGCAGCGCTGGAGTCCATTGATCGCTCTGCCCTCGGGGAGACCGGCCAGTTCGCATATTTCGGGCTCCTCGTGGAGGTTGGAGAATATGAGGGCGCCCTCCGTGTTATCAACGAATGGCGCGAGAAGCTCTCCGAATCCGGTCGGGTCGAAGATCTCCTGGCGATGTATCAGTCGATTCTCCAGCGGGATTCGCAGAACCTCAAGGTACGCAACATCGTCGTCGATATCCTGAAGAAGCTGAAGCGGAATACCGAGGTCATCGACCAGTACAAAGCGATCGGCCGGATCTATGCAGACAGCGGTCAGCTCGACGAAGCTCGGAATTTCTATGCCAAGGTGCTCGAGATGAACGTCGAGGACGTCGAGGCCCAGGCCTTTTTGCAGGAGGCCGGGGGGGCGGCCGCCGAAGACGTGGGCTACGGAGACGTAGCGCTGGATACCGAGGTAGGCGGGGAAGCCCAGGAGGCCTCAGACGCAAAGACCTATGTCATCGATGATGACCTCGAGATTGAGAGCTTCGATTCCGTGACGGAAGAAGCGGACGCCGCTGTGGCCGAGCCCGGCCCAGGGCAGCAGGCTTCGCCGGTTAGCGAAAGTGCATCCGCCGGGGGAGCCGGACCGGTGAGGGATGGGCAAACGTTCCTTGCCGACAACCTGACCGAATCCGATGTCTATATCAAGTACGGCCATTTTCAGAAGGCGCTGTTGCATCTTGAGAAGAACCTTGAGGTGGATCCGAAACATATTCCCACCCACGAACGATTCCTGGAGATCTTCGTGGAGCAGGCCAACATCCAGGAGCAGATCAACACGCTGATGGTGCTCTCCATGATCTACGCAGAACAGGCGGACCAGGAGAAATGCGATGAGATGCTCCGGGAAGTGCTGGCCCTTGACTCGTCCCACGCCGAGGCGCAGCGCCGCCTGAACGGCCAAGCCGCGCCGGCGGCCGCGGAGAGTGCGAGCGCACCCGCGGAAGATCTGACGTTTGAATTCGAAGAGGATGAGAACGGACAGTTCGCTACAGGGCTGGTCGGTCAGCGCGAGATGCCCGCAAAGCACGCCGTCGACAGCGGTGCCATCGACGAGCTTCTGGAAGAAGCCACCTTTTATTCCGAGAATGGCCTGGTCGAGGAAGCACGGGTGATTTACGAGAAGATCCTGGCGTCCCACCCGGACCGTCAGGACGTGGCGGCGCAGCTGCAACGGATGGGCGGGAAGCAGGAAGAGGCGCGTGCCGGGCAGGATGATGTCTCCTCCATGTTCCAGGATGTCAGCGATGAGGTGTTCGGGCAAGCGCCCCCTTCCGCTCCGGCAGCAGAGGCGCCCGCGGGCGTGAGCGGTCCGCACAAGGCGGTGGAGGGAGCGGACGCCTACGTGAACTTCGCGGATGAACTGCGCGCCGAGGTGGGTGACCCGGCCGCCGACAAGAAAGAGGAGCCGTTGGATTTTACAGCGGAGCTTCGCAAAGAGGTGGAAGACTCCATCGGTTCCGACAGCACCCTCTTTACGGACGATGACGTCATGGACGTTTTCAGCGAGTTCCGTCAAGGTGTCCAACGGGAACTCGGTGATGAAGACCACGAAACCCACTATAACCTGGGCATTGCTTACCTGGAAATGGGGCTGATCGATGAAGCCCGTGAGGAGTTCCAAGTGGCCTCTCAGGATCCCAAGCGCCTGATGGATTGCATTACCATGATTGGTCTTTGCCACATTCAGAAAGGGGAATTCGAGGCGGCCCTCCATGAACTGGAGAAGGGGCTCGCCATCGAAGGGCGCGCCGACAATGAATACGTCGGCATTCAGTATGAGATCGCCAACGTCTGCGAAATATTGGGTCAAAACGACCGCGCCGTGCAGGCACTGCTCAAAATCCATGAACTCAACGCGGGGTACCGTGATGTTGTTCAGAAGCTGAAGAAACTGGGGGTCACCGGATTTAAGGCGGCACCCGGGCCTGCCAAGGCCCCCATCAAGAAGGACAAGGTCTCCTATTTATAATTCAAGCCGACCCATGCGGCACCGCTGACAGAAGGAAGGCGCCATGAGTTTCCTCGAATTCTACGGATTAAAAGGCCAGCCCTTTTCCAATGCTCCCGACAACCGGTTCTACTTCAACTTTGAGCAGCACGCGCAGGCCCTGTTGCGATTGAAATACGCAGTGGACTCCATGAAGGGCCTCGCCGTTCTGATTGGCGATATCGGTACGGGCAAGACCACCCTGGCCCGTCGGATGCTGGACGAGCTTCCGGAAGAGCAATACGAGTCGGCCCTGTTAATCATTATTCATTCCAGCGTGACGTCCGAATGGCTCCTGAAGAAGATATCCGTTCAACTGGGTGTCAAGGATGTGGCCGACACGAAAGTCGAAATTCTGGGCCAGCTCTACCAGCGTCTCATGGAAATCCATGCCGAGGGGCGCAAGGCGGTGGTTCTCATCGATGAGGCACAGATGCTCAACAGCCGGGACCTGATGGAAGAGTTCAGGGGCCTGCTGAATATCGAGAATACCGACGGAAAGCTGTTGTCCTTTGTCTTTTTCGGGATGCCGAGGCTGAACGACTGCCTGGCGCTCGACCCGCCGCTGCAGCAGCGCGTGGCCGTGAAGTATAAAACCAGGTCTCTCGATGCCCAACAGACGGCAGACTATATCCGGCATCGCCTTGACGTCGTTGGGTGTGAAAGGGACCTCTTTACGCAGGACGCCTACACGGCCATCCAGGAATATTCCCGCGGAATTCCGAGACTGATCAACACGATTTGCGACAACGCGCTCTTCGAAGGGTTCCTGATCAAGAAAGAGATGATTGACGCCGACCTCATCGACGAGATCGCGAAAGATCTCGATCTTGTGCAGAAGCCCCTCGGGATGCTCCGGGCCGATGACAGAGAAGTAGATCAGATCATCGAGCAGATTGGCCGAAAGGCGCACGGCTGAGGGCTTCCCGACCAATTCTTTCCCATTGCCGGTTCTCCCACCGGACCCTGTTCCCCCCGTTGTGATCCACGCACCTCCATGGTATAGTCGTACCCCGGATATTGCATGGGTGAGTCTGTTGCGAGGCCGCATCCGTTGGAGGTTGGATCATGGCATGCTCTGAAGAAGGGCTCAGCAGAATCAAAAAGATCAGCTCGGCTTACTGGCAGTCCCAGGTGCTCTTTGTGGCCCTCAGGCTCGGGGTGTTCCGGGAGTTGCAGGACACGCCGCTTCCCCCGGAGGATCTCGCCATCAGGCTCGGTGTGAGCCCTGCGGGGTTGGAACCCCTGCTGACAGCACTGGAAGCACTCGGGCTTCTGTGCCGTTCCGGAAAGGCCTTCGGGGTTGAGGAGACGCTTCGGCCCCACCTGGCGGAGGGGGCGGAGACCGACTTTCGCGCGAGCGCCGCCCACATGGACCATTTGCAGGCAAGTTGGCTGAACCTGGAGGCCGCCGTGCGGACCGGCCGATCTCCGGAAACGAAAGAGGATCTTTCGGAGGCGGAGAGCCGGCAGCAGACCGAGCATTTCATGGAAGCCATGGAGTCGTTCGGCGCGTGGACCTCTCAGGAGTTGGTCCAACGGTTTCCGTTGGCCGGGAACGAAGAGATCCTCGATCTGGGGTGCGGACCGGGTACCTTCTTCCGGGCTTTTCTCAGACGCTATCCGGCGGTTCGCGCCACGGCGGTCGATCGGGAGGATGTGATTCCGATCACCCGGCGCTGCGTGGCCCGTGACGGATTGGGTGCCCGCGTCACGTACCTCTCAGGCGATTTCCGAGAGCTGGACCTGGCCGATGAGAAGTGGCACGTGGCCCTGCTCTCTAACGTCATGCACATCTACCCTCCCGATGAAGTCCTGAGCATCTGCAGACGGATCTATTCCGTTCTGCGGCCGGGCGGACACCTGCTGGTGAGCGATTTCTTTACCGACGAATCGGGCACCCGCCCGCTTTGGGGAGCGCTCTTCTCCCTGAACATGCTGCTGCATACGGAAGGCGGACGCAACTATCGGCTCCGTGACGGAGAAACGTTTCTGCGGGAAGCCGGTTTCGCCGCCATCCGATCGGAATACCTCTGTCTGGACTCGACCCTCCTGATTGGCACCCGACCTCGCCCGAATATTGCATGAGTAAGTCTATTACGAGGCCGGACTTGTCGCGGCGTAGCATTCTGCGAAGACGGATAAGCTGCCGTATGCGGCGTTGCAGAAGAATTTCCTGACTTCGAAATATAACAATGTCTTCAGCCAGAAAATCTTCTGCGCCTTGCCTACGGCGCTTCTTCGGCCTCTCATCACGATCACTCATGCAATATTCGGGCTAGTCAGCCAGTTTCCATCCGGAAACGGCCATTTTTCCATTGAGCTGCGTTCTCCTTGGGCTTACTTCCTCGACTTACAATGAGTGCGCCTCGTCGTAAACCTCTGTAGGCTCGTTGAACACATTCATTCAAGAATTCAAGAACTCATCTTACCGCCCCATTAGACGTGAACGTCTAACGGGGCAGGCAGAGTTCCCCGATAGAGGCTGCGCCTCTGACGGGGCAGGCTCAAGAGGGCGCGGAGAAAATCTTGTTTTGGCTAAGAAGCCCGGAACAAAACCTTTCTCGGGCGCAGAGGGAGCTGAGTTCGCGGGGCAAAGGCAAGGGGCCTTCAGTCTTCAGCCTTCAACCTTCAGCCTATTTCCTATTTTCCATTTACCGATCGCGTGAAGACACAAAGGAAGAGTCAAGAGAGCATTTGCCATTCTCTATTTCCCATTTGCAACTTCCTGATCCGGCGAGCTAGGCAGAAACCGCACGATTGGGCAGGAAATTCCTACCCCGCGGGCGCCGTAGGCCTCTGAGTCTCGGCTGTTCGTCTCCCAGGCTTTTGCGCAACCTTCTCAAATTATTACATAATTTCCGCAAACGTGTTTCTGGTGTGGGCCGCCGGGACAGTTGGTATGCCCCTTGCAACCGGGTTCTGTCTGATGCATCGGGTTAGAAAGGACGGGTGTGACATGTCAGATCAGGCAGGCTTTTACGCGGCAGTGAGCGGGGGGATTGCTCAGGAGAAGCGGCTCGACATCCTGGCCAACAACCTGGCCAATGCGAACACGGCGGGATTCAAGAAGGATGTGGTCTCCTTTCGGGCCCTGCTGGCGTCGGCCGAAAATGGCGGCGCTGGCGCGGACCTCGTTGCCCTCTCCGAACACTCCACCGATTTTTCCCAGGGGGGCGTCCGGCACACCGGCAATGCTCTCGATCTGGCCGTGCGGGGCGGGGGTTTCTTCGAGGTGTTGACGGACGAGGGGTCTCGTTACACGCGCGCGGGCAGTTTTACCCTCGACGGTTCGGGGCGGCTCGTAACCGACGGCGGTGAGCCGGTGTCTGGCGGCGGGGGACCGGTGGTGATCGACGGGGGACAAATCGTCATTGGCGACGACGGCGAGGTGACGGTGGACGATGCTTCCGTCGGGCAGATCAAGCTGGTCAGCTTTGTGGATCCGGACCAACTCGAAAAGGTGGGGGCAAACCTGTTTCGCAACGCCGGCGGGGACGGGAATCTGGATTCCGGGTTTGCCGGCACCATTCAGCAGGGGTACCTGGAGATGTCCAATGTGAATATCGTCAGCGACATGGTTCAGATGATAGAGATCTCCCGGGCCTACGAGTCTTTTCAGAAAACGATTCAATCAATAGATGGTGCCACGCAGAAGCTGGTCAACGAAGTCGGCAAGGGGTAACCCACAGCAAAAGAGGAGTGAAGGATGATTCGAGCACTTTGGACCGCCGCGTCCGGTATGGAAGCCCAGCAGGTGAATATCGATGTGATCGCCAACAATCTGGCCAATGTGAACACCACCGGTTACAAAAAGGCCCGGGCCGATTTTCAGGACCTCCTCTATCAGACCCTTCGGGAGGCGGGCGCGCAATCGTCGGCGAGCACCATTTATCCCACCGGCATGCAACTCGGATTGGGTGTTCGAAGCGCTGCCGTGCAGAAGGTGTTCCTCCAGGGAGACTTCCAGGCAACCCAGAACCCCTTCGATCTCTCCATCGAGGGGCGGGGATTTTTTCAGATCCTCCAGCCCAACGGGGAGACGGCCTATTCCCGCGCCGGTGCTTTCAAGCAGGATGAACAGGGACGGTTGGTGACCTCCGACGGCTTCCCGATGCAGCCTCAGATCACCGTGCCCGCCGATGCCCTGAGCATCACGGTAGGCTCGGACGGGACCGTTTCCGTGCTGCAGTCGGGGCAGGCCTCCCCCACGCAGGTGGGGCAGATTCAAGTGGCGGTCTTTTCCAACCCCGCCGGCTTGACCAGCATCGGCCGTAATCTGTACCTGGAAACGGCAGCCTCGGGGAGTCCAACCATCTCCACTCCGGGGGAAAACGGTGTGGGCACGATGGGGCAGGGATTCCTGGAGCTGTCCAACGTTAACATCTCCGAAGAACTGGTCAACATGATCGTGGGCCAGCGGGCCTATGAAGTCAATTCCAAGGCGATCCAGACGGCCGATGAGATGCTGCAGGCCGCCAACAATACCAAGAGGTAATCGCGAATGATGCCGTGGATTCTTGCTGTGCTGACAATCTGTTTGACCCTTCCGGCCGGGGCGGACACAGCCCCCGGCAGGGCGCGCGTGGATATACGCGCGCAAGCCACGGTCCGGGGGGCGTGGATTCTGCTTCAGGACGTTGCCGCTGTGCAGGCCGATCCGGCCTACACCGGTCCAGCGCTGGGCACCATCCGGGTCGGCCGGGCCCCCCTTCCCGGTTCCCGATTCATCTTGAGCCGGGCCCAGATGATCCAGATGCTCAAGGCGGGTGCCGTTTTGATGGAACAGGTCGACCTCGCGGGGGCTGCTGAAACCGCAGTCGTTCGAGAGAAACAGACCGTTTCCGCCGCAGAAATCGAGCGGCGGGTCCGCAGCTATATTCTGGAGCAGATGCCCTGGGCCAGGGAGGACGTGGAGATCGGCCCTGTTTCGGGGGCCCGGGAGCTGACCCTGCCCGCCGGGGCGCTTCGCTATGGGATTGCGGCGCAGAAGCAGGCCGACTTTCTCGGCCGAACATCCTTTGAAGTCCGCATCGCGACGGCCGATGTCGCGGAGAAGCACCTCTGGGTCAATGCGGACATCCGGGTCTACGCACCGGTTGTGGTGGCCAGACGCCCCCTTGGCAGGCTCAGCAGGATCGGACCAGACGACGTGGTCGTCGAAAAAAGGAACTTGGCCCAGGTCCCCCAGGATGCGGTCCGGGCCGTGGCGGAGCTTTCGGGCAAACGAAGCCGGCGAAACATCCAGGCCGGTGAGCCGATTCGGGCGAGCCAGGTGGAGGTCCCCCCCGCCGTGAAGCGGGGCGATCTCGTTACCCTGCGGGTGGAGAACAACACCCTGGTGATCACGGCGCTGGGGAAAGTTCTCGAAACCGGAAAACCGGGGGAGGTGATTCGGGTGGAGAACATCTCTTCTCACAGGGAAGTCTACGGCCGCGTCATTGACAGCAAAACCATCGAGGCCCGCTTCTGACATGATCTACTGCATTATGTATATCCCATAAGTAGATGTAAAATATGGAGATTACAATGAACAGAACGAGCCGCTATCAGGGTCTCATCTCCCTGCTTCTGATGACCACCGTCGGGTGTGCGGGAAACCTCCCCCTGGTGGGAAGGACGCTGCCGGGTGCGCCGGACGCTGCCGTATTGCCGGCACCAACGGTGCTTCCGTCGCCGTCCGAAACGGCCAAGGGGTCCCTCTGGCAGGGTGAGTCGGCCTACAACAATTTCTTCGTCGACAACAAAGCCCGCATGGTGGACGACATCGTCACCATCGAGATCGTCGAGAGTTCCACGGCTTCCAAGAAGGCGACAACCAAACTGGGTCGGTCGTCGCAGATTTCGGCCGCCGCGCCCCATCTTTTCGGATTGGAAACCAAGTTGGACGCCAAGCTGAGTCAGGCGGAGGCCGACAACGCCGCGGGGGGGACCAGGGCTGCCATTGATCTGGCCAATATTCTGAGTGCCACGACGCAGAATGATTTTGACGGAAGCGGCGTGACCACCCGGACGGGGGAACTGAGCGGCAAGATGACCGCCATGGTTACAGACGTGCTGCCGAATGGCAATCTGCGGATCGAGGGGAGGCGGGTGGTCACCGTCAATGGTGAGGAGCAGATCATGATCCTCACCGGGATCATCCGGCCCGAGGATATCAGCTCTCAGAACATTGTTCTGTCGACCTACATCGCCGACGCGGCCATCTCCTATTACGGCATGGGCGTGGTGGCGGAAAAGCAGACGCCCGGCTGGCTGGCCCGGAAATTCGACAGATACTGGCCTTTCTAAACCGGATATTGCATGTGTGATGACTCATGCAGTACCCGGGCTGAAATTCCTGAAAACGAAGATGGAGGCGTTTACATGGGCAGATGGGCGCGCTGGACAGTCATTGTGATGGCGGTGGTCTTCCTGGGGGGGAGTCTGGCGGAGGCCGCCCGGATCAAAGACCTTGTGAGCATCGAGGGGGTCCGGGACAATCAACTGGTGGGCTACGGTCTGGTCATTGGCCTCGACGGGACCGGCGATGACAACGGCACCATCTTCACGAACCAGAGCCTGGCGAGCATGCTCCAGCGGCTCGGCATTACCATCAGTCCCGGCGACGTGGACGACATGAAGGCCGAGAACGTGGCGGCGGTAATGGTGACCGCTGTGCTGCCGCCCTTCGCCCGGGCGGGAAGCAAACTGGATGTCAAAATCTCCTCCATCGGCAACTCGGAGAGCCTGCGGGGCGGCACGCTCCTGATGACCCCGCTGAAGGGGCCCGACGGGAAGGTCTATGCCGTCGCCCAGGGGCAGGTCTCCGTGGGAGGCTTCTCCTTCGGAGGTGCTGCGGGCGGCGGGGTTCAGAAGAACCACCCCACAGTGGCCAGCGTCTCCGGCGGCGCCCTGATCGAACGGGAAGTCCCCCTTGATTTCGCCGATGGGGGCCGTTTTCGGATGGCTTTGCAGTCGCCCGATTTCAGCACGGCGACCCGGATTGTGGAGGCTCTCAACACCGCCTTCGGGCCGCGGACGGCCCAAGCGCTCGACGGCGGCACCCTGGAAGTCATCGTCCCCCCCGGATTCCAGACGACCCCGGTGGCTTTTCTCTCCCGCATGGAAGCCATCGATGTCACGCCCGACACCTATGCACGGGTGATACTCAACGAGCGGACCGGGACCGTCGTGATGGGCGAGCACGTGCGGGTTTCGACGGTTGCCATCTCTCACGGCAACCTGAGCATCCTGATCAAGGAGCGCATCGGCGTGTCCCAGCCGAGGGCCTTCGGCAAGGGCCAGACGGTGGCGGTTCCGGACACCGAGGTGGAAGTCGAGGAGGAGACGCGCAAGCTCATGGTCGTCCCGGCCGGTGTGAGTATCGGTGAAGTGGTCCAGGGGCTCAATGCGATCGGTGTTGCTCCCTCCGACCTTGTGGCCATTTTTCAGGCCATCAAAGCAGCAGGGGCCCTGCAGGCCGACCTGCAGATCATTTAGCGAGAACCCGTCTTATGTACCACGGAATCCCCCCGGCCGTTGAAGCCGATCTCATGCGGCTCACGGACCGCCCGGGTCAACTCAAGGATGCCATTGAGCGCGCCGGAGCGTCCACCGGAGATCCGGACAAGAGTGCGGAGGCCGCCCGGGAATTTGAATCCTTCTTCCTCTACTACATGATTAAGGTCATGCGCAAAACCGTGCCCGAGTGTGATCTCTTCGGGGAACGGAAGGCGGAGAAGCTCTATCAGTCGATGCTCGACGAGCAGATCGCGCACCACCTGGCCACCCGGAAAGCCCTCGGGCTGGCCGACATGATCCTGCAGGAGTTGCAGGGGCCCGGCGAACTGCCGGACCGTCGACTCGCCCCGGTGGAGACGGCATTTCCGGCACCGGTTATGCCCCATGCGGAGCCCCTGGAACTGGTGCTGCCTTCGACGGCCCGGGTGACCTCGGTTTTCGGTGAGCGGATCGATCCCTTCTCCGGTGAACGGCGGCATCACGACGGGATTGACATCGCCCTGCCCGAAGGCGCCCCCGTCCGTGCCGCAGCTCCGGGAACGGTTGTATTCAGCGGGGAAATGCGGGGTTACGGGAAGGTTGTGATTCTGCAGCATGCCGACGGCGTGGAGACCGTCTATGCCCACAACCGGGCGAACAATGTGGCCGTCGGCCAACCGGTCGCCCAGGGGGACGTGGTGGCCGAGGTCGGTCAGACCGGCCGGGCAACAGGCCCCCACCTTCATTTTGAGGTGCGGCGCGGCGGAACGCCCGTCGATCCCGAAGTTCTCTTGGACAACAGTAAAGTTTAGGCCCCGTCGTGCCGATAGGTTAGGTGATGGTCTTGTCACCAGTCTGAGTGCAGACGGTAGGGCCGGGGCCGATCTGGAGGGGTAGCGGCCATGAATCCGGCAAGACAGACTCTGACGTATGGAGCGGCAGCCAGGGCGCACCGAGTGGCACCCAGAGGAAATATGCATACACATTTACCTAATGAAAACAATAAGAAAAAGAGCATTCTTGATGCGTTACTTCATGTTTTGCGCGAGGAAGTGTCGCTCTACCGATCCCTGGCAGACCTGCTGGCCCAGGAGCAGCAGGCACTGATCCGTGCCGATACCGAAGCCATCGAAGAGGCCGGCAAGAAGAAAGAGACACTGACACTCAAGGTCCGGCTGCTCGAGGAGAGCCGGCTTTCCCTCGTGGAGAAGCTAGAGTCCGTCGAATCCCTGGGGAGTGACCCGACCCTTTCGCGGATTATCGCCATGGCAGAGGGGCCGGAGGCGGCGGCACTCCGGGAGTGCCAGAGTGAGCTGCGGACGCTCTACGACACGACCTCAAACCTGGTGCGTATGAACCAGCGGCTCGTCGGGAGTTCCCTCCAGTTTCTGAGAGGCTCCCTGGCGATCCTCGGGCATCTGAGCGACGGACCGTCGGTGTATCAGCGGGACGGTGCGGTCGCAGGGGCGTCCGATTCGCAGGGGCAGGTCGATCAGAAGGTCTGAAAGAAGGATTTCCAGGAGCAAGACGGATGGGCTATATCAGCACGGTTATGGACATCGGGCTCAAGGCGCTGGGAACCCAGCAGCTCTCAATGAATGTGGCGAGCCACAATATTGCCAACGCCAATACCCCCGGGTACAATCGGCAGAGAGCCGTCACCGAGACCACGGAGCCCCTCTATCTCGGCCCTCAGGGGCATATGGGTACGGGTGTCACCGTTTCGACCATTGAACGGCTCTATGACTCCTTCACAACCAACCAGATCAATCTTCAAATACAGTCTTACGGGAGTGCGGTCGCCAAGCATCCTGTACTGCGCAGCGCGGAGTTGGTCTTCAATGAGACCGCCGGCGACGGTTTGGGTCAGGCGCTGAGCGCATTCTTCAACGCGTGGGAGAGCCTGGCAGGGCATCCGGAAAGCTCAGTCCAGCGGGAAGCCGTTCTCCAGAGCGGCCATCAGCTGGCTTCGGCTTTCCAGCGGACCCACGACCAGCTGAGCACGGTCCAGGTGGAGGCTGAGCGGGCCATCACGGATACGGTCACGACGATCAACAACCTCACTGCTGAGATTGCTTTTCTGAACGGCGAGATCAAGGGGTCGGAGGGTGGGGGGGCCAGCGCCAATGACTTCCGGGACCGGCGGGATCTTCTGGTGGAAAAGCTCTCCGAGAATATCGGGATCAATACCTTTGAATCGGGGGACGGCGGGGTGACGATCCTGCTCGCCGGCGGCATGGCTCTGCTCGAATCTTCGACCTACAATTCCCTGGCGGCGGCGGGCCCCATTGTCCAGTTGATCGGCGGTCAGGGAAACGTGAGCGATATCACCGGACGCCTCAGCGCGGGGCGTCTCGGCGGGCTCGTCGATGCGCGCAACGATCACGTCCAATCTTATATGGATTCGGTCAATGACCTCGCGGCCCGGGTTGCGGTCACGGTCAACGGACTTCACCATGACGGCTACGGTCTTGATGGAACCACGAACAACCTCTTTTTCCAGCAGCTCCCCCTGGCCACCGGGCCCGCTGCGGTGAACACCGGCGGGGCCGCCATCGGTCCGGGGGTTGTCTCCGATCCGCCGGCGCTGACGGCCGACGACTATGAAATCCGCTTCACCGCACCCGGCAGCTACGATGTGGTCAACACCACGACAGGCGCCACGCTTACCACGGGAGCCGCCTACACGTCGGGGGGCGCCATCACGGACATGCCGGGACTTACCGTCGTCGTCACGGACGGGGCAAGTCCGCCTGCGGTGGGGGATGTCTTTACCGTGGGCATCGAGCGGGACCATCTGGCGGCCGGTCTGGTGTTGAGCAGCGCCATCGCCGCGTCGCCCAATGCTGTCGCTGCAGCCGGGGAGGACCCCCTTTCAGTCAGCGGCGCAGGAGACAACCGGGCTGCGCTGGCGGTCGCCGGGCTCGGGAACAGTCAAATTATGAGCCGCAACACGGCCACCTTCAGCGAGTTCTACAGCACCGTTCTTGCGACGGCCGGATACGATGTGCGCAATGCCGAATCCGACGAAGCGCTGTTTGAGTTCTCGCTTCAGGAGTTGAACAGCCTGCGGGATTCCGTGTCGGGCGTCTCCATCGACGAAGAGTCGTTGAACCTGGTGAAGTTCCAGAATGCCTATGCGGCGGCAGCCCGCTTGATCAACACCTCGGTGGAGATGCTGGACATCCTGATGAGCATTGCCCGTTAACTGGAGTACGGAAATGCGCGTTTCTCAAAACCAGGTCTACGATTCGATCCTCTACTACGTGAGGAAGAACAGCTACGCCTACTACCGGGCAAACGAGAAGGTCGCGTCGGGCAAAGAGATCAACCGCCCGTCGGACAATCCCGAAGCAGCGGGTCGCGCCACGCGGTATCGGACGAAGATGTCCGGTATCCAGCAGTACCAGGAGAACATCGGGCAGGGGAAGGCCTTTCTCAACCATGCGGACACGAGCCTGGGACTGGCCTACGATCTGCTGGTCTCGGCGAAGGAGATTGCCCTGTCCGGTGCAAATGCGAATCGATCCGAGGAGGAGCTGCTGGGCTTTGCGGGCAATGTGAGCGCCATCCGGGGTCAGCTGGTGACCGAGGCCAACGCCAAGCTCAACGGTCAGTACCTCTTTGCCGGATACAAAACGACGCAAACGCCCTACGACGACAGCGGCACCTACAGCGGCGACAGCGGGACCGTCGAGATCCGCGTCGGGGAGAACAGTAAACTCCTGCTCAACCTCCCTGGCGATGAGGTGTTCGGGGCAGCCGGCGGGGGGATCGACATCTTCCAGACCCTCAACGATCTGGAAACGGCTTTGACAATCGGCGATACAAACGGCATTCAGCAGGGTATCAGTAGTCTGGAGGCCGGGATCGACCAGATTTCTGCCGCCCGGGCGGCGGCGGGCTTCCGGATCAACCATCTGGAAAACGTCTCCCTCAGTCTGGACGAACTGAATTTCGACACGATCGCCCTGCTCTCGGAGACGGAGGATGCCGACATGACTGAGGCGATCATGGAGTTCTCGAGACAGGAGATCGCCTTTCAGGCCGCCATGGCCGCATCGGCCCGTTTGTTGCAAACCAACCTGCTGCAGTTCCTGGAATAGCGGTAGCGAGGGGCCCGGACTTGACGCCGACCCCGAAGGGACACCATGCTCGTATTGACAAGGAAGTCAGGAGAAGAGATCTTCATTAATGACGACATCCGAATTGTCGTTCGTGAGATCCGGGGAAAGCAGATCCGGATCGGGATCGAGGCCCCGCCGTCAGTGACGGTCTACCGGGGGGAGATCTACCGCGAAGTGCAGACGGAAAACCGGCGGGCCGCGGCCAGCGACCTGGACGAGGCCGAGGTGGCTGCGCAGGTGTTGAGCCAGATCTCCTTCGGCAAGACGAGCGAAGAGGAGTGAACCGTTGCTGATCAAGACGCGTCTATTCGGTGAGATTGAGATTGAGGACGAGAAAATCCTGCACTTCCCGTCGGGGTTGGTCGGGATGAAGCCCATGAAGCGGTTCATTCTCCTCGATACGGAGCGGGAAAAACCGTTTCGCTGGCTGCAATCTCTGGACGATGCGGAAATCGCATTTCTGACCCTGGAGCCGAGACTCGTCCGGCCCGATTACCGGGTTGCCGTTCAACAGGAAGAGGTACATCCACTGGGCATCACCGAATCCACGGAGTTGCTTGTGCTCTGCATCGTCACCATTTACCGGGAGCCCCGGACTCTCACGGCCAACCTGCAGGGCCCACTGCTCATCAATGCGGAAAATTTCCAGGGAAGACAGGTGATCCTCATCGACAGCCAGTATCACAACCGCCACGACATTCTCAAAGAGATCGCCCAGCTCAAGCCCGGGAACCCCATCAGCAACGAAGGGATCCTGGTGATCAAGACCCGCTGAGAATCCCCATCGCACCCATCGTTAAGAACAAAAGAAATCTTACCGCAGAGCACGCAGAGAAATTAGATTCTTGTCAAAAGGCAAAGGCGAAAAGCGATTTACCGCAGAGAACGCGGAGGTCGCAGAGAAAGGCAATTCTCGTCGAAAGTCAAAAGCAAGAGCTATTCACCACGAAGCTTGCTATATTGTAGAAAGCTTTGTGGTGAGCCGTCTTTGTTTGTTCTTGTTTTTGGCGCGAATTGCCTTTCTCTGCGTCCTCTGCGACCTCTGCGGTAAGATTCGTTTCTTGCTCTTCCGCCTCACGCCATGATGTCGAGGAGGGTTCCCACGGTTTCATCCT
>CALZGC010000096.1 GCA_945786985.1 uncultured Nitrospirota bacterium | reverse complement strand
CCCGATTGTTCATGAAAGTGGCCCGCAAAGTATTTCAAACCATCCCCATCCTTCTGCTGTTGGCTGCTGCGGGGTGTGCAGCACCTCTCTCCGATGTGGAGCAGGTCCGGCGGGTCATCGACGAGGCGGCCGCAGCCGCCAATGAGATGAAGGTGATGGCCCTTCATGAAGTGATCGCCGAGGACTATGAAGACAGCCAGGGGCGGCACCTCCCGGAGATCCAGGCTCTCATCGCCTCCACCTTCTACTATGGTCGGGATCTGTTGGTTCGCGTTCGCGAGGCGGACATCACCGTTGAAAACGATCGGGCCGACGCGCGGGTTCAAGTGCTTTTCGGACGCCGGCGGCAGACCGACCCGTCGGCGGAAGCGTTTCCCGATGATGCGGCGGCCTACCTCTTCGACGTGGGATTCATCCGACGTGAGAAGCAGTGGCAGGTCGTCGAGGCCGTCTGGCGGCGACTCGGTGAGCGGTGAGATAGCTGCCGCCTGGAGGAAAGGGTGCCGCCTCGCCAATTCTTGCCCGCGACTGGCACTTTTCCGCTGAATCGTCTATCATCACAAAACCGCGGAAAGAGTTGCCGGAGTGAACCATCGGAGTGGTAGAGCATGTTGCCTAAGATAGAGCTATTCATCTTCGATCTGGACGGCACCCTGATCGATTCCACCCGGGATATTGCCAATGCCGTCAACCACACCCTCGCCCACCTGGGGGAGCCGGTGCTCCCCGAAGCGGTGATCAGTGACAACGTCGGTGAGGGGGTGTTGGAGCTTCTGCGCGGCTGTCTCGTTGAGAATCACCGGAACCGGGTCGACGAAGCCGTCGCCGTCTTCCGCAGCTATTACGGGGCTCACCTCCTCGAGAGTACCCGGCTCATGCCCGGGGTGCGCGAGGCCCTGGATCATTTCGCCGGAAGACCGATGGCTGTTCTGACGAACAAACCGGAGCGGTACGTCGTTCCCATCTTGGAGGGGCTGGGGGTGGCCGCGCACTTCGGCGTTGCCATCGGCGGCGACGGGCACGTCGTTCCCAAGCCCGCGGCGGCACCCGTGCATGAAATCCTGAGCCATTTTGGGGCGGACCGATCGCGCACGGTCATGGTCGGGGACAGTCCGGTCGACGTGGAGACGGGTCGGCTGGGCGGCGTGCTCACCTGCGCCTTTACCGGCGGGTTCCGGCTCCGCGAGGAGTTGCAGGCCGCGGCGCCTGATTTCATGATCGATCGTATGGCGCAGCTGAAAGATCTGTTCCGTTGAAGGGTTCGTCCGGAGAGCGATTTCCATGCAGCCCATGCATTATGAAGAGCCGGTTTTCAGGCCTCCCAGTGAGGCGCGGAGCCTGATACTTCAGGTGACCATCGGGTGCTCCCACAACGGGTGCGCCTTCTGCGGGATGTACAAGGGGAAACGGTTTCGCGTCCGCC
The DNA here is from genome assembly GCA_945786985.1 of uncultured Nitrospirota bacterium. Lineage (GTDB taxonomy): Bacteria > CG2-30-53-67 > CG2-30-53-67 > CG2-30-53-67 > CG2-30-53-67 > CALZGC01. The sequence goes on along the minus strand of CALZGC010000096.1, from coordinate 3,332 downwards.
CGCTGGACGTGCTGCGCCCCGAAATCTCGGAAGCCGGGGAGCGCCGGCCGCGCACCCGGAGGGTCTTTTTGGCCGACGGCGATGCGCTGGCTCCGTCCACCGATGCGCTGGTGCAGAGACTCGATCTGCTGAATGCAGCCTTTCCCGAGCTCTCCCGGGTCGGGGTCTATGTGAACGCCGCCAATGTGCTCTCCAAGACGGACGCCGAGCTTCGCCTGCTGTCGGAGAAGAAGCTGCGGATGGGCTACCTGGGACTGGAGAGCGGCCATGCAGCGGTCCTGAAGGAGATGGGCAAAGGGGCCGGCGTGGAGGAGATGGTAACGGCTGTGCGTCGCTGCCAGGCAAATGGGATCAAGATGTCGGTGATGGCGCTCCTGGGACTGGGCGGCACCGCGAGGAGTCGGGAGCACGCCCGGGATACGGCGGCCGCCCTCAACGGGATGAACCCGCGCTATCTGAGTTTTCTCTCTGTCATGCCGGTGCCGGGCACACCCCTGCAGCGGTGGATCGACACAGGCCGGTTCCAGGAGTTGACACCTTCGGAGATGCTTCAGGAGATGCGGTGGATTATCGAAGACCTCAAACTGCAGGGCACGATTTTCCGAAGCAATCACGCCTCCAACTATGCCGCCCTTTCGGGAAGATTCCCCCAGGACAAGGCGCGCCTGTTGAACGAACTCGCGGGCTACCTGAACGGTTCCAAAGGAATGCGCCAGGAATGGCAGCGGGGGTTGTGAGAAGGGGAAAGGGTTCTTTCCCTCATCCCAACTTCTCGTAAATCTCCTCAAAGGCCCGGACTTCCCGGCGAAACAGGTCGAGCAGCACAGGGTTGAAGTGGGCGGCCTGGATGTGGCCGTCTATGGAGAAGATGATTCGCAGGGCCGCATCGTGGGGCATGGGGTCCTTGTAGGGGCGATGTGAACGGAGCGCGTCGTAGACGTCGGCCAGTTTCACGATCTGTGCTTCCAGGGGAATCTGGTTTCCCTTCAGCCCTTTGGGATAGCCGGTGCCGTCATAGTTCTCATGATGGGCGCAGGCAATCTGTCTTGCCATGGTCAGCCGCGGTGCGTTTCCCAGGATTTTTTCACCCTGCAGTGTATGCTGTTCCATCTCTTTCCATTCGTCACGGTTCAGGGGCCCCGGTTTCCTGAGGATACGCGACGGGGTATGAATCTTCCCCACGTCATGCATCTGTGCCACCAGCCCGATTTCGTTGCAGAAGCTCTCGGGCTGGTCCATGGCCATGGCCAGGTGTTTTGCAAAGGTATTGACGCGCAGGATATGGTTGCCCGTGTCTTCGTCATTGACCTCCGATGCACGGGCCAGTGACTCGATCATGTAGATGAATCCCTCTTTGATCTCGGTGATCTGATAGGCGAGGGTCGACAGAGAGCTGACCGTGACCGCCAGGGATTTCATCACTTCGCCGTCATAGCGGCTCACCCCCTCGGGGTAATTGAAGCCGATCACGATGCCCTCGGGCTCTCCGTGCATGTGATACCCGACACAATTGGTGAGCGGTTCTCCGAGCCATTTGCGCAGCTCGGGGTGGAACCGCTCCTGGAATTTCTCCAGAGAAATGGGGTCGGGCGGGCAGTCGAATTCCAGGACGTCTTCGCGGGTCAGATCAAAGGAGAAACTGGGACGCTCGTCGATGGAGACGCCTGACGCAATGGTGGAGAAGCCGTTGTCGCCCAGTCTGAAGATATCCCCCTTCAGGGTAACGCGGTCCTTCTGCAAATAGAGAAGCGTCAAATAGCGCGGCCGGTTGGCGGCGGTGCTCCCCTCGCCGTGGCGGGGGACACTGAGCAGTTGGTCCAGGATGCGGGTGATCATCAACTTCTGATCGGGAAGCTCCGAGCACTTCTCGCAGAGCCCCTCCAGCGTATGGTCCGTCAGATCGAGCAGGTCCATGATGAGGCGAAAGGAGCGGTGGCACTTATCGAGATTGCGTTTTTCGGCGGTGGCGTTTTCCATGGCTCGGGCCTTTATTGCGAAACCAGATCGAGCAGTTCGTCGACGTGACCTTTGACTTTCACGCCCCGTATTTCTTTGGCCAACTTCCCCTGCTCGTCGATAAGGAAGGTGGAACGCTCGATACCCATGACGGTCTTGCCGTACATCTTCTTCTCCTTGAAGACTCCGTATTTGTCGGCGACCTCTTTCGCCGGGTCGGAGAGGAGAATGAAGGGCAGATCGTATTTGGTGCGAAAGTTCTGATGGCTCTTCTCAGTGTCGGGACTGACGCCGAGAATCACCGTATCTTTGCGGTCGAACTTCTTCTTGGCATCCCGGAAGTCGCAGGCCTCCTGCGTGCAGCCCGGCGTGTTGTCCTTGGGATAGAAGTAAAGAATCACTTTTTTCCCCGAAAAGTCGGAGAGCCGTACTTTGTTGTTGTCGGCGTCCATCAGCGTGAAATCGGGGGCCTTGTTGCCTAAACGAACGGTTGCCATCGTACACCTCCTGTCGGAAAAGTTTTTGCCTCCCGAAAATAGTGCCAGAGGTCCCATGCCTTGTCAAATGCCGGCCGGTATCCATATGATCCTTGTGCCCCGCATGCGAAGTGTGTAGAATGCCGCCATGTCTGATCTGCCCCTCCACAGCTGGTTCCTGGTTCTCTACGGCGGCGCCCTTTCGGGTTATCTCGCGGCAAGCCTGGCACCGGTGCGTTGGAAACCCCCGGCGGTGCTGGTGGCGGCCGGTCTGCACGCGGGATCCCTGGGCTTGCGTGGGGTTCAGGCGGGGCGGCTGCCTTTGGTGGGTGTCTTCGACACGTTGTCTTTCTTCGCGCTCTGTATCGGGCTGCTGTCGCTTGTCTTTTACCGCCGGTACGGTTCGCTTACCTTTCTGGAAGGGGGCAGCATCCTGGCCACGCTCATGCTGGTCTTCGATCTCCTGGCGCCCCGGGAGCTTCGGCCCCTCCCACCGGTTCTCAGAACACTCTGGTTTGAGGTGCACGTGGCCCTTTCGTTCGTGGCCTATGCGCTCTTTGCCATTGGCTTCCTCGGTGGTATCGATTATTTCCTCTCCGACCGGGACGCACGCTCCCTGCGGGCCGAGTACCGGGCCAACCTGTGGGGCTATCTCTGCTTCTCGGTGGCCATGATTGCCGGCGGTATCTGGGCCTACTACGCCTGGGGTACCTACTGGCTCTGGACCCCGAAGGAGCTCTGGACGACCATCGTCTGGTTCTTCTATTCGCTCTATCTGCACGCCCGTATTGTTCGGGGCTGGCGCGAATCGACTCGAGCGGTGCTGGCCATCGTCGGCTTTGCGGTGGTGATGTTCACGTATCTGGGGGTGGGGTTATTGATGAAATCGTCACACACCTT
>CALZGC010000095.1 GCA_945786985.1 uncultured Nitrospirota bacterium | reverse complement strand
GGTGTAGACGGGATCTTTCTGGAAGTCCATCCCGATCCCGACCAGGCTTTGTGTGACGGCCCGACGATGGTGGCACTGAAGGATCTGCCCGCACTGTTGACCAGTGTCCGGCGGATCGACGCGCTGATCAAAGAAGAGATGGGATCGTCTTGAGCGGGCGGAAACAGATGAAGGCAAAAGAAAGAACGATTCTCGAGTCGGCGAGGCAGACCTTGACGATCGAAGCCGAGGCGATCATGGCCATGCGGGAACGCCTGGATGATCGCTTCGAGCAGGCGGTGGAAGCGGTTTATCAGTGTCAGGGGCGCACGGTTGTCACCGGCATGGGAAAATCGGGGATTATCGGCAGAAAGATCGCCTCCACCTTTGCGAGCACCGGCACGCCGGCGCTCTTCGTCCATCCTGCCGAAGGCGTACACGGCGATCTCGGCATGATTCTCAAGAAGGACCTGGTCCTCGCCCTATCGAACAGCGGGGAGACGGAGGAGCTCTCCATCCTGCTGCCCCTGATCAAGCGGCAGGGAAATGTGCTGATTGCCATGACCGGTGATAGCCATTCGACCTTGGCGAAGAAGAGCGACGTTGTCCTGGACGTGGTGGTCGCGCGGGAAGCCTGTCCGATGAATCTGGCACCGACGGCCAGCACGACGGCCTCTCTCGCCATGGGGGATGCCCTGGCGGTGGCTTTGCTCGAGAAGCGGGGTTTCAAGCCCGAGGACTTTGCCCTCTTTCATCCCGGCGGGCGCCTCGGCCGGAAACTGCTACTGCGGGTGGCCGATGTGATGCACGTGGGTGACGCCGTCCCGCGGGTCCGGGAAACGGACATGATGCGGGAGGCCATCTGTGAAATCTCGGCCAAGAAACTCGGCATGACGACGGTCGTCGACGAGTCGGGGCGACTCCAGGGGATCATCACGGACGGGGATCTGCGGCGGCTCTTCCAGCAAGAGATCGGACACCAGAGCGATCCGCTCTCCAAAGAGGCCGGCGACGTGCTGACCCGGGGGGCCAAGACCATTGATGCGGACGCGCTGGCTGCCAAGGCCGTGCAGGTCATGGAGCAGCATTCCATCACGGCCCTGGTGATTGTCGATGGGGCGGAGGCGCCGGTCGGGGTGATCCATCTGCACGATCTCCTGAAGGCCGGGGTGGTGTAGGCAAGCCCCCCATCCGTGTCAATCGCAATGAGGAGGATCCCATGCCGCAGAATACGGACGCCCAGATCCTGGATGGGGTCAACAAACTCCTGGTGCGCTATTCCCGGGAGAGTGCGAAGTTCATGGAGCAGGTGGACCGCCTGGAGGAGAAGTTCGGCGACGATATCTTTCCCCATCTAATTTTCACCACTGCCCATCTGGAGTTCAAGAAGAGAACCGCCAAGAAGCACTGGCGGGCCGTCCTGGAACACTGGGAGTTCCTGCGCAAGTCGATCAAGCGGGAGATCGATTTCCGGGTGGCCCTGCTCGATTACTTCATCGACGTCAACCGCCGGATCACCAACCCCAAGATCATTGAAATCAAGATCTTTCAGAAGACGCAGCAGGAAACGCTTGTCGACGAGCTGACCCAGCTCTACAATTACCGCTATTTCGATCAGGCCCTGGAGCACGAACTGGTGCGGGCAAACCGGTATCACGCGCCTCTTAGTCTGGTGATTTTCGACGTGGATGACTTCAAGCACTACAACGATACCAACGGCCATCTGGCCGGAAACCGGGCGCTTGCGAAACTGGCCCAGATCTTCAAGAGCAGTGTCCGGGACGTCGATATTCTCTGCCGGTACGGCGGCGAGGAGTTCGCATTGATTCTTCCGGAAACCAACAAAGAGGGTGCCTGGGTGATCTCCGAGCGGATCCGCAAGAAGGTCCTGCGCCACAAGTTCCCCAAGGAAGAGAAGCAGCCGCTGAAGGATTTCTCCATCAGCGGGGGTTTGGCCACCCTGCATGTGGATGCCGAGACCGGGAGCGACCTGATGCATAAGGCGGACCAGGCTCTCTACCGGGCGAAGGCTCGCGGCAAAAACATGATCTTCCTCTATGTGGAGGAGCGGCGGGATTCGGATCGCGCGGCCGCGGCCATCACGGGACGCTTCACGATCGCCTCCGCAGCGGGGGACATCTTCGTCGTGCAGAATATCAGTGAAGGGGGAATTCTGTTTCAGTTTCAGAAGGCGCTGCCCATCGGCTCGACCCTGAACCTCTCCCTCAACCTGCCGCATCGCAAAACCCCCCTCACCTGCAAGGCCAAGGTCAGACGGGTCGAGGAATTGAAGAAGAACGCACTTTACGAAATCGGTGTGAAATTGACCCACATGAGCCAGGCGGAGAAAAAAGCGCTGCACCGCTTCGTGAAGATGCTGCTGCAAGAAGAGAAGAAGGACTAAGGTCTACTGCCCACTGCCCACTGCCTACCGCCCACTGCCTACTGCCCACTGCCCACTGCCTACCGCCCACTGCCTACTGCCCACTGCCCACTGCCCACTGCCTACTGCCTACTGCCTAATGCCTACTGCCTCTCCAGTTCCTTGGCCTCATTCCACAGCCGGTCCATCTCCTGCAGCGAGAGGGTGTGCAGCTCGATCCCCTCCCGGAAGGCGTACTCCTCGATATGTTGAAAGCGTGAGATGAAGCGGCTGATGGTCTTGCGCAGGGCATCCTCGGGGCTCACCTTGATGAAGCGGGAGAGATTCACCAGCGCAAAGAGAACATCGCCGAACTCTCCTTCGATCTGCTCTCCATCCTTTTCCTCGAGGGCCTGGCGGAACTCGCCCAGCTCCTCCTCCACCTTCTCCAGCACCTGGGAGAGATGCTCCCAGTCAAAACCGACCCGGGCCGCCCGATCCTGAAGCCGATGCGCCTTCAGCAGGGCCGGTAGATCCCTGGGGAGCCCCTGCAGGATCGAGTGCCGTTCCCGCCCATTCTCCGATTTCTTGATCTGCTCCCAGCGGTGCAGGACCTCCTCGGCACTGTCGGCTTTCTCTTTGCCGAAAACGTGGGGGTGGCGCCGCAACAATTTATCGTTAATGGCCGCCACCACGTCGTCAAAAGAGAAGGCGCCCGCCTCTTCTGCAATCTGCGCTTGAAAGACGATCTGCAGCAACAGGTCCCCCAACTCCTCACAGACCTTCCCCGTATCGCCGCCGTCGATGGCCTCCACCACCTCGTAGGCCTCTTCAATGACGAAGGGTTTCAGGCTCTCCATCGTCTGCTGACGATCCCAGGGACAGCCGGACTCCGAGCGAAGCTCGGCCATGATGGCAAGCAGTTTGTCGATTTCCTTTTCGTTTTTCATGGTCAGGATGATAAAGCTTTCCGGCGAGGGAGTCAATGGGGGAATCGATGGGCTTGGTCCGTAGATTGAGTGCGCGAATCTATTAGCAGGCTCCCAGATCCTGAACGCAAAACCGGGAGCAATTAAATCAGAGACCCGTTGCCCTCCTCAGTCTTCGATCGAGTTCTTTTTGGATAGGAGAACTGACTCGGCCGAGACGCCTTTGGATCAGGGCTCTCTCAACGGTGAGGAGTTTACTCATCCTGAAGACAGAGGTCTTCTTGAGTCCCGTTGCACGAAAATCAGGATGGCTCGCTTCTATCACAAGATCAGTTATCTGCAGAGTCTCCGGTTTGACTGCCGAGGAGATAAAGCCAAGCAGGATATCGGGAGAGGCCGAGGAGGGAGACAGGACTATCGCAGGGCGAACTTTTTGTGAAGAGAAGTCGGTGAATAGGGAATGAGACGAGAACCACGTCGCCGCGCAGGAGCCGTGTTCTCGGACGCCTCACAGTGGTTCACCATCGTCCACGGAATAAACCTCCTCTTCACCCTCTTTCAAGAAATCAAAGCTTCCGCCCTCTTCAGCCATATGCAAGAGATCCATGGGCGACTCCTCGTCTTCCAGGGGGATATAGATGAGCTTGAATCTTCCGTGTTCTTTGGCATCGATTTTGTCTAAGGGCTTAAAGACACCGTTTTCGTAAATGGCTCTGATTATTTTGGACAACGGAAACACCTCCTCTTGATCAAAAATCAGATTAACCGAACATTGGTCTGAAGTCAAGCGCACATGGGCGGGCGGTCAGCGGCACTTGAACCCCCGCCCCATTAAAAGTTCTATCGATAAAATGCCCGGAGCATAATTCCCGGGACAACGGGTTTCAACGGCACTCCTAACGGGGCTCGACCCCTCGAATTTTCTTGTTCTAACTCATCTC
>CALZGC010000094.1 GCA_945786985.1 uncultured Nitrospirota bacterium | reverse complement strand
TTTTCCGGCAAGTACTCCACCAACGGCAAGCACACAAAGAACGGCTACGATCTCGCCGTCAAACGACTCAATGAGATGGGCGGCGTCGAGGTGGCCGGGAAGCACTATAAGATCGAGGTCAAATACTATGACGATGAATCGACACCGGCCCGCTCGGGCCAGCTGGCCGACCGGCTGATTAAGCAGGACGGCATCAAGTTCATCCTCGGGCCCTACGGTTCCGGTCCGACCAAGGGGATGGCCCCGATCACCGAGAAATACCGGGTCCCCATGGTGGAGGCCAACGGCGCCTCCCGGGCGCTCTTCAACAAGGGGTACCGCTACCTCTTTGCGGTGCTCACCACCTCGGAGCAATACCTGACCCAGTCGGTGGCTCTCCTGGCAGAGCAATTCCTGGCCGCCGGGAAGGACCCCGCCGATGCAAAAATCGCGGTGGCTGTTGAAAATGACCCTTTCTCCATGGACATTCGGGCGGGGATTCTGGACGACGCCCAGACCCACGGCATGAACGTCGTAATCGATGACAAGCTTCCCAAAGAGCTCACCGACATGACAGTGACCCTCACCAAGGTCAAGGCCTTAAAGCCGCACCTGCTGGTGGTGTCGGGCCATTCCAAGGGCGCGGCCCTGGCCGTTCGTCAGACCGCTCAGATGAAGGTGGACGTGCCGATGCTGGCCATCACCCACTGTGAGGCGGCCGATGTCAAGGGCAAATTCGGTCTGGACGCGGAGTACACACTCTGCGCGACCCAGTGGGCGCCGACCATGACTTACAAGGATGCATGGTTCGGCACCGCCGGCGATTATGCGAAACGGTTCGAGGCCGAATACGGCTATGTGCCTCCCTACCAGGCAGCCGAGTCGTCGGCGGCGGTGCTCGTCTATATCAACGCCATTCAACGGGCCGGCTCCTTCGACACGGAGAAGGTGCGAGACGCCATCGCGGCGACCGACATGGAGACCTTTTACGGCCGAGTCGATTTCGATGACACGGGAAAGAACATCGCCAAACCGATGGTACTCCGCCAGATCCAGAAGGGCGAGTACGTTCCGGTGGCGCCGAGCGAGTTTGCCGCGGAAAAGGTCATCTATCCCCGACCCCGGTGGAAGGATCGCTAAGAACCCATCAACCCGATCCCGCCCCTCGCCTACAAAGGCGAGGGGCGGGATCAATCCCATCGTGGATAAACTGTGGATAATCTTCAGATCTTGTTCGTAGCCCCGGTCTTCTCGCTGCAACTGCTCATCGATGGCATCCTCATCGGTGCCGTCTTTGCCCTTGCTGCCTATGGCATGGCGCTGGTCTGGGGGGTCATGAAGATCATCAATTTCGCCCAGGGCGAGTTTGTCATCCTGGGCGGCTTTTTGCTTTATGCGCTCAAAGAAGCGGGCCTCCATCCCTTTCTCGGTGTGCCGGTGGCGACGGCCGCCCTCTTCGTGATCGGGTGGGTGATTTACCGGATCGCGGTTGTTCGTGTGGTGGAGAAGGATCTCTTCATTTCCATTCTGGCGACCTTTGGCATCGCCATCCTGCTGCAGCAGCTCATGAACCAGATTTTCGGTGCCGATGTCCAGACGGTTGAGTCGGGCCTCGGCACGTGGTTCCTCCTCGACGGGCAGGTCACGGTTCTGCAGATTAAGGTGGTCAGTTTCTTTATCGCCATGGTGCTCGGTGTCATCCTGGCCCTCTTCCTGAAGATGACGCGGCTTGGGCAGGCCATCCGGGCCACCGCCCAGCACTTCAGGGCCGCCCAGATCCTGGGTGTCGATACGGACCGGGTCTACGCCATCACCTTTGCCCTGAACGCCGCCATTTGCGGGGCTGCCGGCGCCCTGGTCTCCATGATCTGGGTGATCCAACCGTTCATGGGTTTGGCCTACACGATACGCTCCTTCATGATCGTCATCGTGGCGGGGCTTGGAAATGTGATCGGAGTGGCTCTGGCAGGATTGGGACTGGGAGCTGCCGAGAACTTTGCCGGCTTTATTCTGGGCGCAGAATTTCAGGCGGCGTTTATTTTTTCTCTTCTGGTCGTCATCCTCCTCTGGCGCAACTTCAGGCTCAGCCTGAAACGGCAATATCTCGAATGAGACGGACCTCCAGGAAATACCTGGATATCAGACGGGGTGTGTGAGGCAAATCCATGAACAGTGACGGAAAGAAAATCGTGGCCTACGGGGGGATTCTGGTACTGGCCCTCGCGGCCCCCTGGATGATGACGGCCTACCGAACCCAGTTGGCCTTCCTCTGGGTGATGGTGCTCTTTGCCCTGACGTGGGATCTTGTCGGTGGCCAGATGGGCTATGCGTCCTTCGGGAATATCGTCTTTTTCGGTGTCGGGATGTACAGCACCGCCGTGATTCAGCGGAACCTCCATTATGGTCTGGAAGAATATGCCCATGTGGCCGGGCGGGTGGAATCCCTGTCGGCCGCTGAGTATCTGACGGGATTGAGCCTCGGCATGACTGTGGGGGCCGTTGCTGCGGTGGTGATCGCTGCCATCCTCGGGGTCTGTATCCTGGCCATGGGAATGCGGGGCCCCTATTTCGGGATCTGTACCCTGGGGCTGGGGGTGGCCGCCGGAGAACTCGCCAGCGGCTGGGAGTATGTGGGCGCCGGCTCCGGGCTGGTGACCCCGGTCTTCCCCGAAGGCCTGGGAGAGCGGGCGATCTTCTTCTATTACATCTTTTTTTTCCTCACGATTGTGACTTTTTTCACATTGCGGCGGCTTTATTCTGGACGCTTCGGTCTGGCCATCAACGCCATCCGGGATGACGAGGACAAGGCGGAGGCCATGGGTATTCGGACCACCCGGTACAAGATCACCGCCTGGTGTGTCTCCGCCTTTTTTCTCTCCCTGACGGGGGGTGCTGCCGGTCACCTGATTGGATTTATCGACCCTACGGAGGTAGCCTTTGCGGGCCCCACCTTCGGCGTCTGGATGATCCTGATGGCCATCCTCGGCGGCAAGGGGACCCTTTGGGGTCCGGTAATCGGTGCGGTCATCTTCCACGTGACCCAGGAGGTTTTCTGGACCTATCTTTTCGGCTGGCAGCGGGTGGCCCTGGGTGCCTTTATTGTCGCGATCGTCGTTTTCTTTCCCCAGGGACTCATGGGATGGGCTCAAGAACGGTGGCCTGAGCGCTTCGGGCATCGGGTGGAGGGCACAGCTCTGGCCCAAACCGCCGGGGGAGAGGGGGCATGAACGACATCCAGCTAGCGGTGGAGGGTGTCACCAAACGGTTCGGCGGTGTCGTGGCGAACGACAACATCACGCTCGCCGTTCCCCGGGGGCACATTGTCGGTCTCATCGGTCCCAACGGCTCGGGCAAGACCACCCTGTTCAACTCCATCGTCGGGTATCATCCGGTTGATGAAGGTTCCATCCAATTCGAGGGACTGGAAATCAGCCGCAAGCGAGTCATTGAAATCGCGCGGCTCGGGATGATCCGAACGTTTCAGCAGACCCACATCTATGGGAAGATGACCTGCATGGAGAACATGACGGTCAGTGTGCCCCACCGCAATGAGGGGTTTGCAAGAATGTTCGCCCGCTTCACCCCGGACATCTTCGAGAAGGCCGAACATCTGCTGGAGTTCGTCGGTCTCTATCCCAAGCGGTATCTCCTGGCGGGGGACCTCTCCTTTGGCCAGCAGAAGCTCCTGGAGTTTGCCATGGCCCTCATGACCGAACCCAAAATGCTCCTCCTCGATGAACCGACCGCGGGGATCAACCCCACACTGATCAATGGACTGATAGAGCGTCTCCAGCGGGCCAATGCCGATCTCGGTATTACCCTCTTTGTCATCGAACACAACATGCGCGTGATCATGAACCTTGCGGAATCCATCTACTGTCTGGCCCACGGCCAGCTCCTCGCCTTCGGCACCCCCGAAGAGATTCAGCAGGATCAGACGGTGATCGATGCCTACCTGGGGGCCCACTGATGGATCGGGATTTCAAGAAAGAGCGCGCGCAAAAGAGTGGTGGACGGCTGGGGCCGGTAGAGCACGTGCTCTCCGTTGACGACGTGGAGCGCCAGGCGGCCCGACTGACGGCCGAAGGACCCCGTCCCGAGCAGCTGGGCGAGCTGGCGGGAGGCAATCCCCTCATTACCGTGGAGGCCCTGGAGGCGGGCTACGGGAAGATGATGGTTCTCCACGATCTCCATCTGCAGGTGGGCCGGGGGCAATCCCTTTGTCTCATCGGTCCCAACGGCGCCGGCAAATCGACCATCCTCCACTCCATTTACGGTTTTACCAATATCACCGGCGGCGTCATCCGGATGGAGGGTCAGGAGGTAACCCGTCTGACCCCCAACGAGAAATTGAAGAATGCCGGCATCGCTTACATCCTGCAGGACCAGTCGATCTTCGCCGGTATGACCGTAGAGGAAAACCTGCTCATGGGCGGGTTCCTCATGGAATCCCAGAGCAAGGCCCGGGAGGCAGTGGAACGGGTCTTCGGCAAATATTCCCGTCTGGCCGAACGCCGCCATCAGTACGCCGGCGTCCTCTCCGGCGGTGAGAGGCGGCTTCTGGAAATCTCCCGGGCGCTCATCATGGAGCCCGATGTCCTCCTGGTGGATGAACCGTCCATCGGTCTCGAACCCCGGTACATCACCATGGTCTTCGAAATCCTGGAAGATTTACAGCGGGGCGAGGGAAAGACGATCATCATGGTGGAGCAGAATGCCAGAAAGGGGCTGGAGTTTGCCGATATCGGCTACGTGCTCGTTT
>CALZGC010000093.1 GCA_945786985.1 uncultured Nitrospirota bacterium | reverse complement strand
GTGCTACACATTATTATGTGAAGTGAGGAGGTGGTCTGATGAAGAAGCAGAACGTCACGTTATCGTTGCCTAAGTCACTCTTGAAAAAGATCAAGGTGATGGCGGCAAACAAAGAGAAATCCATGAGTGAACTCTTGAGGGAATCTCTTGAAGAGAAAATAAAAGAGGAGACCGGGTACAAGAGAGCGAGAGAGCGACAGTTGAAGCTACTCACCAAAGGGATGGATCTCGGAACCAAAGGACGTATCACCGTTTCAAAAGAAGAAATTCATGGCAGACGATAAATCCTTTCTGGATACCAATATACTTGTATATGCCTATGACACGTCAGCTGGCAAGAAGCATGAAATGTGCAAGGAACTCGTCGTCCGCTTATGGAAAAACAGACTTGGATGCATCAGCACTCAGGTGTTGCAGGAGTTCTTTGTGATTGTAACAGGTAGAATCCCCAAACCGTTGGACGCGAAATCCGCTCGAGAGATCGTAAGGGATCTTGTGCAATGGGATGTCGTGGTAAATGATGAAGAGTCGATTCTGAACGCGATAGAGATCCATTTGCGATACAAGTATTCCTTCTGGGACTGCATGATCGTAAGTGCCGCTGTTAACAGCAACTCGTCATCATTGTTTACGGAGGATTTAACTGACGGCCAGATCATTAACAGTCTCACCATCAGGAACCCCTTCCAGAAAGAATCTTAGTGCACCTCCTCACCGCGAAGACCCAAAGGGCGCCAAGGAAAACCGAAACAAACCTTATTGGCCGCCCAATTGGATATTTGGCAGTCGTAGCCTCACCACCCGCTCGCTTTGCTCACTCAAGACACAACCAGGGCACAAAGACAGACAAAACCAATTTTACCGCTTGCCCCGTTAGAAACCGATTTGTTTCTAATGGGGCAGAGGTCGCAGAGGACGCGGAGAAAAGCCTCTTCGCGTCAAAGGCAAAGAATTAAGAACAATCGGAGGCAAACAAGGAGGCGCCCTCCGAAGGAAATCCCCCCAGAGGACGCCCCTACAGACTGCCTTCTAGCCTGGATAATTCATGAGTGATCGGCATGAGAGGTCGCATAGACGCCTCAGGCAAGGCACAGAACATTTTCTGGCTGAAAGCATATTGAAATGAAATATTCCGAAGTCAGAAAATTTTCTGTAACGCCGCATGTGGCAGACTATCCGAGCTCGTGATAGATTGACTCAGGCAATATCCGGGCTAACATACCTCAATTCCTTCGATTAAACCGCAGCAACCCGACCAATCCGGATCCGATGAGGAGCAGGGAGCCGGGCTCGGGCACGGCCGAGGTCGTTAGATTGGCTGCGCCGGGCGTTCCGAAATCCCCGGCGCCGTAGGCGATGCCGAGATCGCTGGCGGCGAGCCAGTTGGCGCCGTCGGCATTGTCACCGGAGCCGGTAAAACAAATGGACGCCCCGGCAGGCGCTGGAAAGCCGGCGGCCCCGTAGTCGACGCTGTTCACCACCGACGTGTCCGGGGCGAGAATGCTTAGGGGCTCACCGGTGTTTCCGAAGTAAAGGGAAGTACCGTAGGCCAGATCGACCGGCACACCACCGTTGACCGCCGGGTCGGCATTGCGTCCGAAGACCAGATATCCACCCGCCGGGATCACCAGAGAAGATGAGATAGTGTACGAGCCGGCCCCATCCTTCAGGGCATAATTCAAGAGGTCGAGCGCTCCCCCCGGATTGTATATCTCCATCCACTCGCCGTAGGTATCCCCCACTGCATCTGGATTGAACATGATTTCATTGATCACCAGACTCGCCTGGGCGGGCACACTAAAGGCAAAAACAACGCCGATGATAGAAACAAGGATCGCTTGCTGCAGATACTGCTTCATGACAAACTCCTCCCTTCAAGGTTTCAGCGCGCAAAACGCACCTGAAACAGGTCACAAAAACGGTGGCTTCGGTCCTCTTTTGACAGAGCAGGAAAATTGAATTCGGTTCAGAGGAGTTCTAGAAGATCAAGCAGGAAAAGGCGTCAGGCATCCGGGTGGAAGAGATCCAATGGTCTCCTGACGCAAAAATGAAATGCTTCTTCGATTCACCTCCTTTCGTCTGTGAGATTGGGTTCACCGGTACAGTAACACAAGGAAACTAAAAGTCGCGAAGTTTTTTTGGTTTTACCGCAGAGTGCGCCGAGGACCCCGGTAGAGGCTGCGACTCTAACGGGGCAGGCGCAGAGAAAAGCTCTTCGCGTTAAAGGCAAAAACCTAAAAGCCTCTCACCACCCGCTCGCTTTGCTTGCTCAAGACAGTAGAGTAGAGGAATAGGTGACATTATAAGAGCATGATGCGCCCTATTCCCCCCTCGTCGAACCGGACGTGCGGATTTCCCGCATCCGGCTCTCCCGGAGACTCTCGCCTGGGGCACACGCAGACAGCGGAACGGCATGAACAATCTACAGATACACCAAGCCCAACTGTTTCAGGTGAGTGTACATTGTTCTGCCTTCCGGGACACGGAAGGGCCGTTGGCTGCGGCGTCTCAGATGAACGCCGAGGCGACTCCGCACAAAACTGTTGATCTCCCGAAAAGCCATGCGGGGATACCCAAAGCGAAAGTAGTTGCTCCAGCCCCGCAGGTGGCGGTTCAGTTCCACCACCAGCATAGGCACGGGCTTGAAGCACTGACGCTTGTCGGTCATCTCCCGCAGGCGGTCGCGTTCGCGAGCCAGGGACTTCTTCGACGGGAATACGTTGAGATACCGGTGGTTGCGTCCTTTGAGATCGCGATCCCACCGAAACGTAAATCCCAGAAAATCCAGGCGCGTCCCTTCCTGTCGAAGGTTTACCACACGAGTCTTTTCGCGGTTGATCTCCAATCCCATCCAGCCTTCAATCTTCGATTCAATCCACCCGCTGAGGCGCGGCCCTTGATACCGCGCCATAACCACATAGTCATCGGCGTAGCGGATCAGCCGGGCGTTCGCCCAGTGCGCCGGTCCATCCGAGCTGTAGAACAGCTTGTCGAACCAGTGCAGATAGAGGTTGGAGAGCAGCGGCGAGAGAACACCCCCTTGAGGGGTTCCCTTGCGGGGGCGAGTCTTGCCGCCACCGCCGTCCTCCACCACGGGCGCCTTGAGCCACAGGCAGATCAGCTTAAGCACCGAGCCGTCACTGATTCGCATGCGAAGGCAGGCCATCAGCTTGTCGTGCGGGATCGAATCGAAATAGCCTTTCAGGTCCGCGTCATACACCGCCGTGCGGCCGTCGAGAAGATTCCGGCGAATCACTTCCAGCGCCTGGTGGGCAGAGCGCCCGGGACGGAACCCATAGGAGCACTCCTCAAAGTCCGCCTCGAAAATCGGCTCCAGGATCAAAAGGACCGCCATCTGAGCCACCCGGTCCCGTACCGTCGGGATGCCGAGGGGCCGTTTCTTCCCGTTGGCCTTCGGGATGTAGACACGTCGTACGGGCTGAGGACGATAGGTCTTGCTACGGAGCGCTTCCTGAAGGTCCATCAGAAAAGCTTCCGGGCCGCTTCCGATGATGGAATCAATGCTGAGCCCATCAATACCGGGCGCGCCCTTGTTGATCCGTACCAATTCCCATGCCGTCCGCAGCGTGTCGCTCCGATAGATCCGGTCATACAGCGCATAGAACCGAAACTTCGGATTCTGCTTAGCCTTGCGGCTCAGTTTCTGCCTCAGTTGGGAGAGTTTCTCCGGAAGACGTACCCGCTTGCCCAGTTGCTCGGCAGGGGAATCATCCGCCAGTTCTTCCGTAGTGGAGCGTTCGCTCAAGCGGCTCTCCTTTCGTATCGACAGAATCGTGTTTCCGGTCAGGCCCCTTGGCTCCACGGGCATTACCCCGCTTCTCAGCTACTATGGGCCTGTCCGACTCCCGAGCAGGGCCGCCGGTGGGTTATGTCTTCCCCACAGACGGTGGGTTATGGGAACCTCCCTGCCGGGCCTCCCAGGTTCCTCGGTCAATCTTTCGGTGCGCGCTGTCCCCAATCACCCCGGAGAGTCCGGCGACTGCAGGTGCCTGTTGCTTCATCACCGGTATCAGGCTTCACCATCTCTGGCAGGCTGGCCACTCCCAATGGCGTAACGAGGCCGAAACGGGTTCGCTTGCGCTACGGCTCGCACCTTCGTTCTCTCGGGGCTTCGCCAGGCAGGATTACTCCGACCCGCGCCCGAGGAACTACATGTTGAACAGGCAACTACATGATGGACACCTTTCAGTCCATAAGATCAACCAGGCTTATCCTGGCGCACCAAAGAGCACGAAGAAAAGAAAAAACCAGTCTTACCGCAGAGATCGCTGAGGACCCCGGTAGAGGCTCGACTCTAACGGGGCAGGCGCAGAGAAAAGCTCTTTCCGTTAAAAGCAAAAACCGTCTCACCGCAGACGCCAAGGACGCGAAGACCCAGAATCTGTCTTAAGTCTTCAGCCTTCAGTCTTCAGTCTTCCACCGGCATCTGTTTTCCATTTTCTATTTCCCATTTGCCATCTTCCGACCTTGGGTAAAGCTGGCTAAAGTTTCCGGGACTATGCTGTCATCCGTCTTCTGTCGCTCCGTCGTTCGGTCTTAGCCGTCCTCTGTCATCTGTTACTCTGTCGTCTGGGGTAATGGGGCGCGCTGCAGCACACCACGGCATGCGACCGCAGACAGGCTATCCCGGCAAGTGTCTCCCCATCTGCCCCCCACAACAAAGCGCTTGT
>CALZGC010000092.1 GCA_945786985.1 uncultured Nitrospirota bacterium | reverse complement strand
GCCTGGGGCAGAATCACCCGCCGCATGGTCTGATAATAGTTCAGCCCCATAGACGCCGCGGCTTCATATTGACCCCGGGGCATGGCCTGGAGCCCCCCCCGAACCACCTCGGCGATGTATGCCGCCGTGAAGAGTATGATCGCGACCTGGGCCCGCAGGATCTTGTTGATCGTCACCCCTTCCGGCAGGAAGAGCGGGAAGATAATCGAACCCATGAAAAGAAGGCTGATCAGGGGCACACCCCGGATCAATTCGATGTAGAACACGGAGAGCAACCGGATGGCAGGCATCTTCGACTGGCGCCCCAGTGCGAGGAGAACTCCCAGCGGATAGGCCCCCGCCAGACCGAAGACCGACAGCAGCAGGGTCAGCGGCAGCCCACCCCAGCGGTCGTAGTCCACCGGAGCCAGTCCCAGGACACCGCCCTTCATGAGAATCCCCATGACGATCAGACCAACGGTCCATGCGTACGCGAGGGATCTGCGCCAGTGTGACCGGTCGCGGCTGTAGAAAAGAAGACCGAACAGGCTCAGCATGGCCGCCGCAGGCCGCCACTGCGCCTCGGGCGGGAAAAAGCCAAAGAGAATAAAGCGCAGGTTGGCCGCGATCACCGACCAGCACGCCCCGGACGCCTCACGACACTCGCTTCCCGTCGCACTCCAGACACTGTCGATCAGGGCCCACTGCATGAGCGGGGGGATGACCTTCCAGAGAAAGAAAAGGGTAATAACCGTCAGAAAAGAGTTGAGCCATCCATCGAAAAGATTGGACCGCGCCCATCCCACGGCCCCGACACGGGTCACCGGGGGTTTGACCCTTTCGCTCCTGGCTGTCTGCACGCTCTGGTCCCTCAATCCTGCCTCACAATAGACTGACTCATACAATATTCGGGCTAACGCTCTACCAGTCTGGTCTTTTGGTTGTACCAGTTCATGAATGCCGATGTGGTCAGGCTGAACACGAGATAGACCAGCATGATCAGGGCCACCCCTTCAATGGCTTGTCCCGTCTGATTGATGGTGGTGTTGGCCACCGAGACGAAATCGGGGAAGCCGATGGCCACCGCCAGGGAGCTGTTCTTCGTCAGATTCAGCATCTGACTGGTCAGCGGTGGAATAATGACCCGCAATGCCTGGGGCAGAATCACCAGATGAAGCACCTGACGCGGCCGAAGGCCTATGGAGAGGGCCGCTTCCCGCTGCCCTTTGCTGACGGCCTGAATGCCGGCGCGCACAATCTCGGCCACAAAAGCCGCGGTATAGAGCACCAACCCGAGCAGCAGCGCAATGAACTCGGGACTCCACGTCACACCGCCCTGAAAATTAAACCCCGCCAGTTCGGGCACATTCATTCCCCTGGGAGCGCCGAAGGCCAGCCAGACGATGGCGGGAAACCCAAGCAGGATACTCGCGCCAACGGAGGCCAGGGGAAAAGACCGTCCCGTATGAGCCTGCCGTGCGCGTGCCCAACGCCGAAGCAGATAGACCAACACGCCGCCGGCCAACAGCGCTGCGAACATAACCTTGTGGGCCGGGTGTGGCTGCGGCACGGCAAATACGACACCCCGATTGCAGAAGAAAAGACCCTGTATGGGGTGCAGCGCCTCTCGGGGCGAAGGGAGTGCTTCGTAAAAAATTGCGTACCAGAAGAAGAGCTGCAGCAGAACCGGAACATTCTGCATAACCTCAATATAGACCGCCGCCAGCCTGGAGACCAGCCAGTTGGTGGAGAGCCGCGCCACACCAATAACGGCCCCCAGAAACAGGGTCATGGCCATCCCGATGAGGGCCACTTTCACTGTGTTCAGGACCCCGACGATCAGCGCACGGCCATAGGTATCGGCCGCCGAATAGGGGATCACGGACTCGCCGATCTCAAAGGCCGCTTCCTTGTCGACAAACCCCCAGCCGGTGGCAATGCTCTGTCTTTCAAGGTTGATGAGCGTGTTGGAAATCAGATAATAGGCCAGCAGACCGAGCAGACAGAGCAGACCGGTCTGGTAAAGAATGGCCCGCTTGCCGGGATCCAGCCAGAAGGCCATTCGTGCGGTTTGTAGCTGGTTTGCGGCAGCCGGGCTGTCAGGCACTCCGAGCGTCCCGAGTCAACTTAACCCTCAAATGCCTGCTTTAAACGTCACCGGTGAGGGAAAGCAGGTATGAGGACGTAAGTGATCTTCCACAGAGGGGCAGCGTTTAGCTCGGATATTTCATGAGTAATCGTCATGAGAGGCCGTAGAGATGACACATACGGCCTCGCAATAGATTTACTCATGCAATATCCGGGTTAGCCCCGTCATCTGAACGGTGCGGCATACATGAGACCGCCCTTCGTCCACAGATCATTGAGGCCCCGCGGGAGAGCCAGAGGCGTATCGGGTCCGACATTGCGGTCGAAGATTTCCCCGTAGTTGCCTACCTGCTTGATGATATGGTAGGCCCACCGGTCGTCGAGTCCCAGCGCCTGCCCCAACCCGGGCGTCACCCCCAGAAACCGCTTGATCTGAGGGTCTTTGCTTTTCAGCATCCGCTCCACATTGGCCGACGTGATGCCCATCTCTTCGGCCTGAATCAGCGCCATCACCGTCCAGTTGACGACATCGTACCACCGATCGTCGCCGTGCCGCACCCCCGGTGCCAGGGGCTCTTTTGAGATAATCTCGGGCAGCAGGATATAATCATCCGGATTGGGGGCCACCGAACGGTGGGCAGCCAACTGGGAGGTATCGGACGTCAGACAATCACAGCGTCCCGCGAAAAAGGCCCTCCCCAGTTCGGACACCTGCTCGATCACCACCGGTTTCCAGGCCATCTTGTGCTTGCGGAAAAAGTCGGCGGCATTGAGCTCGGTCGTGGTTCCCGGCAGAACACAGACCGTCGCACCCCTGAGTTCCTTCGCACTCTTCACACCCAACTTCTTCGCGATCAGGAACCCCTGGCCATCGTAGAAATTCACATGGGCGAAACTGAGTCCGTTGGTTGTTTCGCGCGTCAGCGTCTGCGTGGTATTGCGGCACAGCACATCGATTTCCTTGGACTGCAGTGCCGGCAGCCGCTGGACCGCCGTCAGTGCCGTGAATTTAATCTTCCCGGCATCTGCAAAGATCGCCGCGGCAATCGCCCGGGCGGTATCGGCGTCAAGACCTCGCCAGGTCCCCGTTTTATCGGGCATGCTGAACCCGAAGACACCCCCATTGACACCGGCAACAAGATAGCCCCGGGCCCGCACGTCATCCAGCGTACCCGCCGCGGCCCATCCTGATGCCGTCAGCAGCACCAGCACAGCGACGACTCCGAAACGGCTGAACCCTCTCATGGTCATTCTCCTTTGGAATGGATACATCCAGGCATCGGGTGCCAACAAATTCTAAATGCAAAAACAGTGAACATGAAATCCAACGCGGCTGAAAACGGCGAGAAAGTCAGAATGATCGATTCAAAGGATAACAGGAAACAAGGATTTGTCAAGAACCCGTGCAAATGCAGCACAGGCCGGAAGTCTTCGTCGATGACAATACTCTTAATCTCATCGAGATCGTTTTGGTAGCCAGAGCGAGTGAATCGCAAGAACAGCGAAGTGCATTGTCTGGGTCGCTACGGTTTATCGATCTTCCCTCTCCCCCATCTCGGGGGAGAGGGTGCGGGTGAGGGGGAAAACCCTAATGCGCCCGATGCTAACCAAAAGCAGGGGTAACCAGGAACAAGCAAACGGCTTTGCTGTCGGGGGCTTATGCTTGTTCGATGGTGAAGCCTTAATGCTTGTGTTCTCTTGTGTTGGGGTGTCATGTTAGAAAAGTGTTAGAAGAGAAAATACCCTGCATCGTCTCGGCCCGGATGGACATTCGGTGGCCCACAAGACAATAGAAAACTTCTTCACACCTCCGGCCCGGCTTTATGAGCAAGAGCAGAAAGAGCCTGACGGCGCCCCCTCTGCTCGGGTAGTTCCTGCGAGACCTTCAATTTTGGGGCCGAAACGGGCCTTTCAAGGCCCAAAACCATCTCATCCTTCGGCAAAAGCAAAGTAGATTCAGGGAGTTGCCGTGGTCCGACCCCAGAGAGAACTTTAGAGAACTTTCATCGACTCATATTTCTTCTCTCCGTTTTTAGTGTGTGGCTCAGGTCATTGTCGTACGCTGTAGGTCGTATCGATGGCTGCATGTTGCGCAAACATTATATATGCCACTGATGTCGGCAACTAACTGTCGTTTCCTATACTCATTTTCCCAACAACGAAGGCAGAACGGAACACCCGAAGGCTTGCCTTTCTTGTCCAGCCTATAGTACGCATCGTGGTGGCGTACGAGTGTGTCCTTGCTTTCTAATGCTTCCTCCAACTCTGCGATGCGCTTTTCTTGTCCGGCAAGAGTCTCTTCGATTCTGATCATACCAAGCTTCGCGTCTGCAAGCGCATGTACCAGATCGGAAAGCTTCAACTTCAATTCAGCTTCTTCAATGGATAGGTCGCTTTCCCGAAGAACGTTGGTAATCTCTGTCGCTGTCTTAATACTGTTGAGTGCAGCCGTTATCGTTGTCTGATCAACCATCTTCTTCCTCCTATTTGATGTAGAAAAGTCTCGAAGGTTTAGAGCGATATCCCAGTTTTGAGAATAGAAAAAACGAGTGGAATACAGATATCAGCCATTCATAGCACTAAATGGCGATTTGTCAAGATTGGGCGAGGTCAAACAGGAATCTGGCGGATACTTATTGACGTTCTCGTAGTAAAGAATCCACGCCCAGAGGACGTGGCTTTGATCTCCCCCCTGTAAGGGGGGTTGCCTTTGTTTAAAAGTCCCCCTTTAGCAAAGGGGGATGAAGGGGGATTTGATATAGCTGTCTG
>CALZGC010000091.1 GCA_945786985.1 uncultured Nitrospirota bacterium | reverse complement strand
GTCCCTCCAGCGGTGTCCACCCGGTCTCATGAGACGCCCGGCGAATTCTCTCGAGCAGGTTCGGATCGGGTGGCGGGATTTTGCCCGTACGGTAGAGAGGGGAGGTTCCTTCCTCGCAGATGCCGCCCGTGGGGATCAGCCCGTCGCCGATCCGAAGCTCGGGAGTGAGGGAGCCGCAGACCCCCAGCAGGACCACCCGTCTCACCTGCTCTCGCACCAACCGCTCGGCCAGAAGGGCCGCGGCCGGCGCGCCCAGTGCGGGCCCCGCGACGGCGGCCTGTCCCCCGCTTTCGGGGATCGGGCAGACCCTGAAAAGGTCCAGCCTCCGGTCCCTCTCCGTGCAGCGTCCCGCGTGCCGGACGGCCCGGTAAATGGGCTCCGTAGGCGCAAATATGATATTTTCGGGGAGGTCCCCCGCTGTCTTGGGGCGCACGGGAATTTCCTTGTCAAAAAATAGAGGATCTGGGAGAATGCTGCCGGTGAGCATAAGGGAAAGGCCGGGGGATGTCAAACGGGGCAGGGAAGGAGTGCAACGGGAGCGTGGCTGCCTTCGAACAGATTCCATTGGAGCGGATCGACCGGGGGCAGGCGCGGTTTGCCTTTGCTTTTCCGCGAGAGCCCGACGAGGCGCTGATCGCTTCGGTCAAAGAGCTGGGTCTCGTCGTCCCCGTGGCTCTGCAGGGACCCTGCGCGGGGCGTTACCGGATCGTCTGCGGGCACAGAAGGATCGCTGCCTCTGAAGCGGCAGGGCTTCGGGAGGTGCCGGCCAGGCCGGTCGATCGAAACCTGCCGGAGCACACTCTCTTTCTCCTGAATGTCCTCGAAAACGCGGCGCTCCGTCCGGCAAATGACATGGAGCGTGCGCTCGCTCTGCACCGTCTGGTCTCGGACTTCAAGGCCGACGACACGGTGGTCTTCTCGGGCATGGGACGGCTCGGTCTGGAGCCTTCGCAGAAGATTCTGGCGCGCTACACTCGGCTGGTCCGGCTCAGCCCTGCCCTGCAACGCTACATCGTCTCCCACGGGATTTCCATCCGGGTGAGCACGCGGCTCGCCGGTCTTCCTCTCGAGGATCAGGCGGCACTCTCGAGCCTGCTGACCGCTGTTTCCCTGGGGGGAAATGCTCTTCGGGAACTGCTCGACCTCGCCGAGGAAATCGCCCTGCGCGACGGCATCGGGCTGCGGCGGATCTTCTCAGAGAGCCCTTTGGCCGCGATCATCGGAGATACTCGCCGCACCGTCACCCAGAAACGGGAGCGCGTCAAACAGCACCTCACCGAGATGCGCTACCCTATCCTGACGGCGCGCCGGGATGAAATCCTCGCCCTGCTGAAAAAGGGCTGTGCCGTCCCCGGGGTGTCCCTCACACCGCCGCCTTATCTGGAGGGGCGGGAACTCCGGCTCGCGTTTTCTTTTCAGTCGGTGGCGGAGCTCCGGGAGAAGCTGGTCCGTCTCGAGGGGGCCTCGCTGCGGGTGGAGTTGGAGAAGGCTCTCGCGCTGCTGGCAATGGAGGAGGAGGCGTGAGCGCCGGGTTTTCTCCGGAACGGATCCTGATCGAGGCGGGTGCCGAGGATTTGCCCATGACCCGGCGGATTCTGGCGCGCCTGCCGGGTGTACCCGTCGAAACCCTGCGGGCGCTGGGCCCCTGGATACGGCAGACGGCCCGGGACGCCGACGCCGCCCGGGCGGCCAAGAATTGGTTGGTCATCTCCCGGTACCCGGGCACCTTCCTCAAGAAATGCCCCGGCACCCAGGGTTTTGTCTGCTGCAACTACTGGGTGATCAACGCGGCCACCGGCTGTCCTCTCGATTGCACGTACTGCATCCTGCAGGGCTACCTAGAAAACAACCCCATGATCCGGGTGTTCGCCAATACGGATACGCTCTTTTCAGAACTGGAAAGGGCCTTCGCAGCCGCCCGGGGTCGGCGCTTTCGCGTGGGAACGGGGGAGCTGACGGACAGTCTGGCCCTCGACGGGTTAACAGATCTCTCCAGGGAACTGGTGCCGTTTTTTGCAAGGCATACCAACGCCCAGCTCGAACTCAAGACCAAGACCGACCAGGTGGGGAATCTGCTCGACCTGGCTCACCAGGGGCGAACGGTGATCGGATGGTCGGTGAATCCGCCGCCGGTCATCGCCTCCGACGAACAGGGCACCGCGCCGTTGGCGCGGCGGCTGCGTGCTGCCGAGCGCTGCCAGTCGGCGGGATATCCCGTCAGTTTTCATTTCGATCCCATGGTTCTGGAGCACGGCTGGGAGGGGGCCTACCGTGAGGTCGTGCGGCAGATTTTCGAGACCGTGCCGGCAACCTCCATCGCCTGGATCAGTCTGGGTGGGCTCCGCTTTGCGCCGGAGCTGAAGCCGATCATGCGACGCCGTTTTCCCGAAAGTCGCCTCGTCTGCGGGGAGTTGGTCCCCTGCCCCGACCGCAAGCTGCGGTATCTTCGTACCCTGCGGGTGCCGGCCTACCGGCGGATGCTCCGCTGGATCCGGGCGCTCGGGCCCCAGGTGCCTGTGTATCTCTGTATGGAAAGCCGGGATGTCTGGGAAGCGGTATATCAGGGGCCGCCTTCAGAGCTCCAGAACCTGGAGGGTCTCTTTGGATAGAGGCTTCCCTACGAGCTGCATCACTTCTTGATTTCAATAAAGGCGCTGTCCCGAAGGTCTCGGATCCATTCGGCATAGCGCTCGGTGAGTTTTTCTTGATAGACGGCTTCTTGGATCTCGTCCTGGACCTCCTCAAAACTGCGAGGCGTCGCCTGGCGCGCATCGTCCACCATCAGCAGGGTCAGTCCCTCGCGAAGTTCCAGTACGGGGCTCAGATCGCCCGGGTTCATCTGCCGGACCACCCCGGCCAGCTCTTCCCGAAGTTCATCGGCACTGAAATAGCCGAGCTCACCACCCTCCCGACCCTCCGGCCCCTCCGAGTGCAGGGTGGCCAGTGTCCGGAACGACTCACCGCCCAGGATCTGCTCCCGGAGCGCCTCCATTTGCTCCCGCAGGAGGTGCTTTTCGCCGTCGGTGACCCTGGGGGGAATCGGCTTCAAGATCCGGAGCAGACGTTTCTGGGCACCCACCAGATAGCGGTTTTCGTGTCGGGCATAGTGATCCCGGAGTTCCTCGGGCAGGATGACGATCCGCGAGCGGATCTCCTCGTTGACCAGTCGGGTCAACACGATCTGATCGTGGATTTCCTCCTTGTAAACGACCAAGGGGATCCCTTCCCCTGCCAGTTTATCTTCCAACACGTCTCGCTTGATGCCGGCCTGGGCGAGAATATTCTCGATGGCCGTCTCGACAGCCTCATCGGAGACGCGGATCCCCAGTGCCTTCGCACGCTGCAGTTTGATCTTTTTGTCAACGAGCTGATCCAGAAGCTGATCCGTGTCCATGGGGCTGCCCCCTCCCGACAGCATCGCGGGGTCGTTCTTTCGGAGGGAAACCTCCAGGCTCTTCAGTTCGCTCAGGGTGATGACCTCGTCGTTCACTTCTGCAACGATACGGTCAAGAATCACCGCCTCACCGGAAACGGCGGGCAGCAGCAGACAAAGAAGGATCAGGAAACGCAACATGGTTTACTCCTGTTCGGTCATGAGGGTGATCTCGGCGCGATTCCAAAGCTCCTGCTGGAACTGGACAAAGGCTTCCTCCCGCCGTTCGGCGAAGAGACGGTTGTAGATGCCGTCCCGAGCCTCCTGGAACGAAAGCACCCCGGCCGGGAAACGCTCTTCGACCAGAAAGATGTGATAGCCGTAAGGGGTTTTGACGATCGGACTGATCTCGCCGATCTCCAGTGAGAAGCAGACCAGGTCGAACTCGGGCGGCATCTGCCCCGGTTGAAAGACTCCGATTTGTCCACCGTCGGCCGCATCGGGACTAAGAGAGACCTCCAGGGCCACCAGAGCAAAGTCCTCCTGCCCCTCAGTGAGACGTTTGCGAGCCTGCGCCGCCTCCCCGTACTTGGCCAGCATGATCTGGCGGACCCGCACCCGCTCCCGCACACGAAACTCCTCGGGGTGTTCGTAATAATACGCCGTCAATTCCTCCTCGGTCACACCGAGGGTCGGGTCGATCACCTGGTGAACGAGCTTTTCCGTGCCGGGATCCTCGAGCATTCGCTGCTCCCACGTTTCGTATGTCATGCCGGCGCGCTGTGCGATGTCGCCGAGCTCCTCGCGGGTCATCTCTCCAGTGCGCTCGGCAATTATCTTGCGGGTTTCCTCCGGGGTCAAAATGGCCCCCCGCTTTCTGGCTTCCTGACGCAGCAGCTTGCGGCGAATCATCTGACGCAGCACCTCCTGGGCGAAGCGGTCCGCATCCTGGGCGGCAGGGTCGACGGCGAAGCTCTTGTCCAGGCGCCGGACCTCCCGATCCAGCTCTTCCCGGAGGATCTTCTCGCCGTCTACCACGGCTACGACAGCGGGCTCGGGCGGCGGCGGTTCCTTCTCGGCACAGCCCAAAAAGAGGGCCGCCGCCGTCACGGCAGCGACCCAGGTCAGGGCCTTCAGATACGAGAGGGGTTGGGCAGAGTGGTACTGGTGCATGGTTGATGTAGGTAACATATCAGACCAGTTCCTGCAAGAAGTTTCTGGTTTGTGCCCAGGTTTCGACAAAGGTCTGATCGCCCTTGTTTAGTTCGATCTGATACTCGGTTACGGGGCGGATTCGCTCCGGATGTTCCTGAATAAGTTGCAGGATCCGCTCCCGGGGCACCGGTGTCTTGGGGTCAAAGGTGAAGCGCACTTGGGTCGTCTGCTCCACCACTTCGACCACCCGCAGGATCCGACAGAGCAGTCTCAGCTCGACCACGCGCAAGAGATCTTGCACCGCCTGCGGCGGCCTGCCGAACCGGTCGATCATTTCATCCGAGATCTTCTGCAGGGCCTCCACATCACTGACTGCGGCCAGGCGCCGGTAAAGGTCGAGGCGAAGGCGATCCTCGGGGACGTAGCTCTTCGGTACCCGGGCGGTGACCCGCATGTGAATGGCGGGCTCCAGTGTTTCCAGGGGGGCCTGCCCCTTGAGTTTTCGGGCCACTTCGTCGATGAGCTGCATGTAAAGATCGAAGCCCACTACGGCAATCATGCCGGACTGCTGCGGACCGAGGAGGTTGCCCGCGCCCCGGATCTCCAGGTCTCGCGCAGCAATTTGAAAGCCCGAGCCCAGCTCGGTCAGTTCCTGAATGACCTGCAGGCGCATCTCGGCTTCCCGGGTCATGGAGCGGTCCCTTCGGGTCAGCAGGTAGGCATAGGCGCGGTGGCGGGTTCTGCCGATGCGCCCCCGCAGCTGATAGAGCTGGCCCAGGCCGAAGTCCTCCGGCCGGTGAATGATCATGGTGTTCGCGCTCGGGATGTCGAGTCCCGACTCGATGATGCTGGTGGACACCAGCAGATCAACCTCCCGGTCCAGAAACCGCTCCATCACCTCCTGCAGGCCTCTTTCATCCATCTGACCGTGGGCGATGGCCACCCGGGCTTCCGGAACAATCCGCTGCACCTGCCCGGCCATCCGATCGATGTCGAGGACCCGATTGTGCACAAAGAAGATCTGCCCGCCCCGGTCCAGCTCCCGCAGGACCGCTTCCCGCACAATCCCTTCCGAGAACCGTGCCACCCGGGTGTAAATGGAGAGCCGGTCCTCGGGGGGGGTGTTGATGATGCTGATGTCCCGGATGCCGAGGAGACTCATCTCCAGCGTCCTAGGAATGGGAGTGGCTGTCAGGGTCAGCACATCCACCTCTTTGCGCAGCTGTTTGAGCTTCTCCTTGTGGCGCACGCCAAAGCGCTGCTCTTCGTCGATGACGACGAGACCCAGGTCCCGAAAGGCCATGTCCCGGGATAGGAGCCTGTGGGTTCCGATCAGGATGTCGACGCCGCCCTCGCGGGCGCGCGCGAGAATCTTCCGCTGCTCCGCCTGTGTTTTGAAGCGGCTCAACATCTCCACCTCCACCGGGAAAGCACTCATACGCCGGGCGAAGGAGTCGTAATGCTGCTGGGCCAGCAGGGTGGTAGGTACCAGAATGGCCGCCTGTTTGCCGTCCAGGACGACCTTGAATGCCGCCCGCATGGCCACTTCGGTCTTGCCGTAGCCCACATCGCCACAGACCAGCCGGTCCATGGCCTGCGGTTTCTGCAGGTCCGCGAGTACCTCAGAGATGGCCCGCTGCTGATCGGGCGTCTCCTCGTATTCGAAGGTGTCCTCAAACTCCCCGAACAGATGGTCCGGGGCGGAGTAGGCAAATCCCTCGGCCAGTTTGCGCTGGGCATAGAGTTCCACAAGCTCCCGGGACATCTCTTCGATTGATTTGCGGACTTTGCCTTTGAGCCGCTCCCAGGCGATCCCGCCGAGACGGCTCACCAGCGAGGCGCCCCCTTCGCTGCCGGAGTACTTCTGAATGAGATGGATCTTTTCGGGAGGCACGTAGAGAAAGTCTCCCCCGGCATACTCGAGCTGCACCAGGTCCCGGCCCAGCCCCTCCACCGACACCTCCTCCAGCCCCCGGTACCGGCCGATGCCGTGATCCACGTGTACCACCAGATCGCCTTCCTTGAGTTCCGAGAGGCTGCTCAGAAAAGGGCCCTGGCGCACTGGACGGGTGGGGCGATGGGTCCGTTTGACGCCGAAGATCTCGTCTTCGGTGACCACGACCATATCGAGCAGGGGAAAGCGAAACCCTGTGGAGAGAGAGCCCGTCATCAGGCCGACCTGTCCCTTTTCGCCACCGGCGGTCGGAAAATGCTCAAGCCGGATGCAGGGGATTTCCGCCTCGGCGGAGAGGACCTCAGCCAGGCGCTCGGCCTGACCGTGCGTCTGCACTACCACCGCGACGAAAGCCTCCCGCCGCAGGGTTTGCAAGGTCTCCGCAAAGGCGCCGATTCGCCCCCGCCCGGACGCCGACAGCCCGCCGATGGACTGGGTCGGAATGGGGATCTCCCTCTGGCCATCCTCGGGGACCAGGGAGAAGGCGAGCGAGGGGAGCAGGGCTGTCAGCTCCCGCAACTCCTGGGGGCTCAGATAGAGCGCCTCAGCGGAACAGGGGTGGCGCCCTTGGTGGACGGCCAGCTCATGGCGTTCGCCGACTTCCTTCCAAAATGCCTCTGTCTGTTTCCGAAGTTCCGCCGGCTGGTCCAGGACGACCACCGTGTCGCCCGGCAGGTAATCCAAGAGGGTCTCGAGCCCGTCACCAAATAGGGGGGCGTAGAACTCGACGCCGTCGGGCAGGCGCGTGGCATCTGCGGCCGCGCGCATCGGATGGGCACGGTGCTCCGGATCTTCCCGGAAACGGGACAGGGCGTTCTTGTCGAGGAGGATCTCCCGAGAGGGGATGGTGCTCACCTCGGAGAGTGTGCGAAAAGAGCGCTGATCCTCGGGGGAGAAGAGCCGGATCGATTCAATCTCATCACCGAAGAACTCCAGACGAAGGGGATGTTCCTGGTTGGGCGGAAAGATGTCGAGAATCCCGCCTCGCCGGCTGAAGGTGCCGGGAACATCGACCAGATCCATCGGCTGATAGCCGGCTTGCGCCATCTCCTCCGCGAGCCGCTCCAGGTTGCGGGTCTCACCCACGCGCAGATGCAGAGACCCTTGCGCGAGCAATTTGCGCGGCAAGAGCCGCTGCATGAGGGCGCGGATGGTGGTCACCATGATCAGCCCCTGTCCCTGCAGACATGCCGCCAGCACGCTTAGCCGTTGCTGCACGATGGCCGGGTGCGGGCTTTTGTCGTCGTAGGGGAGAATCTCCCACTGGGGAAAGAGAGAGAGCCTTTTGGAACCGTCGTCGAGAAGAGACGTGCCCTTGAGGAATAACTTCAGGTCCCGGTGGAACCGCTCGGCTTCAGAGGGGGTCGCTGTAATGACGAGAAGCGGATGGGGCCGTCTCTCTTCCAGCAGGGAGAGCACCAGGGCCCGGGAGGCGCCCCACAGGCCGGTCAGCGCACAGGGCTCTCCCCCGTGGATGAGCGATTCCGCCCACAACTTGTGGAGGTCTTCCATCTGTTTCAAGCCGGTCATGGGTGGAGTCTGCCGATTCATGAAGGCGGTCGCGGCGAGGCTGCGGCGATCCGATGCCTGCAGCCTCTACTTCTCCAGCATATTTCGGATTCGCAACCGGAGTGCATGGAGACGGATGAACCCTTCCGCATCCTTCTGGTCATACACCTGGTCGGCTTCAAAGGTGGCAAAGCCGGGATGGTAGAGGGAGCCTTCGGCCCGCCGGCCCGTCACCGTGCAGTTTCCCTTGTAGAGCCGGATCCGTGCCGTACCGGTGACGCCGGTCTGGGTCTCGGCCATGGTGCTTTGCAGGAGCGCCATCTCCGGCGAGAACCAGAAGCCGTTGTACACGAGTTCGGCGAATCGAGGCATCAGGCTGTCGCGCAGATGCATCACTTCGCGATCCATGGTCAGCGACTCCACGGCCCGGTGTGCGGCGTGCAGGATCGTGCCGCCGGGCGTTTCATAGACGCCCCGCGACTTCATCCCCACGAAACGGTTCTCCACCAAATCGACCCGCCCGACGCCGTTTTTGCCCCCCAGCCGATTCAGTTCCGCGAGCAGCGCGGCCGGCGAGAGGGTTTTGCCGTTGACCGCGGTGGGGATGCCGTCCTGAAAGTCGATCTCCACGTCGGTGGGGCGGTCCGGCGCTTTTTCCGGAGAAACACTGAGGACAAACATCTCCTCCGGCGGCGCCTGCCACGGGTCTTCCAGAATCCCCCCTTCGAAACTGATGTGAAAGAGATTGCGGTCCGTGCTGTAGGGCCGCTCTTTCGTCACTGGAACGGGGATGCCGTGCCGGTCGGCGTACGCGATCAGTGCCTCCCGGGAGTCGAGATTCCACTCCCGCCACGGGGCCACCACCTGGATGTTCGGATTGAGCGCATAGGCCGCCAGTTCAAAGCGGACCTGGTCATTGCCCTTGCCGGTGGCGCCGTGGGCCACCGCGTCGGCTCCTTCCCGCGCGGCGATGTCGACCAGATACTTGGAAATCAGGGGCCGGGCCAGGGAGGTGCCGAGCAGATACCCGCCCTCATAAACGGTGTTGGCCATCAGGACGGGGAAGACATACTCCCGCACGAACTCCTCCCGCAGGTCTTCTACGTAGGCCCTGGACGCGCCCGTGCGGACCGCCTTCTCCTCGATGCCGTCGAGTTCCTCGCCCTGACCGAGATCCGCGGTGAAGGTGATCACTTCGCAGCTGTAGGTCTCGATCAGCCAGCGGACGATGACCGACGTGTCCAGTCCGCCCGAGTAGGCCACCACCACCTTCTGGATCTTTCCTTTCATGCCGTGTCATCTCCCATGAGAAGCTCCATGATCGCCTTTTGGGTATGGAGACGGTTTTCGGCCTCGTCGAACACAATGGAGTGCGGGCCGTCGAGGATCTCCGCGGAGACCTCCTCCCCCCGGTGCGCGGGCAGACAGTGCATGAAGAGATAGTCGGGGTCCGCGTGCCGCCCGAGTTCGGCATTCACCTGGAAGCGGCTGAAGTCCCGGCGCCGCTTCTCCTCCTCCCCCTCCTGGCCCATGCTAGCCCAGACATCGGTGCAGATGATGTGCGCGCCCCGCACCGCCGCCGCCGGGTCGTCGGTGATCTTCAGGGAAGCGCCCGTCTGCTTCGCTGTCTTGCGCGCGGCGTCCACCACCTGGGCATCCGGCTCATAGCCTCGGGGCGAAGCCACCGAGAGGGTCATGCCCAGCCGGGCCGCCGCATGGAGCCAGGAGTTGGCCATGTTGTTGCCGTCTCCCACATAGGCCACCTGGAGGCCGTCCAGTGTGCCGAGTCGCTCCTGAATCGTGAAGAGATCGGCCAGGACCTGGCAGGGGTGGAGCAGATCGGTCAGCCCGTTGATGACGGGGATCTCGGCCATGCGCGCCAGCTCCTCCACATCCGCTTGGTGGAAGGTCCGGATCATGATCCCGTCCACATACCGGGACAGAACATGGGCCGTGTCGGCAATGGTCTCGCCCCGCCCGAGCTGAATGTCCCGGGCGCTGAGGAAGAGCGCGTAGCCGCCCAGTTGATAGATCCCCACTTCGAAGGAGACCCGGGTCCGGGTCGACGACTTGGCGAAGATCATGCCGAGGCATTTGCCCTTGAGCGGCTGGTAGGAAATCCCGGCTTTGTGCTTCTCCTTGAGTACCGCCGAGTGCTCCAGGATCTGCGAGATATCCTCACGGCTCAAATCGACTATGGAAAGAAGGTCCTTTTTCATTACCGTGACTTCTTGCGGTGCCTGGCTGCAACGCCTCGGAGCCCCATTCCTTGGGCTGCAGAGCCGCCCCGCCGTCGGTAGCGCTAGGGCAGCAATTCGTTCAGTGTCTCCACCAGGCGGTCGATTTCGGCATCGGTTACGATCAGGGGCGGGAGGAACCGAAGCACGTTGCCCATGGTACAGTTGATCAGAAAGCCCCGCTCCAGGCACCGGGTGACGAAGGGGGCACCGTCGACGTCCAGTTCCAGCCCCGCCATCAGGCCCCGGATACGAAGCTCCCGAATCGATGAGTGCCGCGCCTGGAGTTCCCGAAGACGCGTCTCGAAGTGGCGCGACCGTGCCTGTACGCCCTGGAGAAACCCGTCTGCCACGAGGGTCTCCATCACCGCCAAGCCGCCGGCACAGGCCAGGGGGTTTCCCCCGAAGGTGGAGGCATGCGTTCCCGGGGAGAAGCTTTCAGCCACCCGGTCCGTGGCCAGCATGGCGCCGATGGGAACGCCGCCGGCCAGCGATTTCGCCAGCGTCATGATATCCGGTGTCGTTTGGGTATGCTCATAGGCAAAGAGCTTCCCCGTGCGCCCCATGCCGCACTGGACTTCATCAAAGATCAGCAGCGTCCCCCGCTGGTCGCAGAGTTCCCGAAGAGCCGAAAGAAAGGCCGGATCCGCCGGGTGCACGCCGCCCTCTCCCTGCACCGGCTCCACCATGACGGCACAGGTGGTCGCGGTGACGGCCTCCTTCGCGGCCGCAAGATCATTGAAGGGGGCGTACCGGAACCCCGGGACGATCGGTTCGAAGCCCCGGTGAATTTTCTCCTGTCCGGTGGCGCTCATCGCGGCCAGTGTGCGGCCGTGAAAGGACCGCCGCATGGTCACGATTTCGTAGCAGTCAGTTTTGCCGCGGTCTTTCGCGACCTTGCGCGCCAGTTTGATGGCTGCCTCGTTGGCTTCCGCACCGCTGTTGCAGAAGAAGACCTTGTCTGCAAAGGAGTGGGCCACCAGGAGATGGGCCAGCGCAGCCTGAGGACCGATATGGTAGAGATTGGAGACATGAATCAGTTTGCCGGCCTGTTCCCGGATGGCGCGAACCAGCGTCGGATGGGCGTGTCCGAGTCCGTTGACCGCGAGCCCCCCCACGAAATCGAGATACTCTCGGTCCGCCGCATCCCAGACCCGACAGCCCTCCCCGCGCACCAGTGCGATCGGGTAGCGGGCGTAGGTCTGCATCACGCAGCGCGCCGTGGTGTCCAGAATCTCCTGCTGCGACATCTCGGTCATGAGGGATTTCCTTGATCGGTGACGATCTCCGTTCCGACGCCCCCCTTGGTGAAGACCTCCAGGAGCACCGCGTGCTTGATCCGCCCGTCGATGACATGAGTCTTCCGTACCCCTCCCTCCAGTGCCGTGAGGCAGGCGGTGACTTTGGGGAGCATGCCCGCCGTGACGACCCCGGCCGCCTTGAGTGCCTCGATGTGCTTGCGCGTGGCTGTGGGAACGAGATTCCCTTCCCCGTCCAGAATCCCCTTCACGTCGGTCAGCAAAATCAGCTTTTCTGCCTGCAGCGCGGCCGCCATACTGCCGGCTACGAGGTCGGCGTTGATGTTGCACGAGTCGCCGTTCTCCCCTTCGCCCACCGGTGCAATGACCGGAATGTACCCCGACTGTTCCATGACGCGAATGATATCGGGATTGATCTCGGCCACCTCACCCACTTTACCCAGGTCGATGATCTCGGGGACTCCCGTCTCCGGCGAGGGTTCCTTCACGATCAGTTTACGGGCCCGGATCATCCCACCGTCCTTGCCGGTGAGTCCCACCGCCCGCCCGCCATTGCTGTTGATGAGGGAGACGATCTCCTTGTTCACCTTACCGCCGAGGACCATCTGGACGATGTCCATGGTTTCGTCGTCGGTGACCCGCTGGCCCCGGATGAACTTGGGGATCTTCCCCATCTTCTCCATGGTTTTGCCGATCTGGGGGCCGCCGCCGTGCACGATGACCGGATGGATGCCGACCGATTTCATCAGGATGATATCGAGGGCAAAAAAGCGCTTCAGATCCTCTTCCACCATGGCGCTGCCGCCGTATTTGATGACGATGGTCTTCCCCTCGAATTTGCGGATGTAGGGGAGCGCTTCGATCAGCACGTCAGCTGTTCTGAGAAATCTTTTCATCTTTCCATCTTCCCGAAAAAGGGGGGGTGTCGTGAGCCGTGCCGCTGTGGTACGGCCCCCAGCCGATGGGCGCGAGCGCCTAAAGAATGTAGCGCGACAGGTCTTCGTCCTGCGCGATCTCCTTGAGTGTCTCCCGGACAAAGGCCTGGTCGATGGTCGCGGCCTTCGGGTCGACATCGGGGGCATTGAAGGAAATGTCCGCCAGCAGCCGTTCCATGATGGTATAGAGCCGTCGCGCCCCGATGTTTTCCGAGCGCTCGTTCACTTCGGTGGCAATGATCGCCAGTTCCTCGATGGCGTCGTCCGTAAACTCCAAGGCGTACCCCTCCGTCTCCAGCATGGCAATGTACTGGCGGATCAGTGCATTTTTCGGCTCCGTCAGGATCCGGATGAAGTCGTCTTTACCCAGGGAGTGCAGTTCCACCCGGATGGGGAAGCGCCCCTGGAGTTCGGGGATCAGATCCGACGGTTTGGAGACATGGAACGCGCCGGCGGAAATGAAGAGGATGTGATCCGTCCGGACCATGCCGTACTTGGTCGTCACCGTCGAGCCCTCGACAATGGGGAGGATGTCCCGCTGCACCCCTTCCCGGGAGACGGAGGGACCCGTTCCACCGCTCTCGCGCCCCGCGATCTTGTCGATCTCATCGATGAAGACGATCCCCGATTCCTGCACCCGCCGCAGGGCTTCCTCCTTGACCTTGTCCATGTCGACCAGCCGCTGGGCTTCCTCTTCTTCGAGTATTTTCCGCGCCTCTCCGATGGAGACGCGCCTCTGTTTCTTTCGCTTGGGAAAGAAGTTGCCCAGCATGTCCTTGATATTGAACTCCTCCATCCCCGATCCGGTGAAGATCTCCACCATGGGCATGCCGCCGGAGTCGGTCTGCTCGACGTCGACCATCCGTTCGTCGAGCTTGCCCCGGCGGAGCTTCTCCCGCAGCTTTTCCCGAGTCCTGCCCTTCTGTTCCTCCTCGTCGAGGTTGCCGGTCACTTCGATCTGGCCGTCGGAGGTGGCCCCGGTCCGCTGCAGGGGCGGCAGCAGAATGTCCAGGATCCTCTCCTCCGCATGAATCCCGGCCTGCTCCCGGACCCGCTCGGACATCTCGGCCTTGACCATGTTGACCGATAGCTCCGTCAGGTCGCGGATCATGGACTCCACGTCCCGCCCCACGTAGCCGACCTCGGTGTACTTAGAGGCCTCCACCTTGATGAAGGGGGCCTGGGCCAGGGCCGCGAGCCGTCTCGAGATCTCGGTCTTTCCGACGCCTGTGGGCCCCATCATGATGATGTTCTTGGGTAGCACCTCCTCCCGGAGTTCCTCGGAAAGCTTGAGGCGGCGCCAGCGGTCGCGAATGGCAATGGCGACAGCTCGCTTGGCATCGTCCTGTCCGACAATATATTTGTCCAGTTCGGCAACAATCTGCCGGGGCGTATATTCCTGCATGGTTGGCTACAACTCCTCTACGGTAATCTCCCGGTTCGTGTAAATACAGATATCGGCCGCAATGGCCATGGCTTCCGCAACGGTCTCCCGGGCCGAAAGATCGGAGTGGCGCAGCAGCGCACGGGCGGCCGCCTGGGCATAGGCGCCGCCGGAGCCGATGGCGGCAATCCCGTCGTCCGGCTCCACGACATCGCCCGTTCCCGAGAGGATAAAGGTGTGCCCCTCGTCCACCGCGATCATCATGGCCTCCAGCCGGCGCAGGATCCGGTCGGTGCGCCAGTCCTTGGCCAGCTCCACCGCCGCGCGGGTCAGGTTGCCGTTGAACTGATCCAGTTTTGCCTCGAACTTTTCGAACAGGGTGAAGGCATCGGCCGTCGCGCCCGCAAAGCCGACCAGGACCCGATCCCGGTAGAGGCGGCGAATCTTGCGGGCCGTCTGTTTGAGCACCGTATTGCCCACGGTGACCTGGCCGTCGCCGGCCAGGGCCACCTGTCCGTTTCGCCGCACCGATAAAATGGTGGTCCCTTTCACAATGGTCTCCCATGACACCGGGCGGCGTCATCCCCGCGGCCCTCAAGGAGATGATCCTTCCGGATTTATCGAAACCGTCAGTTTTGCAGATTTCGGGAGAAAAGTCAATGCGCCTCGCACCAGTTTTTGCCGGTGCCGAGATCGACGAGCAGGGGGGCTTTCAGCTGGACGACGCCCTCCATCCCCTGGCGGATGATCTTCCGGGCCGCCTCCAGCTCGGAGTCGGGAACTTCGAAGACGAGCTCGTCGTGGATCTGGAGGATCATCCGGGTGCGCATCTTCTTCTTGCGGAGGGTCTCATGGATTCGGATCATCGCGACCTTGATGATGTCGGCCGCGCTCCCCTGGATCGGCGTATTGATGGCGGTCCGCTCTCCCAGGGCTGCGAGGTTGCGGTTCCGGCTGGCGAGCTCCGGGATCGGCCGGCGGCGGTTCATGAGGGTGGAAACATAGCCGTTCTCCCGGGCCTCGGCCAGCAGCTGATCCTGGTAAGTCCGGACCCCGGGATAACGCTCGAAGTAACTCTCGATGTACCGCTCGGCTTCGGAAATGGGGAGGCCCAGCTGCCGGGAAAGCCCATAGGGGCCCATGCCGTAGATGATCCCGAAATTGACCGCCTTGGCGTCCCGGCGCATCTCCGGCGTCACTTTCTCCGGCGGCAGGTCGAGAATCTCTACCGCTGTGCGGGTGTGGATGTCTTCGTTGTTTTCAAAGGCCTCTATCAGCGTTGCATCTTCCGAGAGGTGGGCCAGGATTCTCAGTTCCACTTGGGAGTAGTCCGCCGAGATGAGGACATGGGCCGGGGCTGCGACAAAGGCTTCCCGGATTTTTCGGCCCAGCGGCGTGCGGATCGGAATGTTCTGCAGATTGGGCTCCGAGCTGCTGAGTCGTCCGGTGGCGGTGACGGTCTGGTTGAAGGACGTATGGACCCGTCCCGTTTCGGGATGGATCATTTTGGGCAGGGCGTCCACGTAGGTTGATTTCAGCTTGTTCAGGCTCCGGTACTTCAGGATCTCCCGCGGCAGCGCATGCTCTTCCGCCAGCTTCTGCAGCACCTCCACATCGGTGGAGTATCCCGTCTTGGTTTTCTTGATCGGCTTGATCTCAAGTTTATCAAAGAGGATCCGGGCGAGTTGCTGGGTGGAGTTGATATTGAACTCTTCACCGGCCAGGGTAACGATCTTCTGGCGCAGTTCGTCGAGGTCGCCGCCCATCTCCCGGGACATGCGGCCGAGAAACTTGGCGTCCACCCGCACCCCCGTCCGTTCCATATCGACCAGGACCCCCACCAGGGGCATTTCGATTTCATGAAAGAGTTTCGTCAGGTTCTGTTCCGCCAGCAGGGGGTCCAGCTTCCGGTAGAGGCTGTAGGTGATTTCGGCATCTTCCGCAGCATAGCCGGTGGCCGTGTCCACCGGCACCTCATCGAAGCCGATGGCCTTTTTCCCGGCTCCCGTCACCTCCTGGTAGGTGATCATTTTATGGTTCAGGTAGGCCAGGGCCAGATCGTTCAGGTTGTGGGTCGTACGGGAGGGATTGATCAGATAGGAGGCCACCATCGTATCGAAGTAGACGCCCGCCAG
>CALZGC010000090.1 GCA_945786985.1 uncultured Nitrospirota bacterium | reverse complement strand
CCACGGGGGAGCTGGTCTACTACCTGTTGCGCGAGATGGAGCAGGGGAGTGCCGCCGAAATCGACTACCCCATTGCGCTTTGTCTGTACACGGCGATTTTCACGGACACGGGCTCCTTCCGTTACTCCAACACGAGCCCGGCCGCCCTGCGGGTCGCCTCCGAGCTTGTGGCCTACGGCATCAACTCCTGGGACGTGGCCGAAGCCGTTTACGAGTCCAAAGCCTATCCGGTGCTGCGCCTCGCAGGGAATTTCCTCCGCACCCTCGGCGTCAGTTCCCGGGGCCGCTTCGCCTGGGGTGCCCTTCGGAAGGCGGATTACCTGGAAACGGGAGCCCGGGACGAGCACACGGACGGGTTCGTCAACTACCCGCGCTCCATCAAGGGGGTCGAGGTGGCCGTCT
This sequence comes from uncultured Nitrospirota bacterium, assembly GCA_945786985.1. GTDB lineage: Bacteria > CG2-30-53-67 > CG2-30-53-67 > CG2-30-53-67 > CG2-30-53-67 > CALZGC01. The sequence continues at coordinate 8,961 of CALZGC010000090.1, read as the reverse complement.
TCTTGCGCGAAACCAACGCCGATTCCATCAAAGTCAGCATGCGTTCCAAGGGCAAGATCAACGTGGCCGCCATCGCGGAGAAGTTCGGCGGCGGCGGGCACCACAATGCAGCGGGCTGCACCCTGGAGGGGTCTCTGGAGGCGGTGCAGCGCCGGGTGCTCGGCATCGTTGCCGAGAGCCTCGACGATGAAATACCCGAAATATGAACACGGGACACTTGCCAATCATGCAGGCCGCGGGACAGAAGAGACGAGAACCCAACCCCGGCGGGATCAACGGCATCCTCGTGGTGGACAAACCGGCGGACTGGACCTCCCACGATGTGGTGGCCAAGCTGCGGTGGGCGACGGGCATCCGACGGATCGGCCACGCGGGAACCCTCGATCCATTGGCCACCGGTCTGCTGCCGGTCTGCATCGGTCAGGCCACCCGGGTGGTGGAGTACCTCATGGACATGCCCAAGGCCTACCGGGTCCGGATGAAACTGGGGGAGGAGACCGATACGGAGGATGCGGAGGGAGCGCTCATCCGGCAGGCCGATCCGTCCGGTGTGCGGGAGGCGGACGTGCGGGACGCGCTCCTCGGCCTTCGCGGTCCCCTGGAGCAGGTGCCGCCCATGTACTCGGCCCTCAAGAAAGACGGAGAGCCCCTCTACAAATATGCCCGGCGGGGAAAAGCGGTCGAGCGACCCCCCAGGCGCGTGACCATTTACGACATTGGTGAGATTGCCTGGGAGCCCCCCTTTGTCTCTTTTCGTGTCCGCTGCTCCAAGGGGACGTACGTGCGCTCCCTCTGCCGGGACGTCGGGCGTCATCTCGGCGTCGGCGCTCATCTCACCGCCCTTCGCCGAACGGAAAGCGCCGGATTCACGGAAGAAGATGCCCATCCGCTCTTGAACCTGCTGGCGCTGGACCCGGCCGAGCTGCTCGAGCGGCTCGTGCCGATGGACCGGCCCCTGTCGGCCTTTGAATCCCTGGTGGTCCGGCCTGAATCCGTGGGCAGCGTCTGTCGCGGCCAGATGCTCCAGCTGACGGATTTGATCGACCCCCCCGCGGCTCCCGGCGACGGCATCGTCCGCCTCTACGATCCCGAGGGGCGATTTCTCGCGCTGGGTCGGTGCACGGGCGCGTTGGGCACCGGCGCAGGGGGCGGTGCCCCCGTCATCTACCCGAAGAAAGTCCTGTGCAGCCCCGGTCAAAATTAGCTTTACACGGGATGGGCGATATGTTAAAAAGTAGTGTTTCGAAAGCTCTGGGTTCACTAACAAATTACATTAAATGAGCAGAGAAAGGAGGGATACGGAGACACAATGCCTCTGGTCAAGGAACAGAAGCGAAATGTTATTGATGAGTACCGACTGCACGACCACGACACCGGTTCGCCGGAGGTCCAGGTTGCCATCATTTCAGAGCGTATTCGCTATCTTACGGATCATCTGAAGGCTCACAAGAAGGATCATCACTCCCGGCGAGGGTTATTGAAGCTCGTCGGCAAGAGACGCCGACTTCTGGACTATCTCATGCGCAACGAGATCAAGCGCTATCGGGAGGTCATCAGCCGTTTGGGCATTCGTCGGTAGTTCACCTGGTCTGCAGGTTTTCCACAGATGGACACAGGTGCGGATCGGCACCGCCCCCTCGCCACGAGGCCCGGGCGGTCCTCAGCTGCGTTTATCTGTGGTTCGTATTGCAGGCCCCGAGTCACATCGTACCCTATGGGGCACATGCAAAGGAGCATTAGATAAACGATGATTAAAACAGTGGAAACTGAGGTAGGGGGGCGGCTCCTTACCATCGAGACAGGACGCGTGGCAAGACAGGCGTCCGGCGCCGTCATGGTTCGATACGGAGATATGGTCATCCTGGTGACCGCCGTATCGGAGACGAACCAGCGGGAAGGGGTTGATTTCCTCCCCCTGACCGTCAATTACCAGGAGAAGTTCTACGCCGCCGGCAAGATTCCCGGCGGTTTTTTCAAACGGGAGGCTCGGCCTGCCGATTCCGAGACACTCACCTCCAGACTGATCGATCGGCCTCTCCGGCCACTCTTTCCCGACAATTACTTTTTCGAGACCCAGGTCATTGCCACCGTCCTTTCGGCCGATCCCGAACTCCATCGGGACACGGTGGCCCTGGTCGGCGCGTCTGCCGCACTGGCAATCTCGGACGCCCCCTTCGGCGGTCCCATCGCGGGGGTCCGCATCGGGCGGATCGGCGGTGAGTTCATCGTGAATCCCACCTACGAGCAGATGGAAGAGAGTGAGCTGGGTCTGATCGTGGCCGGGACCCGGGACGCCGTCACCATGGTGGAAGCCGGGGCCCGGGAGGTTCCGGAAGCGGTGATGGTCGATGCCATCGAGTTCGGGCATCGTGAAATCGTCCGGATCGTTGAGATTCAGGAAGAGCTGGTCCGACAGGTCGGGCAAGAGAAGCGGGCGGTTGTGGTCAAGGAGCCGAGCGCCGAGGAGCGTGCCCTGGAAGCTGAAATCCGGAAGGCCGCGACCGACGGGATCGCGACGGTCAACTGCACGCCCGACAAGAAGGCCCGCCAGAAGGCCCTCAACGGGGTGAAGGACAAAATGGTGGAGCGCTTCGACGACGAGGAAGGCTCCAAGCGGTCCTTCATCCGAGAGGTGTGCGGGTCCATTGAAAAGGAAGATATGCGGCGGCTGATCCTCGAGAAGAAGACCCGTGTCGATGGGCGCCGCTTCGACGAAGTACGGCCCATCAGCTGTGAAGTAGGGTTTCTTCCGAGAACCCACGGATCGGCCCTCTTCACCCGGGGTGAAACCCAGAGCGTCGTGGTGACGACCCTTGGGACCTCGCAGGACGAGCAGCGGATCGATGCGCTGGAAGGCGATTCGAAAAAGCGCTTCATGATGCACTACAACTTTCCCCCGTACAGCGTGGGAGAAGCCCGATTCCTGCGCGGCCCCGGCCGCCGTGAGATCGGCCACGGTGCACTGGCCGAGCGCTCCCTGGTGGAGATGCTTCCCGATGAGGAACGCTTTCCCTACACGGTGCGCATCGTCTCCGAGATCACCGAGTCCAACGGCTCCTCTTCCATGGCCACCGTCTGCGGCGGGACCCTTTCGCTGATGGATGCGGGCGTGCCCATTGCCACCCCCGTTTCGGGGATCGCCATGGGGATGATCAAGGACGGCAACGACGTGGTGATTCTGTCCGACATTCTCGGCGTGGAAGACCATCTCGGTGACATGGACTTCAAGGTGACCGGTACGGAAAAGGGGATCACCGCCCTGCAGATGGATATCAAGATTGCCGGCGTGAACAAGCAGATCCTCTCGGACGCCCTGGCGCAGGCACGTGACGGTCGGCTCCACATTCTTTCCAAGATGCTGGAGGCCCTTGCCGAACCCCGTTCGGACATTTCGACCCATGCGCCGAGGATTATCACAGTGAAGATTCATCCCGACAAGATCCGGGATGTCATCGGCCCCGGCGGCAAGGTGATCCGGAGCATCGTCGAACGGACCGGTGCCAAAATCGACATCGAAGATGACGGTTCCGTCAAGATCGCGTCCGCCGATGAGGCAGCCTGTGCAGAGGCGATCAAGATCATCGAGGATCTGACCCAGGAAGCCAAGATCGGCAAGATATACACCGGCACCGTCCGGAAGATCATGGACTTCGGGGCGTTCGTCGAGATCTTCCCCGGCACCGACGGTCTGGTGCATATCTCCCAGCTCGCCGAACACCGGGTGCAGAAGGTCGAAGACATCCTGAAGGAAGGGGACACGGTCGCCGTCAAGGTGCTCGAGATCGATCGTCAGGGCAAGATTCGGTTGAGCCGCAAAGAGGCGCTGGCCGAAACAGAATCCAAATCCAAATAGCCCCGATATGAGGCATGAAGGTTTAACCCGGATATTGCGTGAGTGACACTCATGCAATATCCGGATTAAGAGGGGGTGCGCGCACCCCCTCTTTTTTTCTCAGGTGGAGCGGCCTATGCAGCAACAGAACGGACTGTATCGCAAGACAGCGTTGAGCAACGGTTTCACCATCGTTTCCGAGCAGATGCCGTCGGTCCGCTCGGCCTGCATCGGTATCTGGGTGCCCGCGGGGAGCCGCTATGAAATGTCCGAGGAGAACGGCGTCTCCCATTTCCTGGAGCACATGTTCTTCAAGGGGACCAAGCGGCGAAGCGCCCGGGACATTGCCATCGAGGTCGACTCCCTGGGCGGCGAGATGAACGCCTTTACGTCTCGCGAGTACACGGCCTACTACGTCAAAGTCCTGGACACCCATCTGGCGACGGCTCTGGATATTCTGTGCGACATCTTTCTCCAATCCGTCCTCGATGAAACCGAGCTGGAGAAGGAGCGGCAGGTCATCCTGGAAGAGATCCGGATGCAGGACGACCAGCCCGAAGAGACTGTCCACGACATGCTCAACGCCCTCATCTGGCAGGGCCATCCCCTGGCTTTCCCCATCGCCGGGCGTCAGGAGAGTGTCTCCGCCGTCAACCGGGAGAGCCTTTTGGACTATATCTGCCGGATGTACTCCCGCAGCGGCATTACCATCTCCTGCGCGGGACATGTGGACCATGACGAGTGTACGGCCATCGTAGAGGAGCAATTCGGGGACGTGCCGCCCCTGCAGGCTCGAGACCCGCTGAGCAAGCCGCGCTACCAGGTCGGCACCCGGGTGGTGACCAAGGAACTCGAGCAGGTCCATGTCTGTCTGGCCCTGCCGGGGATTCCCCTGAACGACCCCGAACGTTTTCCCTTCTACGTTCTGAACACGGCCCTGGGTGCCAACATGAGCTCCCGGCTCTTTCAGGAGGTTCGGGAAAAGCGGGGGCTTGCCTACTCGGTCTACTCCTACCTGGCAGGCTATCAGGATGTGGGCAATCTCGCCGTCTATGCGGGAACGAGCCGGGAGAAGGTCCGCGAAGTCATCGATGTCATCCGGGGCGAACTCGAAGCACTCGCCCGGAAGCCCCTGTCCGACGAGGAGGTGAAGCGCTCCCAGGAGTATCTCAAAGGGGGGCTGCTCATGAGTTTGGAGAGCTCCTCCAGCGTCATGAGCCGCATTGCCAAGCAGGAGCTCTGTTTCCACGGATATCAGTCGGTCGACGAGATCGTGCAGCAGATCGAAAGCGTCACACCCGAGAAAGTGCAGGCGCTGGCCGCAAAGAACTTCGGCATGGAGCAGCTCTCGCTCGCCGCCATCGGACCCATCCAGGAAGACGAATTGCAATCATGAAACGGATAGCCGTTCAGATCAGCCAGCGCGACGACTGTCGCGATCTTCCCCTGCCGGCCTACATGTCCGAACATGCCGCAGGGATGGATCTTCTGGCCGCGGTCGCAGAGGAAGAAGTGGTCCCGGCGGGCCAGTGGAAGCGGATTGCTACGGGGATAAGCATCGCGCTGCCCGACGGCTTCGAGGCGCAGGTCCGCCCCCGAAGCGGTCTCGCCATGAAGCACGGCATCGCGCTCGTCAATGCCCCGGGCACCATCGACGCGGACTATCGGGGAGAGATCGGCGTGCTCCTGATCAACCACGGTGTCGGGCCTTTCCGCGTTCGCCGGGGGGATCGGATCGCACAGCTCGTCATCGCGCCCGTGCACCGCGCCGAATGGATTCCCGTCGAGGCCCTGCCGGAGACCGAGCGCTCTTCCGGCGGATTCGGCCACACCGGCGTGGCGGCCAACCGCACGGAGGGGGAGGGGAGATGAACGACGGGGTTCGTGAAAAGGCCCGCAAGATCCGGTGGATCATCCTCGACGTCGACGGCGTCATGACCGACGGCAGCGTCATCTACGACGGGCACGGGGTGGAGACCAAGAACTTCAATGTCCGCGACGGTCACGGCATCAAACTCGCCCAGCGGGCCGGGCTGAGCTTTGCCATCATTACCGGGCGCTCCTCCCAGGTGGTGAAGCAGCGCGCCGAAGAGCTCGGTATCGAAGAGCTCTGTCAGGGCGCCATCCGGAAGGGCGAGGCCTACGACGAAATGATCAACCGCATCGGCTGGAAAGACGAAGAAGTCGCCTTCATCGGCGATGACCTCATCGATCTGCCCGTGCTGCGCCGGGTAGGTCTCTCCGCCGTAGTCGCCGACGCCGACCCGGAAACCCGCGAGCAGGTCGACCTGGTTCTTAGCCTGGCCGGCGGGCGGGGGGCTGTGCGCGAATTCATCGAGATTGTTTTGAAGGCGCAGGACAAATGGAAAGAAGTCACCCGCCGTTACTACGATTAATCGTCCACTGCCCAATCCTTCAATCTAAAACAAATCTTACCGCTCGCCCCGTTAGAAACGGCATTTGTTTCTAATGGGGCAGAGTTCGCCGAGGTCGCGGAGAAAGGCAAATCAGGGTTAAAGACAAAGGCAAAAGCGTCTCACCACAAAGACACAAAGGGCACAAAGGAACGGCTAAAGGAATTTCCCATTTCCTATTTACCATTTGCAATTTGCCGATGTGAGGGTTACCGCTAAACGCTTGAATAAGTTCTGCTCTTGAGCGTCAAATGAACTGGGGAGGCATATTCCTATGGTAAATGAGAAAGGAGCGAACCAGTGAAGCGGCTTTACGTGATCAATTTTGTCAGTATATTTTTGTTAACTCAATGGCTTATTGCTGCGGCCCCGTCATCCGGGGAGGAGCAGATGTGGACGCGGGCAGGGAGGTGGGAGATCTTCCTTTTTGGTCAGGATATGGACGGGGATGAGGCCTCTGAGACCATCAGCGGAGAAAAGTTCGACACGATTGTGGATGGTTTTACCGGTGTCGGAATCGGAGGCGGGTACAATCTGAATGATTATGTTGGGATCAAACTCGATGCGTTCGGCGGTTCCACAGACCTCAAAATCGAGTCAGGCCTCGACATCCTTGAGGAGGACACGGACATATCCGGGGTCAATCTGAATTTTGATGTTTATTTCTTCCCTGGACGTCTTACCCCCTTTGTGACAGGCGGCATCGGGGTGATCACCTTGTATGAAGACTTTGATGACCATGACCACCACCATCACCATTACCACTATGACGATTATTCCACATCGTTTTCCTATAACGCGGGGGCAGGCGTCCGGTGGGATATCGGGAACCATTTCTTCGTAAAGGCGCTGTACCGTTCCACATGGTCGGAACTGGAAGATACAGATGACACCATGCAGTTTGATGGGTTCAGCATGTTCGCGGGCTACATGTTTTGATACCGACGGTCCGCCTCTTCGAGGTAAGACCACAACCTGTCTCACCGCCCGCTAGCCCCGTTAGAAGTCATCTTCTATGGGAAAAACCGTTCATTTGCAGGCGTTATCTGCAGCCAGTCAACTTCTAACGGGGCTCGCTGCACTCGCTAGAGGACGCAGGGCGCGGAGGAAAAGCAAAGGGAGGTTTCTTCGTTTTCACTGTTTGTTGTCTTCGGTCTATTGATGTTTCCGTCATTCGTCGTCTGTCACTCCGTCCTCCGCCCTTTACACCGCCCACCCCGTTAGAAATGGATCTGTGAAATCGCCTTGGTGCGATAGCTGGTAAAGCGGCTATCTATGGGAAGTGCACCGCGTTCATGCGTCGAGATTTCTAACGGGGCCCACCGCTCACAGGGTTCGTCACCGCCCACTGCCCACTGTCGTCTGGCCTTTATGCTTGACAATAACGTCCGGTCACGCTAGAATTGGTCCGAATTCAGGTCAACTAGAATAGGGGTTTATCCAGATGAAGACATTATCGTTGTCCGAGGCCAAGATGAAATTGAGTGCTCTGGTGGACTCCGTGGCATCCACGGATCAAGCCGTGATCATCACCAAGAACGGCCGGCCTGTCGCCGTCCTGGTCAGCCCTGACGAATTTGAGAGCTGGCGGGAGACCCTTGCCGTGATGTCCGATGACGCATTGATGGACGAGATCAAGAAAGGCCTCAAGGCCTTGAAGCAGAAGAGGAGCAAGTTGTATACGCTGGAGGAGATCTTCAAATAGTGCCTGACGGCCGACACCTGACTTGCCCTCGGTTGAAATTTCATTAAACGCACGGCCAGTTTGCCCGGAAACTGCTTGGTTCATCCATGAAACCCTCCCATTACCGGCTTAGAATACCGGATGAGATTGTTAAGCTGCTCCGCGAGTTGCATCCGGATCTCAAGAAGAAAGTCCGCAGAGCGCTGAGTACGATTATGGAGGACCCGTATGAAGGAAAAGCGCTCAAAGATGATCTCGCGGGGCTCCGGAGTTTTCGCGTCAGCCGGTTCAGGATTGTCTACAGCATTTCAAGCCGCAAGCAGATTGAAATTGTGGCCATAGGGCCTCGCAAGGGAATCTACGAAGAAACGTTCAGAATTCTAAGCAAAGAGAAATAGCCGGCATCGGTCTGTTGATCTTTCCGCCCTCCGTCATCCGTCGTCTGTCACTCCGTCCTCTGGATTCTCACTGCCCACCCCGTTAGAAATGGATCTGTGAAATTGCATCGTGTGCGATGGCCCTGCCTCTTCTTGTTTTATCCGCAAGTGTAAGTAAGGTGCGTCAGTTGTCGACCGCCGTCCGCCCTGCGTCCGAAGCCTGCCCCGTCAGAGGCGCAGCCTCTATCGGGGTCGTCTGTCTTTTGTCTGCCTTCAACCCTCAACCGAAAACAAATATTACCGCTCGCCCCGTTAGAAACGGCATTTGTTTCTAATGGGGCAGAGGGCGCCGAGGTCGCGGAGAAAGGTCATTCAGGGTTAAAGACAAAGGCAAAAGCGTCTCACCACAAAGTCACAAAGGGCACAAAGGAAAGGCTAAATAGAGTCTAGAGGGTCACCCATTAAAAGACACCTGTCAAGAGAGAAAAGTATCCTCACAGCAAGAAAAGGTTTTTTTCTTACTCAACTACTTGTTTATAAGATACCAAGATCCATGCCATTGCCGAAATTTCGTTCGGGTTGAAGTGTCAGCACTGAACTTCACTGCACCAGTCACCCATCAGGATCAAGGCGATGACATATTGTATTATCCTG
>CALZGC010000089.1 GCA_945786985.1 uncultured Nitrospirota bacterium | reverse complement strand
TGCAATCCATTTATTGCTCAGAGTAGTAAGTTTCACGAAGAGGCATCGTTGAACCGGGAGGCCGGGCGGAATACAACAACCGGGCAAGGAGGTTTCTATGGTAAGGCCATGGAGAAGTGTTTTTGCAATCACCATTCTGCTTGTCTTCGCGACGGCCGTCCTGGCTGAGGAGAGCACCGGCACCAAACCGGCAGGACGGGTACTGGTGGAGATGAAGGACGACACCATCACCGTGGAGGAGTTCCAGCAGACGATCAATGAGCTTCCCGGCGAAGGCCGCAAGAAAGTGGACCAGTCTCGGGCCAGAGAACGGTTCCTCGATGAGCTCATCCGGGAACGTCTCTTCGTTCGGGAGGCCCGGCGGCTCAAGATGAATGAGCGCAGCGATGTGGCCGCTGAAATAGAGGATGCCATCGCCGGTGTGCTGGCACGTTCGTACCTCAAGGAACAGTTGGCCGGCAAGATCAGGGTGACGGATGCGGAGATTCGAGCCTACATGGATGAGAATCCCCGGTTCTTTCAAACGCCGGAACGTGTGCGGCTGCGGCAGATTCTGATCCAGGTCAACAGGGGGGCCGGGGAGTCTGCGCTGGCCGCGGCCCGCAAGAAAGCCGAAGGTATCCTGACGAAGGTCAAGGCCGGGGAAGACTTCGTCAGGCTCGTCGAGCGCTACTCCGAGGATAAGCGAAGCCGGAGACGGGGCGGAGACCTGGACTACGTCAAGAAAGGGAAGATGGGAGAGGCATTCGATGCCGTCGTATTCAAACTGAAGCCGGGCGATGTGAGCTCCGTCCTGCGGGTCCGGCACGGCTTTGCCATCGTCAAGGTGGAAGACAAACAGCCCGCCGCCATGAAGACGATGAAGGAGGCAAGACCCTTCGTCACCAACAAATTGCAAGTAGCCAAAGAGAGTGCCGCCGTGGAGTCGCTCACCCAGGAGTTGATGAAGCGCTATGAGGTCAAGGTCCACAAGGATCTGCTCAAGGCAGAGCGTTAAAATGAAAAAACTGATTCACCGCGGAGGCGCAAAGGGCGCAAAGGAAAGCGATGGTCTGTCAAAGGCAAAACCCATTTGACCGCCCGCCCCGTTAGAAACTGTTTTTGTTTCTAATGGGGCAGAGATCGCGGAGGACCCCGTTAGAGGCTGCGCTTCTAACGGGGTAGGCGCCGGAGAAAACCACTTCTCGGTAAAGGCTGAAATCAAAAGCTGATTCACCACAAAGACACAAAGGGCACAAAGGAAAAGCTGATTCGGGGTAAAGACTATAAGCAAGAAAGGAAAACCAGGGGCCTTTCCTATTTTCTATTTCCCGTTTCCTATTTCCCGATGTGTGGAGGACCCCGTTAGAGGCTGCGCTTCTAACGGGGTAGGCGCCGGAGAAAATCACTTCTCGGTAAAGGCGAGAAGAAAAACCTGTCTCACAACACAAAGGTCACAAAGGAAACAAAAAACCTTCAGCCTTCAGTCTACGGCCCACCGCCCACCCCGTTAGAAATGGATCTGTAAAATCGCCTTGGTGCGATAACGGGTAAAGCGGCTATCTATGGGAAGTCTACAGCGTTTCTGCGTCGAGATTTCTAACGGGGCCCACTGTCATCTGTCTTGGGTCTTTTGCCGTTTCCGTGCAGAGCCTGCCTGCCCCGTTTGAGGCGAAGGCTCTAACGGGGTCTTCAGCCTCCACCTCCTTTTCCCACGCGGGCAATAACAGAAAAAGACAATACCTTGTCATCAGAACATGTGACATTGATGACGCTACTTGACAATTATTATTTCTGAGGTATTTTCCTCATATTGCCTGTGGAAGCAGATGAAGCAAATTCGTAATGATTTTAGGAGGTTGACGACGCCGGCTTCATAGTTGCCGCACTGCGATGGGATGCCGCACTGCGATGGGATGCCGCACTGCGATGGGTCGAAGGGCATGGCGCCCTGGCGAGCGAACGCGGGCGAAGAGAGGCACCACCCTGCAATCATGGCTGTGCGGCAGGTCGAGGCCGTGGGCGAGCGGGTCGTCGACCGCCTCGGTGCCACCGGCAAAACCAACGAAATATCGGTCAACGTCCGATTTTCATTTTCGGACCCATCATCTGTGCTTGGCACGGCATGGGCTTAAGCCACAGCCCGGCTTTCACCCGGCCGATCGCTCGACCGGTCGGGTCCGAATGAAACCAACGTAATGACGAAGTTATGCAGCAAACCCCAAAGGAGGAACAAATCATGGCAGATCTCAAGGGCAGCAAGACCCACGACAACCTGAAGGCAGCTTTCGCCGGCGAGTCGCAGGCGAACCGTCGCTACTTGTATTTCGGCAAGGTGGCCGACGTTGAAGGCTATCCTGAGGTGGCGTCGAATTTCCGCGAGACCGCCGAGGGTGAGACCGGCCACGCTCACGGCCACCTCGATTATCTCAAGCTCGCGGGCGATCCCGCCACCGACCTGCCGATTGGCGACTCGGTGTTGAACCTCAAGGCCGCCATCGCCGGCGAGACCCATGAGTACACTGACATGTACCCGGGCATGGCAAAGACCGCCCGCGACGAAGGCTTCAGGGAGATCGCCGACTGGTTCGAGACCCTGGCCAAGGCGGAGAAGTCCCACGCCGGACGCTTCCAGAAAATGCTCGACAGCATCAGCTGAGGACACCTGCGTCTGAGGCAGGCCCCGCCCGCAGGGCAGTGCCGGGGCCTGCCGAGATGCCTCCACCCCACGGGGAGCCAACGACCATGACCGACAATGACATGCGTATCTCGTATCTCCCCACCGACGGGCTGAGCTACGACCCCAGTGACCCGAGGTATTGGCTGCAGGAGATGCTCGCGAAAGAGGTGACGCGCGCCTTCGAGATCTGTCACGGCTGTCGCATGTGCTTCAAGTACTGCGACAGCTTCCCGACGCTCTTCGACTTCATCGACAACAAACACGACGGTCAGGTGCACGCCATCAGCGCCGCCGAGACCGACGCGGTCATGGACGCCTGCTTCCAGTGCAAACTGTGCGAGGTGCAGTGCCCCTACACGCCGCGCGACGGGCACCAGTTCCAGCTCGACTTCCCCAGGCTCGCGCACCGTTACCAGGCGGTGCGCACCAAGGAGCAGGGGACATCGCTGCGCAACAAGGTGCTTGGCGACCCGGACAGGGCGGCAGGCATGGCCCGTGTGAGCCTTGGCGTCGCCAACCTGCTCAATCGCTTCAAGCCGCAGCGCTGGATAATGGAAAAGCTCCTCGGCATCCACCGCGACAAGCTGCTGCCGAACTTTGCGCAGACCACCTTTGAGAAGTGGGCGCGCGCCCAGGGCAAGCTGCGCACCGAGCCGGGCGCCGAGGTGGTGTTGTTCCAGACCTGTTTCGTGCAGCACAACGAGCCCGAGATTGGTCGCGATGTGCTCGACGTGCTCGAGCGCAACCGGGTCGACGCCGCCTGCGTCCCGGGTCTCAAGTGCTGCGGCATGCCGGCGTGGGAGCACGGCGACCTCGACACCCTGCGCAAGAATGCGCATTACAACCTCGATCTGCTGATGCCGCACGTCGAAGCCGGTGCCAAGGTGCTGGTCGTCAATCCCACCTGCAGCATGATGATGCGGCGCGAGTACGCCGAACTGCTCGAAGGGGAGGACCGTGAGCGCGCCAAGAAGCTCGCCGCAGCGGTGCAGGACAATAGCGAGTACCTCTGGTCGATCCGCGACCAGGAGCGCTTCAACACCAACTTCAAGAGCACGCCGGGCGCGAGCGTCGCCTACCACACACCGTGTCACCTGCGTGCCCAGGCCATCGGCTTCAAGGGCCGTGATCTGATGCGCAAAATCCCCGGGGTCACGCCCCGCATGGTGATGGAGTGCTGCGGTCACAACGGCACTTACGCGATGAGGACCGAGGGCTTCGAGGCATCCCAGCGCCTCGGCAAGCGCGCCTTTGATGGCATGAAGCAGGCCGAGGCCGAGGTCTGGTCCACCGAGTGTCCACTGGCGGCGATGCAGTTTGAGCAGCACGCCGGCACCAAACCGATGCACCCGATGAGCATCCTGGCGCGCGCCTACCGCGACGATGGCTTCAAGCAGCGCCTCCAGGCGCCGGGTGAGCAGAAGAGCGAGCGCACGGCATCCTGATGAATGCGTAGAGAGGTGATCCTTCCATGCGACCGGTTCGACGCGACGAGATCGTCGACTACCAGACGTACAACGACGAGCGCGATGCCTTTCGCAGTATGATCATGGCCATCAAGGAGCCGCGCCGCATCCACCTCGGCGAGTACCTGACCTTCTTGTTCGAGACCACCGAGACCACACGTTACCAAGTGCAGGAGATGACGCGCGCCGAGCAGACCGTCAAGGAGGCCGACATTCAGCACGAACTCGACACCTACAACGAGCTCCTGGGCGGCGAGGGCGAACTCGGCTGCTCGCTCCTTATCGAGATCGATGACGAGCCTGTGCGCAACGACAAGCTCGTGGCCTGGCGCAACCTGCCGGCGCATTTGTACGCCAAGCTCGAAGACGGCACCTTGGTGCGGCCCACCTTCGACGAACGTCAGATTGGCGATGATCGGCTGTCATCGGTGCAGTACCTCAAGTTTGACACCCGGGGTCGCACGCCGGTGGCGCTCGGCGCCGATCTTCCGGCGCTCACCATCGAGCAGCCGCTGAACCCGGCCCAGCGTGACGCCTTGGCGACCGATCTGGCAGGCTGAGGCGCCCGTGGCGGTTACGGTCGGTCTCGCCATCTTCGATCTCCCCACACCAAACCAACCCGGAGATACCATGAAAACAACATGGGTCATCATCATTGCAATGCTGCTTCTCACAGGGGGGCTCGTGCTCGCACAACAGCAACGGGAACCGATCTCTGACAAACAACGGTGGGATGGCCGATATGACCGTGAAACGTATGTCTACGGCAAAGAGCCTGTTGCTTTCCTCAAGGAAAAGCTCGACCGCCTGAAAAAGGGGAAGGCGCTTGTGCTGGCAATGGGCGAGGGACGGAACGCCGTGTATCTCGCACAGCATGGGTTTGATGTGACGGGCGTAGACATCTCCTCGGTTGCCATTGAAAAATGTAAACGACTCGCGGACGAAAGGGGCGTTCAGGTCAACGCCGTCGTCGCGGATCTGACGGATTATGATCTGGGGTCCGAGCAGTATGACCTGATTACCAATTTTTACTTCTACGACAAATCGCTCCTCCCGAAGGTCAAGGAGGCGTTGAAGCCGGAGGGCATGTTCATCTTTGAACAGTTTTCAATGGACCACCTCAAACTCGCTCAGCGGTTTGGGCCCAAGACCGCTAAATATCTCGTGAAACCAAAGGAACTCCTGGAAGTCTTCCAATCGACGCGAATTCTCTATTACGAGGATACCGTTATTGAGCTTGAAGAGGGGATGCACAAAGGCGCTGCGGCAATCATCCGGCTGATTGTGCAAAAACCAGCGGAGTGAGGAAGAACTTCCAGGGGGTCATGCGCCAATATTTTTCAAGCACAGTTTTGAATGAGGCACCCGTCCTTTAGTCTCTTTCCCATGCATGCAATCACAGAAAAAACAATAACCTGTCATCATAATGCATGATAGTGATGACGCTACTTGACAGTTATCATTTCTAAGATATTTCCCTGATCTCCTTGTGAAAGCAAATTCCTGTCATTTACTTACCTGAGACTGGTTGTCACCGACCGCTGCAATCTGCTTTGCCGCTATTGCCTTCCGGAAGAAGGTGTGCTCCTCATCCCCCACACAGAAATGCTCCGCTTTGAAAAACTGGAGCGCCTTGTTGCTATTTTCTGGACTCTGGGCATAAGCAAGGTGCGGGTGACAGGCGGCGAATCATTTAACTCAAGTTGAGGCCAGTTCTGCCGATATCATTGAGTAGTCAGGTTTGTCGCCCTGAGGCGATGCTGCCTCCAGTCCCTCTTCCTCTTGGCAAGTTGGCTGCCACACGCTGTTCCGGCAGAGAAACCGGATCCTCTTTATTGGCGGCTGAGGCTTTTGCCGGTTCCCATGGGAAAGCAACTGAGTCACATTGGATGGGAACCCCGATGCCCGTCGACCTGCATCACGGGAACGAAAGGCGCTCCGAGGAATGATGACGCGATTTTACCACTCCCTTCGATTCAAGGTACTGATCGGCGCGGGCTTTTTCGCCGTTACCGCCTTGATCCCAACCTTGACCACACTCTATTTCGTTAACGCCCAGGCTTCCGACGCGAAAGTAATTGATATTGCAGGACGACAGCGAATGCTGGCGTACAGAATGGCCGTGGAAGCCAGGGAGCTTATCCTCGAACTGGACCGCCAGTCCTTTGTTTCCGAGGCAACAAGGGAAAAGCTTAGCGACACCATGGCCCTCTTCGAAGGAAGCCTAAACGCCCTGACCGACGGCGGCCCCATTAGCGGCACCGATGGAATCGAGGTGCATCTTCCGAGCACCACGGGGAAATCACAGGCTCAGCTCCAAGAGGTCAGGAAGAAGTGGGCCGATTACAAAAGTCAGATCCAGATCGTCACGGACCCCAAAGCCAATGTCATGGGCGATGATTTTTTCGGCGCCACTCTTGCAGTTGAGAAAGACGGGCCCGTCCTGCTGGACGCATTCAATGAAGCGGCGGTGGTTCTCAAGGATACCTCGGAAGGAAAAACGGCTGTCCTCAAGGCTGTTCAGATTGCATCTTGTGGTCTCACCACATTAATTGCCCTTCTATTCTGGTTTCTCGCAAATAACGCGGTGGTAAAGCCGATACATCAAACGTCTGCCATTATGGACCTCGTCGCCGAGAAGAACCTGACCCAGTCCCTCTCCTTCAAACGAAATGATGAGATCGGCAGCCTGGGTCTGGCGGTCAACAGGATGATCACCAATATGGGTGCCCTGCTTGGCCAGATCGTTGAATCGGCTACCGTGATCGCCGGAGCCTCGGAAGAACTCTCCGTATCCGCGAACCAGATCGCCCAGGGGAGTGAATTGCAGAGCAGGAAGACGCTGCAGGTCGCCGGCGCATCCCAGCAGGCCAGCACCACCCTTGTGGATGTGGCGCAAAACCTCGCTTCTGTGGTTCAGGTGGCCGAAGAAACCAGCCGGCTTGCATCCAAAGGCGGTCAAGCGGTAAAGAAGAGCATTGAAGGAAGCTGTGGTCTATCCAATACCAGCAAAGAGACGGGGAGAGCCATCAAGCGCCTGGAGAATCGTTCACAGGAAATCGGAGAGGTCATCAAGGTGATCAATGATATCGCCGACCAGACGAACCTGCTGGCCCTGAACGCCGCCATCGAGGCGGCACGGGCGGGAGATCAGGGGCGGGGATTCTCGGTCGTGGCTGACGAAGTACGAAAACTCGCGGAGAAAACCACAAGGGCTACACAGGAAATCGAAGAGACGGTGAAAGCGATTCAAACCGAGGCAGGCAGCACCCTGGCCACCGTGGAAAACGAGGCGAAGGCGGTGGAAGAAGGCGTGGCACTTGCAACGGAGACGGGATCAGACCTGGACGCGATTATCGAACACGTTGAAAAAGTCACATCTATGATCAGTCAGATTTCTGCCGCCTCGGAAGAACAGGCATCCACGATCACCCAGATCAGTGTAGACATTGACTCGGTGGCCTGCATTACGCAGCAGAATTCATCCGGCTCTCAGAACATCGCCAAGACAAGTCAGGAAATTGCGAAATTGGCGGCGGCACTCAACGCGTCGGGCGACCTGTTCCAACTCGATGATCCGAAAAAGGCATGAGAGGCGTGTCCTTTTTTTGGGGTTCTCCTCGAGATCGTGTGGGCAATAGACACTCATGAAATGACAAGAACCCCCTCGAAGTTCATTGGCCCGGTAGAAGCAGCCTCCCCAGTAAAACCGAGACTCGCGCGCGCCGACTCCAGCCCTCCCTCACCCAGAGGGGACTCATCGTCAGACTCGACAGATGGTGTGTCGCCGACTGCATTCTATCTTCCCACCAGGCAGTTCCGTGATACTCAAGTGGATAGACCGAAGATGGAAGGCTTTTAGGGACGAATCATGCCGGGTCATACAAGACGACGGGCGTTTGAATTGGCTGACGAGGCAGCAATATTAATCTATCGGTTGACAGCAGGGGTTCCAAGAAAAGAGATGTATGGGCGGGTCTCTCACGGGGCCCGGCGATGAGGAACCCCTATTTTGCGATGACTTAGAGCCGGCCCGCATTACATCAAATCTCCTGGCC
>CALZGC010000088.1 GCA_945786985.1 uncultured Nitrospirota bacterium | reverse complement strand
TGTGACAGGGCACCCTCGTCGATTCTGTCTTCAGAGATCTGCCCGTACAGCCGGTCGAAGCGGACCAGATGGTCCTTGGTCCGTTTGACGGCGTATTCCACCATGGTGCCGGTCTTCATGATGAAGGCCCAATCGGAACTCTGGGCCAGCAGGAGCTCTCGGGCCGCCTGGTTGAGGGCCCTCCGCCGAATCCCGTTGGTGCCGCCGTAGCGGTTGGCCAGCTCCGACATTCTCTCCGCCGCCTTGTGGAGGTGGCGATAGATCCAGTCATTGCTGCCCTCCAGCCAGACTTCACAGTAGCCTTTGTAGCCCCAACTGGACATGGAAGGCATGGAGACCTGGAGGGTCGGGTTTTCACCGAGGTACTCCAAAGGCGTTGTGAGGCGAACCGCATCCTGGTCGTGGACCATTTTCCGGATGAGCATGTTGATCCATTCGGGCCCCTCATACCACCAGTGACCGAAAAGCTCTGCATCGTAGGGCGCCACGATGATCGGCATGCGGCCCATGCGGTCATAGAGAAACTCGGCCTGCCGCTCACGGTTGAACATGAAGTTGCCTGCATGACTGGCCGCCTTTTCCTGAGCCCGATGGGGATCGTAGGGCGCCTTGTGGGGCGTGGGGCCGGTAATCCGATGGTACTTGATCCCCGTGTGGATGCGATGCCCGTCGCTGTGCAGGAAGGGGCGGATGTAGTCATACTCGAGATCGAATCCGATGTCGCGATAGAATTCGCGATAGTCATAATCTCCCGGGTAGCCCTCCTCGGCACTCCAAACCTGCTTGGAGGACTCCAGATCCCGGCCAAAGGCCGCCACACCGGATGGGGTGATGATCGGTGCAAACACTCCGTACTTGGGCCGCGGCGAAGCGTGAAGCAACCCGTGGGCCTCGGTAAAGAAATACCGGATCCCCGCCTCCCGCAGCACTTCATCAATCCCCGGGGTGAAACCGCACTCCGGAAGCCAGATCCCCCGGGGGCGCCGACCGAAGAGTTTCTCGTAGTGCTCACAGGCTGTGTGAACCTGGGCATGAACCGCTTTGACCGACAAGCCCATCAGCGGGAGAAAACCGTGGGTGGCGCTGCAGGTAAGGATCTCCAGCACACCCCGCTCCTGAAAGGCTTTAAAGACCTGCACCAGGTCGCGTCGATGCCGGTTTTCAAAGAACTCCCGGGCCTGGTGGAAACGATAGAAGTACATCTGAGCCAGCGGCTGGAACTCCGGCAGCCACCGCGTCCGATCGACTTCCTTTTCGGCCAGATCGATCAGTTTGTTCAGATGGCGCAGATAACGCTCCTGCAGCAGCGGATCGGCCATCATGGAAAGCAGGCTCGGTGAGAGTGTCATGGTCAGGCGGAAGTCGATCCCGTCCCGTACCAGTCCGTCGAAGACCTGAAGCAGGGGGATATAGGTCTCCGTCATGGCTTCAAAAAACCAGTCCTCCTCCAGAAAATCGTCGTATTCGGGATGCCTTACATAGGGCAGATGGGCATGCAGTACCAGTGCCAGATAACCTTTGTTCATAGACACCTCAGCCGTGGGCGGGCAGGCCCGACAAATCCGTCGGAGAGCCTCTCAATAAAGGCAGCCTCATGATCCTGTGCAATGCTTCGTCTGGAGTCTATCTGCCGAGCAGCGGCAGGGATGGATTAAGCGATATCCGTCTTGCGCGTCACCTTCGGTATCACGGCCGCATGGTCCACTTCGTCTGCCGACACAAAGGTGACCGGGATTTCCTGCTTTCCGTCGGGCAGGGCAAATCGGGCCGAAAAAGTTCCGTCGGGCCGGAGCTGCACGGGTCTGCCCTGCAGGGTCACTTTGGCGTCGGGTTCAGTGGCACCGTAGACGATGAGCTCCGCATCGAGATAGTACCAGAACCCTCTGGGCTGTTCCCGGAACCGCCCGCTGCCGAAGAAACTGCTGACGGCGCCCGAGGAAATTTCGGCGGCCAGGCGTTTCTCCATCAGCTCCTTGATCCCCAGGGAGCCTGCCCAAAGGTTTTCCATGTGAAACCCTCCCGACAGGGCGTACATCATCTGCGCCTCTTCGTCCAGCGTCATCCATTCCTCATCGATCACGTCGGACATGCCGCTGCGCGGGGTTCGGACGCTGTTGGAGCGGGCCAGCGAAATAAAATCATCGTGGACGCGCACGCCGAAGTCCGCAAAGAATTCAGTGTCGGGGCGCCCCATATTGATATACCAGTTGTTGCTGAGGCCCTCCACCTGGACATCTTGGAAGGTCGATTCGTCACCCGAGTAAACCCGGATCACCGTCTCGTAGGCCTGCCCAGACAGATTCCTCTCGTCCAGGGCCTTGGCGACCTGCGCCTGCTGGATCTCCCAGTAGCTGTATAACCAGTAAGGATCGCGCACCATCAAGACAATGCGGTTCTCGCCATAATTCGACGGCAGCTCGTGGGGCGGCTCCTCGGGCAACCCAACGGCTTCCGGTCGAACCGGCTCCCGGATACCCAGCTCAAAGCGGCCCTGCTCGACCTCCTCCTGGAATGTCCGGGGCGCCTTCTCCCGCAACACCTGGGCATGGGCCACCACCCCGGTCCGGAGAACGGACGCTTTCTTCTTGGCCCGCACGGACGGCCCGGAAGCCGGAACGGCTCTGCGGTGCCGGAGCAGCGCCGCAACCAACTCCTCCTTGCTCATCCGGCTGCGCCCCCGAATCTCTTGCTGCTGAGCAAGCTTCAGCAGTTCGTCTCGTTTCATCTTCATGAGCTCACTGCGCTTCATCCGAATCGCCTCCCCACACCCATCCCCCGGAGTGTCCTTCTAAACCGTAAACAGAGGAAACAGTAAACGTTATACCACCTTTTTCAACTTTGTCAAACCCCTAATCGGTCTCAACGGGGGGTTTCTCGCGCGGCGCCGACCTTCCCTTGGGGGCCGGAACGTCCGGTGTCAGATCTCAACCCATTGCGGGCCTCTTCGGGTTGACAGAGGGCCCAATGGCCTGCTACTTTCGGAATCAGCGAAAACCCGAGGAAAAATGGTGAGAACACCGATTATAGCGCTAACGATGGGAGACCCTGCCGGTGTCGGCCCTGAAATTCTCCTCTCCCTGCTGGAGCGTCCCGAGGTTTATGACGTCTGTCATCCGGTGGTCGTCGGTAGCGGGACGGTTCTCAACCTCAGGGCCGAGCTTTTAAAGAGAACGAATCCCTGCAGCCCGATTCAGGACCCTACCCAACGGCCGCCCCGGCCGGGGCGGGCAGGGCTGATCGATCTGGAAAACATACGCCCCGATGCGTATAGCCCGGGCGAGGTTTCGGCGGACGCCGGCCGAGCCTCCGTCGAATACCTGCTGGCAGCCATCGATTTTGCCCTGGGGGGGCAGGTCGACGCGATCGTCACCGGCCCGATCAACAAGGAGGCCATTCATCTTGGCGGCTATCGCTATGCAGGGCATACCGAGATCCTGGCGGAGAAAACCGGTGCCCCGGAGGTCGGCATGATGCTCATGGGAGGACCGATTCGGGTCGTGCTGGTGACCACCCACCTGTCACTGCGGCAGGTGCCGCAGGCCCTTTCGACGGGGGCGATTTTTCAGAAGATCCGCCTGGCCCACCGGGCGATGCAGGACCTCGGCTTCGCCTCACCCCGCATCGCCGTAGCCGGGCTGAACCCTCACGCCGGTGAAGGCGGACTGTTCGGGGATGAAGAGCAACGGCTCATTGCACCGGCCGTGGAACAGGCCCGTCAGGCCGGCCTCGGCGTCTCCGGGCCCCTGCCGCCGGACACCGTGTTTCATCAGGCTTATCACGGGGCCTACGAGGTCGTCGTCTGCATGTACCACGACCAGGGACTGATCCCCCTGAAGATGATCGCCTTTGACCGGGGGGTCAATGTGACGCTGGGGTTGCCGATTATCCGGACCTCGGTGGACCACGGAACGGCCTATGATCTGGCGGGAAGCGGAAAGGCGAACGACCGAAGCCTGTATGAAGCGCTCCTCGTCGCGATCCAACTGGTCGAACAGAGAAGAAAAAGACCGGGTTAATCACCCGCCTTGGCCATGGTATCGTCATACATGGTTTCCAGGATGAGCTTGTGTTTGGACTCTTCCTGGGAGAGCATCTGAAAGAGCTTCTTCTGCTCGTCCCCCTCTACGAGAGCCACACAGTCGTCGTAGAATTTCTTGGCATGCTCTTCGCGCTTCATGGCCAGGCGCAGGATGTCCACATAGGGCATCCCGGGCTTGTGCTCCGTCTCAACCATATAGTCGCTGCGCTTCAAATCGGCGATATTTCGGAACTTGTAGTTTGCCACCACCTGGGGATCGAGGTTCTCAAAGAGGGCCTTGTGTTTTTTCTCTTCTTCGGCAAAAGCAAGAAAGGTCTCCTTGGCGGCCGCGTATTGTTCCTGCTGGCTGGCCTCGGTGTAAAATCGAATGGCCTCAGTCTCTTTTTCAACCGCATAGGTGACGATATCGCTAAACCTCGCAAAACTCATGGGATCTCCTTTCACCATTCAATCCGGGGGTCTTGTAAAAAATTCTCAATGAAACGGCAGGACCTGCAAATCCGGCAGCCTGACACCCACTGACCGCAACGCCGCAGAGGGCCCTTTCGCCAATCTGTCACACAACGTTCAGTTCTCTGCGCTCCCGTTGGAGGACCACCACTCACCGGTCTGCAGATAGTCCTGAATCGCATTGGCCGCGTTGCGCCCGGCACCCATCGCCAGAATCACCGTGGCACTTCCGGTCACGATGTCCCCGCCCGCAAAAACGCCTTTCTTGCTGGTACGGCCGGTCGTCTCGTTTTCGACTTCAATATAGCCCTTGCGATTCAGAGCCAGGTCGGGCGTGGTCTGTGCAATCAACGGATTGGCACTCGTGCCGATCGCGATGACCACCGCGTCCATTTCCAGAACGAACTCGGAGCCCTTGATCGGGATCGGGCGGCGGCGTCCGGACGCGTCGGGCTCGCCCAGTTCCATCTGCAGGCACTCCAGACCGGTGACCCAGCCCTCGTCGTTTCCGAGGACGCGCACGGGGGCCGTCAGATTCTTGAACTTCACCCCTTCGTGTTCGGCATGATCGATCTCTTCCGTCCGGGCGGGCATCTCCTCCCGGCCCCGGCGGTAGATGATATAGGCGTTGTCCGCGCCGAGCCGCAGCGCTGAACGGACCGAGTCCATCGCGACGTTGCCGCCGCCGATGACCGCCACATTCTTGAATTTCTTGATGGGCGTGTCGTACGCGGGAAAATCGAAGGCCTTCATCAGGTTGTTACGGGTGAGATATTCGTTGGCCGAAAAGACGCCGTTCAGGTTCTCGCCCGGAATGTCCATGAACCAGGGAAGGCCGGCACCGCTGCCGATGAATACGGCATCGTAGCCGTCCTCCTGCATGAGCTGATCGATGGTCCGGATCTTGCCGATAACGTGATTGAGTTTCAGCTCGACACCAAGGCGCTGCAGGTATTCCACTTCCCGCTCGACGATAGCTTTGGGCAGGCGAAACTCGGGAATACCGTAGACCAGCACGCCCCCGGCCTTGTGGAGCGCCTCGAAAATGGTCACATCGTGCCCCTGCTGGATGAGATCCCCCGCCACGGTCAGTCCGCCCGGTCCGGCGCCCACGACGGCTATCTTTTTGCCGGTCTTCGAGGGAAGCTCGGGCAGCGGAATCTCACCGTGTTCGGCTTCGTAATCCGCCACGTAACGCTCCAGCCGGCCGATGGCCACCGGGTCCTGTTTCTTCCCGAGCACGCAGACCGCTTCACACTGTTCTTCCTGCGGACAGACGCGGCCGCAGACCGCGGGCAGCAGGTTTGTCTGTTTGACCAGCTGAGCGGCCTTCAGAAACTCCTTGTCCTTGACCAGCTGGATGAAACCGGGAATGTCGATGGCGACGGGGCAGCCCGGAACGCACAAAGGCTTCTTGCACTGGATGCAGCGGGTGGCCTCGGTGACGGCCTGTTCCATGGTATACCCCAGGGTGACGGAATCGAAGTTCTTTGCGCGCGCGTGGGCATCCTGCTCGGGCATGGGTTGCCGCGGAATTTTGGGCCGCTTCGGCTTCGGCTTGGGGGCGTCCTTGATTTGCTTTTCCTCACTCATCATTTACGATCCTCATGCAGAATGGATGGTCAGAACGGTCAGCTCTTGTGACAGGTCTGTTTCTCGCAGCGCTCCACGGCGAGTTTCTCTTCGGGCAGATACTGCCGCTGGCGCATCATCATCTCTTCAAAATCGACGGCGTGCCCGTCGAATTCCGGTCCGTCGACGCAGACAAATTTGGTCTTGCCCCCCACCGTCACCCGGCAGGCGCCGCACATCCCTGTTCCGTCGACCATGATCGTGTTCAAGCTGGCATAGGTCTTTATTTTGTGAGGCTCCGTCACCTTGCAGACGAATTTCATCATGATGGGCGGACCGATGACCACGACCAGATCAATGGGAATCTTCTCCTCTTCGATCATGGCCTTCAGCTCATCCGTCACGAATCCGTGCCGCCCGTAGGACCCGTCATCGGTGGTGACCCGGATTTCATGGCTGGCGGTCTTCATCCTCTCCTCATAGATGAGCAGATCTCTCGAGCGGGCCCCCAGGATGGAGATCACCTTGTTGCCGGCCGCCTTCATGGCCGCCGCAATGGGATGAACCGGGGCAATACCGATGCCGCCGCCGACACAAACCACGGTACCCAACTTCTCAATGTGGGTCGGCTTGCCGAGGGGGCCGGCAATGTGCATGATGTGCTCCCCCTCATTGAGCATGCCGAGACACATGGTCGACTTGCCCACTTCCTGGAAGAGAATACTGATGGTTCCCTTCTCCACATCTTTGTCGGCAATCGTCAGGGGAATTCGCTCCGCCTGCTCATCGGCCACCAGGATCACAAACTGGCCCGCCTGGTGGGAGCGCGCAATATCCGGGGCGCGGACGAGGAACTCCGTGATCCGCGGCTTCTGCTCCTGCCAGACCTTCTTCTTCAGAATTTCATACATCGTTCGTCTACCTCAGATCGGGATTCCGGGTTAATAATACTGGTTTTGAAGATCGTCGTAGTCTTCCTCGAACCGCTTCAGGTGGCGCCGTTCTTCTTCGGCCAGCAGGCCAAAGAGCTTGCGGGCTTCTGGATCATCCACGTAACGGGCGAAGCTCTCGTAATTCTTGATGGCTTCCTTCTCCTTCGCCATGGCCACCTCGAGGACATCCTTGTAGCTGGCGTCTGAGTCCAGGTTCACCGGCTCGATATAATCGGCATATCCCAGGTTGCGGATATCCTGGTGCATCTGCGGCACGACGCCCCTTTCCTGGATTGCTTTTCGAAGCCCCTCGAGCCGGTCGCTGTGGCCCTGCTCTTCGTCCGCCAGGGACTCGAGGAATTCCTTCACATTTCTCTGTTCCGCAATGGCGGCCGCATCGAGGTAGAACTTCTTGGCATTGTCCTCGGCAATCTTGGCGTAGCTGATGATCTCGTTAAACGTCAATTCTTCCATGCTCACTCCTTGGTGCTTCGATTCGCAATTATGGTGACGTATCTTTCTACAATCAGATCCGCTCAAACGATCACGCAGCACGAAGCCCCGCGCTCACAGGTTCGTCATGGAACCCATGAATCGTAGGACTTGTCCCGAAATCCGATGGTGCCGTCGGGTCTAAACTTAAAGCATGTCGATAAATCCACAGGGGCACTCCTCTGCGCACTTCTTGCAACCCTGACAGGTGTCGAGATGAAACTCATAGTGCTCGCCGAAGGGCAGGTCCTTGGACAGCTTCTTCACCGCACTGTCGGAGCAGAAGGTGAAGCAGTTGTCGCAGTCAAAGCATCGGCCGCAGCTCATGCACCGTTTGGCCTCTTCGAGGACCTGCTCCTGCGTCAGGGCAAAACGGATCTCATTGAAGTTGGTCTTGCGCTCCGCTGGCGGCAGGAACTTCTCCTGCATCCGCTCCAGACTCACGTAATGGCCAAGATTCATCTTGTCCGTCCGCACCACCGGCCAATCGGGGTCCTTTTCCATGTCATTGCCCCGCAGATGCGCATGGATGGAAGCAGCCGTGGTCCGTCCGAGGCCGATGGCCTCGGTGGCAATGCCCAGACCGATGGTCACGTCACCACCGGCCCAGACGGCGTCCATCTCGGTCTTGCCTTCATCATCGGCGTTGATCCAGCCGCGGTCGTTCTTGAACCGCTCCAGGCCTTCATAATCGGGGGCTTGGCCGATGGCGGAGATAACGGCCGTGGTCTCCACCGTGAACTCCGAGCCTTCGATGGGGACCGGGCGCCGCCGGCCGGAGGCATCGGGCTCGCCCAGTTCCATGCGGAGACACTTCATGGCGGTGGCCCGTCCGCTGCCGTCCTTGATGATTTCCACCGGTGCGGCGAGAAACTCGAAGTGGATCTTTTCCTCCTCGGCCAGCACGATATCGTGGTCGATGGCGGGCATCTCATTGCGGGTCCGCCGATAGAGGATGGTCACATCCGCGCCGAGCCTCAGGGACGTCATGGCCGCATCAATGGCCGTGTCCCCGCCGCCGATGACAATGACCTTGTTGCCGATGTCCACTTTTTCACCGGCACTGATCCGGTGGAGAAAATCCGCGCCGGTCCAGAGGTTGGCCGCGTCCTCGCCGGGAATATTCATGTCCCAACCGGTGTGCGCACCGATGGAAACATAAATGGCTTTGTAGTCCTTTTTCAGATTATCAAAGCTGACGTCCCGTCCGATCTTGGTGCTGTACTTGATGTCGACGCCGAGATCGGCGATCTTCCGGATCTCCGCATCGAGCACATCATCGGGAAGCCGGTAGATGGGTATGCCGAATCGCAGCATCCCGCCGCCCTTGTCAAACATTTCAAAAACGGTGACGGGGTATCCCCGCCGGGCGAGCTGATAGGCGCAGGAGAGGCCTGACGGGCCCGCCCCGATGATCGCCACCTTTTCCGAATGGCTGTCGCCGTTAAGTTTTTTCAGCGCCAGTTTGTTCTCAATCCCGTAATCCCCGATGAAGCGTTCCATATTGTTGATGCCCACCGCCTGATCTTTCTCCTTACGGTTGCACTCCGATTCGCAGGGATGGGGGCAGACCCGGCCCATGACAGCGGGGAAGGGATTCTTGTCGGTGATCGTGTGCCAGGCATCCTCGATGGCATCCTCATGGGACCAGGCATAGTTCTCCGTCTGAGCCATCTTCACCAGATAGCCCCGGATATCTTCGCTGCTGGGGCACGCGTGGCTGCAGGGCGGCGTCTTGAAGGTGTACTGGGGTCTCAGGGTGGACGACTCGGCTCCCCGCCCGCCGCGTCGAATCCCGATCTTTCGCTTTATTTTCCTCACCACGATCGCCATAGGACATACTCCTTCTCATCTGTTTCTGTTAGAATGATCTCCAGGCTAACCCGGATGTGTCCGACGAGCGTCCTCCAGCCTGCCGGCATAGCCGATCAGGCCCCGCGGCTTTTCACATCCGGAGTGCAAAGGGCCTACCTTTTTCGCTGTTGCCGCCGTCCGGCACAACAGCGGAGAAGACAGCCGGACAACTTCATCCGGAGGCGACCGGCCAGCTGAAATCTGCGTGGCAAAGGCGGGGGGCTCTGCGCCCGCCCCCTCTGTTTATTGGCTCTTCGCCGCGCCTTCTTCACCGGGCAGAGCGATGAAGCTCCCCCCGGCATAACCGTAGACGCAACGTCCCGAGTCCATGAGTTCCCGGAGGGCGGCCTTGCAGTCCTTCTTGTTGACCTTGTCGCCGTGCTTGCCGATGATCTCCTTGGTCAGATCACTCGATTTGAACCGCTTCTTCCCGGAGTACTCCTTGACCAGGTTGTACATCTCGTCCGCGATCTGGGCGGTGGTCACTGCGTCTGACATTTCTCACGCCTCCTCTTAGAATTTGATTTGTGCCGAGCGTGCAAAGGTCTCGGCGGCATGCCGGAAATCATCAATGTGGTATTTGGTGAACTCGAAGCCTGTCATATCAAAAAACTTCGGCCAACCGATCCGCTCGATCCACTCGCCGAGCCTTTCATAATTGTGCGCGTCCCCGGCATAGGCCTCGACGATCTTTTTGATCGCGTCGGTCACTTCAGGCCAGCGGGGTGGATTGTTGGGCAGGAACGGAACGGCCAGCTTGGTGAACATCGGTTCCGATCGGGCGTTGGAGACCTTGCCGCCAACCCAGAGGGAGATACCATCATTCAGGGCATCCGCAATGGGCATGGCCGGACAGACCGTGTAGCAGTTCGCACAGAACATGCAGCGGTCGTCGTCCACCTTGACGGTCTGCTTGCCTTCGACGGTGGTCGGCCGGATGGCCGCCGTCGGGCAGGACGACACGGTCGTGGGGATCTCGCAGACCCTGGAGACCTGCTCATCCTTGATTTTCGGCGGCCGCCTATGAATCCCGAGGATAGCGATGTCGGAGCAGTGCACGGCGCCGCACATGTTCAGACAACAGGCCGCCGCCAGTTTCAGCTTATAGGGAAGCTTCATATCGACGAAGTACTCATAGAGCTCATCCATGGTCGCCTTGACCAGACCGGACACGTCGGTGGCCGCTGAATGGCAATGGACCCATCCCTGGGTATGGATAATGTTGGAAATAGAGTTGCCCGTTCCACCGACGGGGTAGCCCTGGGCCTGAATATCCTTGATCAACGGGTCGATATTCTTTTCCTTGTCCGTCATGAGCTCCACGTTGTTCCGGCTGGTGAACCGGAGATACCCGTCGCAGTACTTGTCGGCCAGGTCGGCGAACATGCGGATCACGTCCACACTGATGAGGCGCGGCGAGCCGACGCGTACGGAATAGATCTTGTCGCCGCTCTCCGCCACATGCACCATGACGCCCGGCTTCAGATAATCGTGGTATTTCCATTGACCATAGTTTTTCTTGATGACCGGATGGAGGAACTGCTCATAGTGGGGCGGTCCAATATCGGTTTTTCTCGGTGCACTCGGTTGTGTTGCCATCGGTTCTTACCTCCTATTGATCAGTTTTTTCTGCTCGGATAGTCATGGACCCTCTGCCTGTCTCACGCCCCGCTACGCGTCCGTCCCGTCATCCTCGAAATACTCTTCGTAGAAGATGTACGGATTGGTCCGGGGGTGTTTCACATGTTCGGGCTTGGGATCCACCTCGATGGCCTCCAGGAAGTTGCCGAGACCGACGCGCTCGATACACTCGCCGATCCTCTCACGGTTGACACCGTGGTCATCCCAGAAATCCCAGATGCGCTCCATGAGGTCCTTGAACTCCTGATAATCGTCGGCCTTGTCCATCTTCATGAAGGGAACCAGCACCGAAGAAAGGAGGGCTCCTTCAATAATGGGCGCCTTGCCGCCGATGAGAATCGTCGCCCCCGTGTCCTTCCCGGGACGCAGGGCCTTGGGCATGGCGTTGATGCAGTGCATGCACCGGTTACACTGCTTGTTGTTGACGTGGATCTCCTTGCCGTCATAGCGCATGCAGGCAGTGGGGCACTTACGGGTGACATCGGCCCGAATGTCCATCCCGGCGTCGGCGTACGCCTTCACCGCGGCCTGATCGATTCGGATGTCGTCTCGCCAGGTGCCGATCACCGAGAGATCCGACCGGGCGATGGACGCCACGCAATCGTTCGGGCAGCCGGAAAATTTGAATTTCCACTTGTAGGGGAAAGCCGGGCGGTGCAGTTCGTCCTGGTACTCCATGGTGATGTTGTAGCAGACATCCATGGTGTCGTAGCAGGCATACTCGCAGCGGGCCATCCCGTTGCAGCAGCTCGGCGTTCTCACGTCAGAGCCGGACCCGCCGAGGTCCCAATCTTTCTCGGTAAGCTTTGCAAAGATCGGCTCGAGCTCCTCCGAGGTGGTTCCCAGGAAGACGCAGTCCCCCGTGGAACCGTGCATGTTGGTCATCCCCGATCCGTGGGCCTCCCAGATATCGCAGAGATCCCGCAGCGCCTGAGATGTGTAGAACCACCCTGAAGGCTGATTCACGCGGATGGTGTGGAAGTGGGCGACATCGGGGAACTGCTCGGGGGCGTCGGAGTACCGGCCGATGACGCCGCCGCCGTATCCGATCACTCCAACGAGACCGCCGTGCTTCCAATGCCCGACGCGCTCCTTGTAGGAAAGCTCCAGCTGCCCCAGGAGGTCGTTGACCATGGGCTTTCTTACTGCAATCTGCTTCATGTCCTTCACGAAACTCGGCCACGGCCCCTTTTGCAGGTCGTCCAGAAGAGGCGTTTTTCTCAATTTGTGATTTGCCATGCTCGGTTTCTCCTTTCATTGCTCCCCGACGCCGTCGGGAAATTCCACGGGTGACTAAACGAAAACCTTTATGGATTCAAAAATGGCCTCCCCGGGCTCCCGTCACCGATTGAGGTGCGCCAGCGCCTCCTGGGCAATCGCGGCCACCGCCTTTTCGTTGAGTTCGTCGTTTTCATACAGCAGGGTCACGCCCGCATCCTGCGTGAGCCGGTTCAACCTGTCTTTCGCCTCGGGACCGCCGATCTGCCCCAGGCTCCACGCCGCGTGGCCCCGTACAGCCGGCTCGGGGTCCTCTGTGAACGAGAGCAGCACGGGCATCACCTTCTGGACCCGCATCGGCTTACCGCCGCCGAGTCTTCCGAGGGCCCACAGCACACCCAGGAGGATTTCGGTGTTGCGGTTGGGCGGGCGGCAGGTCTCGGGGTCTTCGATATAATGGATGACGACATCGACGCCGTGCTGCACCAGACCGATGTTTTTCCGACCGATCTCACCGAGGCATTCGGCGGCGCCCCGCCCGATGCTCCCGGCCTCATCATTCAGGGACCAGATCAGCCGGTCCACTTCGTGTGCAATCAGATCCGCTCGCTCGGCGGCAAGCCATCCGAACATGCTCACCGCCCGCCACTTAACCAGCGCCTCTTCTGCGTAGAGCAGGGATCGCAAAGACCTGACGGTTTTGCGATGGGCGCCGAAGGTCACCAGAACTTCCGGATATTTCCTGGCCCGCAACAGCTCAGCGATCGCTTGCCGGGATCCTTTCATGTCGGGCTACAGCCACGAGTGAGGACGGTGCTCCTCTACCAGCGCGACAAAACCCGAATAATCGCACAGCTTGACCCCGTCGACCACTTGGTCAATCCCCCGGGCCTTGAGGTCCGCCTGAAGCGCATAAACAGGATGGCGCCCGACGGTCTCCTTCATCCGCCCTTCCATGGACGTCCCCTTCTTGACGGCAAACACACCATCTTCAATCAGCAGAATCGGGTCAGCGGCCTGGGCAATACGAAGACAGGTATCCATATTTCCATTCGAAAAAGGTGACTTATTCACTATGTGAAGCAAGGTCTCTCCTCCTCAATCAATGCAGACAATGCAAACTCCGGGCTAGAAGGGAAGCAGCACATCCTGTTCTCCCATTGCCTTGCGGAGCGTAGCGCCGTCCACCACCTCCACATCCATGATCAGGTCATCCAAAGTCAACCCGCGCTGCTCCATGGACTCCTTCTCCACGTAACGGTTTTCCACACCGTAGGCTTCCAACGCGCGGAAGGTGGCGGAAAACTCCTTCACGCCCAGCTCCGACGTATCCTGTCCTTTCTTCAGGGAAAAGACAGCATCGTCCAGAAAGACCGCACTGATTTCCTGGTCGTAGGCCCCGAAAATCAGAATCACTTCCAGACCTTCATAGGCATAGATGGAACCGTGCGGTGCCCTCCGGTTCACAAACATGATTTTTCTGGGTGCTTGCTCTTCCATAGATGACGACTCCTTTGGGATTCCCTAGTCCCCGAAAGTGATCAATCGGTCCGATTC
This sequence comes from uncultured Nitrospirota bacterium, assembly GCA_945786985.1. Classification (GTDB taxonomy): domain Bacteria; phylum CG2-30-53-67; class CG2-30-53-67; order CG2-30-53-67; family CG2-30-53-67; genus CALZGC01. Next base: position 19,246 of record CALZGC010000088.1, on the reverse strand, counting down.
GATGCAAAGTTCACTGAGCTGCCCCAGTCCGTCGATGCGGGCATTGTCAATCAGAACGTCGGGGCTAATCCCGCGCCGCTTGGCCGCGGCCACGCAGACGATCAACTCAACTCCCTTTGCACCCAGCTCAGACCAACGCTTGCTGATGTGCCGGTCGTCGGCGGGGATGTCCATCAGTTTGGTCGTATTGGTCACGCCATCGTTGTAAAAGAAGACACCCGTGATCTCATGCCCCTTGGCCAGTGCAGCCTGAATAAAATGGTAGGCGCTGTCCGAAGCCTCATGATTGTAAGGGCCTTCCTGAACGAGAATTCCGAATTTCATCTCTCCTCCTCAAGTCACCGCCTTGCAGGCGGATCGGGCTCGGAGGGGATCGCCACCCTGACACCGGCGATCCCTCCGGATATCTGCCACTGATACGGTCATGCTACCGGCCGGGCCGGACTTCTCATTCGACAAGCGCCCCTTCGGCCGAAATCACCCTGACCGGAACAGACCGATTTAGACGCAGCCCGTCGGCTTGGGGAGCCCGGCAATCTTACAGGCCTGCTTGGCCGGTCCCGCCGGATAAAGCTCATAGAGGTACTTGGTGTTGCCCTTTTCCTTGCCGAACTTCTTGCCGATCGCCTTGGTCAGGATGCGGATCATGGGAGCAATCTTGTATTCCGCGTAGTATTCCCTGAGGAAATTGACCACTTCCCAATGCGCGTCCGTCATGTCGACGTTCTCCGTCTTGGCCAGCGCCACCGCGATGTCCTCATTCCAGTCCGCAATGTCTGCCAGAAAGCCGTCCTCGTCGAGCTCGATGCTTTTGCCGCCTACTTCGAGAGCACTCATGTCTAAATCCCTCCATACCTTGTGAAACAACAGAGTTTAATGAAACGGGATACTTCCCCCTGAACAACGCCGAATTTCCGCGCCCCGCGCCCCGCAGCACGCGCTCACGCGGCCGTCTCTTCCTTGACGCCGACGGCCACTTTGTAAAGTATCGTCAAAATGAGAAAACCGATGGCCCACACCCCCAGCGTGATCGACAGTTCCGGGCCGGTCGGCCCGTACTCGACCACCTGCTCAAAGGGGTTCGGGATGAACCCGCCGACGACGAGTCCCATGCCTTTATCGATCCAGGTCGACACGACCACCGCCACCGCCGCGACGGCGAGCAGATTCTCCTGCCGGCGCCATTTGGGCACGAGCAGCAGGGCAATCCCCACCGCCGCCAGGAACACAAAGGTCCACATGAAAGGCACCAGCTTGCCATACCCATCGAGACCGAAGAAGAGGTACTGCAGGGAGTGTTTGTGCCCGGGAATCCCACTGTAAAAGGCGGTGAAGAACTCAAGCAGCAGAAAGAAAACATTCGTGATCATGGCATAGGTGACGATCTTGGCCAACGTCTGAATGGCCTCTTTGCCCGGATCGAATCGGGTCACCCGCCGGACAATGAGACAGAGAATAATGAGCAGGGCCGGCCCCGAAGCGAAAGCCGAGGCGAGAAAGCGCGCCGCCAGGATGGCCGTCAGCCACAGATGCCTGCCCGGGAGTCCGGCATAGAGAAAGGCCGTCACGGTGTGAATACTGACCGCCCAGGGAATGGAGAGATAAATGAGCGGCTTCACCCAGTCGGCGGGTTGGACCCCCTTGCGCTCGGCACCCAGCGTGGCCCAACCGATAATGATGTTCAGGACAAAATAGCCGCTCAGCACAATCATGTCCCAGAACATGACGGAGTTGAGCGTCGGATGGAGCACGACGTTCATCACCCGAAAGGGCTGGCCCAGATCGACGAAGATAAAGAGCACGCACATGCTCACCGCGGAGACAGCTAGAAACTCACCGAGGATCACGATTTTTCCGAACTTCTTGTAGTCGTGCAGATAGTAAGGCATGACCAGCATCACCGCGGAAGCAGCCACCCCGACCAGATAGGTGAACTGCGCCACGTAGAAGCCCCAGGATACGTCTCGGCCCATGCCGGTGATGGTCAGGCCGTCTCGGAGCTGCTGAAGATAAAACAGGAATCCCACACCGATGATGCCCATGAGCAGGGCGATCCACATCCAGTAACCGCGATTGCCGCGCAATGCCTTTTCAAGCATGGTTGGTTTCCTCACACAATATAGAAGACAGACGGATCGGTACCCAGTTCCGGTTTGCGCCGGATGGTGTAGTGTTCCCGAAGAATCTCACGAACTTCCGAATGATCATCGGCCAGATCGCCGAAGACCAGCGCACCGTGCCGGCAGGCTTCGACGCAGGCCGGGTTCTTCCCCTGGGCCAGCCGCTCCACGCAGAAGTTGCACTTCTCGACCACCCCCTTGTTCCGGGTGGGGTATTCCCGATTGATCTCTTCGAGGAACGGCTCGCCCTGGGCATTCCTCCCCCGGGGGTCCCGCCAATTAAAGCTTCGAGATCCGTAGGGACAGGCCGCCATGCAGAAGCGACATCCGATGCAGCGATGCATGTCCATGGTCACGATCCCGTCCTGTTTGCGCTTGAAGGTCGCCTTCGTGGGGCAGACCCGTACACAGGGGGGATTGGCGCAGTGGTTACACAGCACCACAAAGGGTTCGTGATGGAGCCGCTCGGCCAGATATTCGCTCTCCTGTTCGGGAAAGGCATGGGCGAAGGCTTCCTTCCAGATCCATTTGATTTCATCTTTTGCATTGCCGAAGTCGGGCACATTGTGGAGTCGGTGGCAGCGATGCATGCAATCTTTGCACCCCTCCTGGGGCAGGCACTTTTGCATGTCGATCACCATGGCCCAACGCTTGGCATTCAGGGCACCTTGGTTGGCCGCATAGGAAGCACTGGTGGCTTCGAGCTCTCCCGGCTGCAGGAGTTCAAAGGCCGCCCTGCTCCCGAGCCCGGCCAGCGCCGAGATTCCGGCGATCTTTATGAATTCCCGTCTGTCGAAGCCCATACAGTCTTCTCCTCCGTCGGATCGAGATGACAATCCCAACAGTAAAGCTGGCTGACGCCCATGTACCCGTGGCATCGGTCACAGAACTTGTCCTTGTTGGAATGGCAGTCCATGCAGGTGTTCTGCAGACTCACGGTGTAGGACTTGCCTGTGCTGCTGGTGTAGGTTCGATTGCCGTCACGGACGGCCGCGTCCCGCCAGTCGTCCAGCAGCTGCATATGGTCTTGCCGCATCCGCTCCTTCGGTTCGACGCACTGCCCGGCCTGTCTGGCCTGGGCGGTCAACTCCAGCTTCGGCATCTCCGAGGTTTTGCCGCCTCCGTACCAGAAGGGCACGGTGAAGAACGCGGCAAAAATGACCAATCCGGCAATGATCTTACCGGCATCATACAGCATCATCTTCACCCTCCACGTCTGCGAGAGGCTCCTCTCTCAAGTCAGTGGTGCGCTCATTTTCTCCCTCCATGACCAGCGCATTGCCCACCAGTTCGTGAACCCCGGCCGCATCAACCATGGGGACCCAGTACTGCATCAAGGTGGAGAGGGTGGCCCGGTCAATGGCACAGATACACGAGAGCAGATCGACCCCGTGTTTCTCGTGCACATGCTTGACCGCATTGGCCCGGGGGAACCCGCCCCGCATCCGCATTTCCATATACTCGTCGGTATTGAGGCCGGTGCCGCTGCCGCAGCAGAAGGTCTGCTCGCGGATGGTCGTCTCCGGCATCTCGTGGAAATTGTTGACCACATTCTTCAGAATATATCTCGGTTCCTCGAAGAGCCCCATGGCCCGAGAGGTGTTGCAGGAATCGTGAAAGGTCACCGTGCGGTGGTTGTTCCGATGGGGATCGAGTTTCAGTTTGTTGTGCTGGATCAGGTCGGCGGTGAATTCGGTGATGTGAACCATTTTGGTCGACTTGGCATTCTCGAACTTTGTTCCCGTGATCGGAGAAACAGGCACCTCCAGGAAGTCCGCGGGACCGTTCATGGTATCCATATACTGATGGATGACCCGCCACATGTGACCGCACTCGCCGCCCAGAATCCATTTGACGCCCAGGCGTTTGGCCTCGGCGTACATCTTCGCATTGAGCTTCTTCATGGTTTCCTGGTTGGTGAAGAGCCCAAAATTGCCCCCCTCGGAGGCATAGGTGGTCATCGTATAGTCGAGACCGATGTGCTCGAACAGCAGGATGTATCCCATGAAGGTATAGATACCGGGGTCCGCAAAGACATCGGCCGAGGGCGTCAAAAAGAGGACCTCCGCCCCCTTCTTGTTCAGGGGCACCTCGATATGGAGGCCCGTCACCTCTTCAATGTCCTCGCAGAGGGAATCGATGCAGTCCCGGAAGGTGTGCGGCTGGAGGCCCAGATGATTGCCGGTCCGGGAGCAGTTGGCGGCCGGCTCCAGGATCCAATTGATGTTCACGCCCACCAGGTGGAGCAGCTCCCGAGCCATCATGGTGACCTCGGCCGTGTCGATGCCGTAGGGGCAGAAGACGGAGCAGCGGCGGCATTCGGTGCACTGGTAGAAGTAGTAGAACCACTCTTTGAGCACATCCACCGTCAGCTCCCGGGCGCCGGCGAAACCGCCGAGGATCTTGCCGGCCGTTGTGAAGTCCTTCCGGTACACCGAGCGGAGCAGCTCTGCGCGCAGCACGGGCATGTTCTTGGGATCCCCCGTCCCCAGGAAGAAGTGACACTTGTCGGCGCAGGCGCCGCAGCGCACGCAGATATCCATGAAGATCTTCAGCGAGCGGTACTTCCCGAGCCGCTCCTTGAATCCTTCGTAGATGATCTTCTGCCAGCCGTCGGGCAGCTTCCAGTCCTCATCCGCCGGCGACCACTCCCGCGCATTGGGCAGCCCCAACTCCTCCACGACCTTGGGCTTGCCGCTGTAACACCAGGTGCCCGGCCGAAACTCCACCGGGGTGCCCATCCAGGGGGTCTCGGGCGGTTGATGGTCGATCTTCGCTAGTTCAGCTGCTGGCGGGACCTTGCTCATATCGCGTCTTCCTTATTCTGCCGTTTCTGCGGGAGTGTCGGCCTGCTTGTCAACGGGAAGGCCGGCACCGATCATGACCTCACGGAACTCGTCCTCATACTCTTCGTAAGTAAAATGCTTCACCGGATAATTCCAGGGGTTCACATGGCGGACCTCCCGGCTGTTGTTCGCCTGGTTTCTCGTGGGGCTCAGAAAGACACCGCCCATATGCACAAGCTTGCTGAAGGGGAAATAGGCAAAGAGTACGGAGATCAGAAAGAGGTGGACATAAAAGACGCTGCCGATCGGTCCCTCCGGAACCCGGGGGCTGAGAGTGACCAGACTCATGGTCAGCGCTTTCACGCCAACCAGATCGACCTTGATGAAATAGCGCATCAGGATCCCCGATATGGCGATCCCCAGAATGAGAAAGAGCGGGAAATAATCGGCCGGCAGGGAAATGTAGCGGACCTGCGGCAGCATCAGTCGTCGCACCACCAGAAAGGTCACCGCCGCAAGAATCACCAGATCCGTCATAAAGAGCCGGGGCACGCCGATCTGCAGCAGGCCGTCCAACCCCTCCAGAAAGGGAACAAAGAAGGGGATCGGCTCCAAGAAGAAGCGCAGGTGCCGCAGGAAAATGTAGAGGAACGTCCAGTGAAAGGCCAGACCCGCCGCCCAGAGGAATTTCTCCGAACCGTAGGTGAGCTTCTGGTCACCCCCGCGGTAGTCGGCCTGGGTGTTGCGGAAGAGGGAACGGAAGAAGAGAACCTCCAGGGCCATGCGGCCGATGACGCCGGCTGTATTGTGGGGGCTCTCCAGGTTGTCCGCTTTGATCCACGGCAGCGATTTCTGCTGGCCGCAGGTCGATGGAATCTTGAACGGTACCGGTGAGCGGGCCCACCCGGTCACACGGGCGATCATGCCGCCCAGAAAGATCACGAAGGCCGCATAGGGAATCACGATACCGAACAGCCCGTTCAGATGCGCTCCCTTGACACCCACGACGGCGAGCACGACCAGGGCGATGACAGCAAAGAGGGGAAGCAGTACTTTCATTCCATAACCTCGCTCAGGGCTCCTTGAAGGGTCGTGCGCAGGGCGGTTCACTTTTGCGCCGTGCCCCCTATCCTGTTCGCTCTTTCGAGCAGTTTGTGGGTCTGCCTTTTCAACTCATCCGTCTTGAGCTGAAAAATGGCTTCCCGGCATTTCATGTAAACATCGAAGCTGATCAGGGCAAGTTCATCGATCCGGGACTCGTAGACCACCAGATCTTTCGCGAGACCGTCTTCCTGAAGTTCGGCCGTCAGATTGCTCCGGATCGCCTCCTTCAGAGAGAAAACGAACCCAATGGCTTCGGAGGGGGCAAAGTCCTGAACGGCCTTGATGCGCATCAGGCTGTCGAGCGACAGGGTGACCCGGTCGACATGGACCCCGCCGGTCAGCAACTCATCAAAAAGCCTATCGATCTCACGGAAGAGGGTGGAACCGAGGGGATTGGAGAAACGATCGTTCTTCTTCAGCATTTTCGCCGAGTCCGGTGGGTAAGACGCGACGATCCGATCAAACCACCCATCCAGAATGGCCGCTTTTTTTTGTGTGAGAAGGCTCGTCAAGTCCATGGTCTAGTCATTCACGCTTCACGACCCGGAGGGTGAAACGTATGGTCATATGAAAATATTACAGATTCCTAATGCCTGAGAATATAAAAACCCGTCAAAGGGCGATTCGTTGATCTGACTTGGTTGAGTATAAGTGACTGAATGATAACCCGGAAACAGCTACGTTATACGCTCCCGTACATATAACGAGTTGCTAATATATAAATTTGAGAAGACGTTGTCAAGGAGTTTTTGGGGGCAAATTAAAAAAAATAAAACGATGTTTGACTCATGGTGGTTGATGAAAGAGGCAGTTTTCATTGAATAATAAGAACCAATATAAAACATAAGAGATCAAACGGTGTAGTAAATGCGATAAATTAGCTCATTATGACCCATTTAAAGACATTTTCTCTCATATTCTGCTAAATTTGATGAGGCATTAAAATGCTACACTTGAGGTCCGACACTGCCCGCCGGAACCGTGCCGTCTAACAGGAAGGACAACCCTCGCCGAACTCCTGCCTTCACGGGGTAGGCCGCAGAAAGCTGAAAGACCGGTGGGGAGACGGTGGGCAGTGGGCGGAGAAAAGCCCAGAGGACAGAGTAGCGGATGACCCCGATAGAGGCTCCGCCTCTAACGGGGCAGGCTCCGGACGGAAGACAGAGGGCAGTGGACAGTAAGCGGTGAGCAGTGGGCAGTGAACCGAGGCATGCAAAATGCAAATAGCAAATGGAAAACAGGAAAGGCCGAAGACTCAAGGTTTTTTGCTTTTGACGCGATGCGGCTTTCCTTTGCGACCTCCACACATCAGTAAATAGAAAATGGCAAATAGAAAATAGGAGAGACTCTTGCTTTTCCTTTGCGAACTTTGCTTTGCGGTGACAAACTTTTTTGTATTTGCCTTTGACGCGAAGTGCCTTTCTCCGCGAGCTCTGCGTCCTGGTAAGATTGCTTTTAGCTTTTGACAAGTAGTGGTTTTCTCTGCGCCTGCCCCGTTAGAGGCGCAGCCTCTACCGGGAACCTCGGCGCCCTTTGTATATTGGGAAATAGAAAATAGGAGAGACTCTTGCTTTTCCTTTGTGCCCTTTGTGACTTTGTGGCCCGTATGCTTTTGACTCTTGACCAAGAAATGCCTTTCCTTTGCGTACTTTACGCCTTTGCGGTGAGACAGGTGTTCGCCTTTACTGCGAAGTAGCTTTTCCTTTGTGCCCTTTGTGTCTTTGTGGTGAGACAGGTTTTGCTTTTTGCCTTTGACGCGAAGTGCCTTTCTCTGCGCCTGCCCCGTTAGAGGCGCAGCCTCTACCGGGGACCTCTACGTTCTCCGCGGTAAGAATGCTCTTCCTAAACGTCCGTTTCCATGACGTAGCGCGCCGCGGAGATGGCCGCGACGGCCCCCTCCCCCATGGCGGAGATGATCTGGGCGTCTTCACGGACGACATTGCCGCAGGCGAAGATGCCGGGGTGGGAGGTTTGCATTTGAAGATTCACACGAAGAAACCCCTTGTCGTCCTTGTCAACATCGATGAAGTCGGTGTTCGGAACATAGCCGATATAGATGAAGACCGCATCGAGATCTATGGGGGAGATCTCCGCTGTTTGAAGATCGCGAACTGTAATCCCGCGAACAATCTTGTCGCCCGTGATCTCTTCGACCGTTGAATCAAGAAGGATCTTGATCGACTCGCAGTCGAGGATCCGCTCCTGCAGGATCTTCTCCGCCCGGAACGCTTCCCGCCGATGTATCAGGATGATCTCGCGTCCGATCTTGGAAAGATAGAGAGCCCCAAGGAGCGCCGACTCCCCACCCCCCACGACGGCGATTCGCTTGCCCTCGTAACCGGGGCCCGCGCACTGGGCGCAGTAATGAACTCCTTTTCGGGTGAATTCCTTCTCTCCCGACACACCGAGCAGGCGGGGATGCCCACCCGATGCCACAATCAATGCTTTGGTCCGATACTGACCGCGCTCGCCGATGACCTGCAGGGTCCGCCCCCCGCTGTCAACCCGCTGAACCGATTCGGGCTCAACCACCCCAACCCCCAGCTCCACGGCATGTTTCTCCAGACGGGTGCTCAGCTCCCAACCGTCGATCTCGGGAAACCCCGGAAAGTTCTCGATCCGCTCGGCCACGGCCGGCTGCCCGCCGACCACAGCCTTTTCCAGGAGAACGGTTTTGAGCCGGTACCGGGCGGCAAAGATCCCCGCCGTCATCCCGCCAACCCCACCGCCGATAATGACCAGATCGTGAGTCTCACTCATCTCGACGCACCGTTACGCGTGTTCGCGGCGCGGGATTTTCGAGGAGTGAAGCGTATCAGAGAAAACGCCGCCCTGCCATCCCGCAAAACACTCGTCCCATACGGCACAGTAAGAAGCTCCGGATGCAAGGCTTGCGAGTCCTGAGGAATGAGGCGTATATAATATACGCTGCAGTGACGAAGGACGAAGCGAACCCCAAGATTCCTGTATGTGAGGCCGCCGCAGGCGGCATAGACATGAGAAGCGGGGCATGCGGCGCTGCGGAAGTCTATCCCACAGCGGAAAGCATAACGCCGCAGACGGACTTCTTACGAAGCCGTCACCGTTGGGTCCATTTCAATTTCGTCCGCAAAATATCAAAATACGTCTTGCCCGGACAACTGATAAGTTTGATCGTACAGGTAGCTTTTTCAATCTGGATCACGTCCCCGCCCCGCAGGGAGAATCCGACCTGGCCGTCTAGGGTCAGGAGAACTTCGGTATTCTCGGACTTGAGAACGATTTCTATCTGGCTGTCGTCTTGGACCACGACGGGACGGTTTGTCAGGATATGGGGACAGATGGGTGCGAGAATGATGGCCCGCATCTTGGGGTGGACAATGGGGCCGCCCGCTGCCAGATTGTAGGCCGTGGACCCGGTGGGGGTCGAAATAATCAGGCCGTCCGCTTTGAAGTCCGCGACATAGCGGCCATCGATGTAGGCCTCCATGTCAATGATCTTGGCCAGCGCACTCTTGTTGATGACAATGTCATTCAAGACAATAGAACGAGAGATCTTTTCGCCCTGCCGAAGCACCTTGGCCGTCAGCATGAGCCGCTCGTCGTACTCAACCTCTCCTGCGAGGACCTGATCCAGGGTCGGATAGAGCTCCTCCAGGGTGACTTCAGTCAGAAAACCGAGGCTGCCCAGATTCACTCCGAAGATGGGGACATCGTAGCACCCGATGAGACGGGCGACGCTCAGAAGGGTGCCGTCACCGCCGAGCACAGCGATCACGTCGACTTGCGCGGGTATTTGGGATTTCTGGTAGGGGCTCGTCTCACCGACCACGGCAGCCGTTTCCGCATCGAGCACGGTCTCAATCCGGCGTTCCCGAAGATAGGAGAGAAACTGGCGGAGGGTGTCGGCGGCCTCAAGATGGGGCTTTGCGATAATTCCGAATCTCATCATCCGGTTCCGGTCAGCCGGGGTATTTGTCGGTGATATACTCTTTGAGGTAGAGATTCTCGCTCTGGAGGTTGGTCACCTGCGTCCTCACGACATCCCGCATGGAGAGCACCGCGATCAGCTGCTGCTCGTCCACCACCGGAAGGTGACGGATTTTGTTCTTGATCATGACGTTCATGACGTAGCAGAGATCATCCTTGGTCTCGACCACGATGAGATTGCTGGTCATGATCTCGCGTGCCTTGATGTTCTTGAACAGGCGCTTGCCCTCGACCGAGGTCGAGCCGTACCCGATGCCGGTCCAGCATTTGATGACATCCCGCTCGGAGAGCAGGCCCACGGGCTTGCCGTTTTCCGTGACAATCAGTGCCCCAATCTCGTGTTCGACCATATCCTCGATGGCATCGGCCACGCTTCTGTCGTGATCGATCGAATAGATGACGTTGGGCTTACCCTTAATCAAATCTTTGACAAGCATGACCTCCCCTTCCCCTCACATTTGATAAAATTTTGACAGGCCGGTTACGAAATATCCGATATATACCAGAAATGAAGCCCGCTGTCAAGACGGCTGCGTGGGCAGCGCATATAACCCGGATATTGCATGGGTGATCGTCACCAGGCCGTAGAGGCGCCACATGCAAGGCGCAGAAGATTTTCTGGCTGAAGACATATTGAAATGAAATATTTCGAAGTCAGAAAATTTTATGCAACGCCGCATGTGGCAGACTATCCGGCCTCGTAATAGATTTACTCATGCAATTTCCGGGTTAGCCAAAGAGGTCGCTGCCGGCGCCGGGGGTGATGACACGCTCGTCCTGAGGCGTCGGCTCCGTCACCTCGGGCCACTGCTGAAGACGCGGCTCCGATCCTTCCCGGGTCACGGCGGTCGGAGCCCTATCGGCCAGGATCGGATGGCGCCGGATGTCCACCGCTGATACATTATGGCTGAACTCCAGAGGGATCCCATTGGGGTCGTAGGTATAGATGGAGCGAATGAAACCGTGATCAATCACATCGGAAACGGGAAAGTCCGCGGCCTCCAGTTTGTCGGCAAGCTCCCAGAGGTCCTTCTCCTGTTCAACCCCGAAGGAGACATGGTCAAAGATGAAGGGCCCCGGCACAGGGTCACCGTGGCGCTTGTAGGGAACGGGTTCCACATCGGGCCACTCAAAGAAAGCCACTAGGTCATTTTCCGAAATCTCGAAAAAATACTGCCGATACCCCGGCTCCCCCATGGTCAGCACAAGCCGCATTCCGAGCAGGTCCCGCCAGTAGCGGATCGTCTTGTCCATGTCGCCGGTGACCAGGGCCAGATGATTCAGGCCGGTGAATCTGTGCATGACGGTCATTCCTCAATCAGATATTCCACATTCACTTTGAGATCCTTGCGCAGCGTATGGTAGACGGAGCAGTATTTGTCGTGGGAGAGTGAGACGGCCCGCTGCATTTTGTTCTCCGTCAAGCCTTTGCCCGATGCGCGCAGCTTGATGGTCACCGTCGTGAAGAACTGGGGCGGGGTCGGGTTGCGCTCGGCTTCGAGTTCGATCTTGCAGGCGGTGAGCTCCACGCGCATCTTCTTCAGGAAACTCACCACATCAATCCCCATGCAGCCGCCCAGGCTCAACAGCAGACTCTCGGTGGGTGCGCATCCCCACTGGATATTGCCGTCCATCTCGAAATCGTAACCGACCTGGGTGCGTGCCTCAAAGAGCAGCTTTTCCTTCCAGGTCACCGTTCCCTTGAGCGCGGGGGCGACATTCTTTTTATAAGTCTCCATCCCCTCCAGTGTTTCTGGTTCAGCCATCTGATGCGCCCCTCCCTGGCGTTAACCTGCTGATGAACAGCCTCCCGGGGAACCTGCGGCATAAAAGGGATCCACGGCTCAATACCTGCAATGCCTGTATTTCCAGGAATTCCCGGGCGTGCGAGACGGCCATCCTAATATCTTTTTTGAATTGATGCAAGCAGATTTCCCCGTCGTTCAGGTCGGCCCCGCGGGGTTTTCGCTTTCAGGGCCTGCGCTTCTGTTGGAACCCTGTCCGTCGCACAAAGGAAACGAATGACCGGGCCCATTGGGGGTCGCCGGCCGCATGAAGGTGCGTGTAGGCGGCGAGCACGTTCTTGTGGAGAAGGCCGTCGTGGCTGCCGTCGATACCCTCTCCGCGTTTCAGGCGATAGGCAAAGGCCACCTTTCCCAGGTTCGCCACGGTCGAGTGGTGAAACTCGTGGGCCCGTACTTCGCGCCCCGCGGCCAGCCAAGGCGCCTGTCCCGTGGTCTCCAGGATGACATAACCGTGCCCCTTGGGGCGCCGGTGCATGGTCACATCACAGGGGAGCGCCCCCACCATGGCCCGGGTCTGCCCCCGATAGGAGATGGAACGGGACAGGTACATCAGTCCCCCGCATTCGGCATAGACGGGCATTCCCACCTCCACGGCCGCACGAATTTCCGCGCGCAGGGAGGCATTGCCCTCGAGCTGGGCCATAAAGATCTCCGGAAATCCGCCCCCGATGTAAAGGGCATTGACCGCGGGGAGTTCGGGGTCCCGGAAGGTGTGAAAGGGCACGAGTGCGGCCCCCGCCTCTTGGAGGGCCCGCAGATTCTCCGGATAATAGAAGGTGAAGGACGGGTCCGAAGCAATACCGATCCGGACGTCGGGCGGCGGCAAGTCCGCGCGCGCCTCGGCCCTCTGATCCCCGGGAGGGGCTGCACGGGCGATGGCGAGCACGCGGTCCAGATGGACATAGCGGCTTACGGCGTCTGCGATCTTCTCGATGACAAAGGGAAGTTCCTTTTCCTCCCGCACCGGCGTCAACCCGAGATGGCGCTCCTGAATGAAGAGGGCCTTTTCGTCCGGGATGACCCCCACCACTTCCGCACTGCAGTAGCGAGAGACAGCCTCGCGCAACTTCTTCTCGTGGCGCGCACCCCGCACCCGGTTCAGGACAATTCCGGCGATGTTGGTTTCCGGCTCGAATGTTTCGTGCCCGAAAATCAGCGGCGCGACCCCCCGGGTCATCCGCAGTGCATTGACCACGAGCAGTACCGGCGCCCCGAGCAACCGCGCCAGGGCGGCCGTGCTGTCGGCCCCCTCCAGATCGAGGCCGTCGTAGAGCCCCATGTTCCCTTCAATAATATTCAGTTCAGCACCCCGGCAGGCACTCCCGAAGGTCTCCGTTATCCTTTCCCTGCCCATAATGAAGAAATCGAGATTCCGGCATTCCCGGCCGGCCGCCGCCGTCAACCACATGGGATCGATAAAGTCGGGCCCCTTCTTGAAGGGCTGCACCACGGCGCCCCGCTTTCTGAAGGCGGCGCAGAGGCCCAGACTCAGGGTCGATTTCCCGGAACTGCGATGGGGTGCCGAAATCACTATGCGGGGTTTTGGCTCTTTCATAACTTCCCTTACGGACGTTGGTCTGGATGTCCCGAATGGCACTCCATGGTAACGCTGTGAAAAGAGAAAAATCAAGCCTTATCCCGTGACAGACGCCGGGGGCCCACCGACCTTTTTCCTTGACAGGCTCCAGTGCCTTCCTGTAAATTGCAGGCGTTTTGCTTCACTTGAAGGAGATTCCAATGGAATGCGTGGTCAAATACAAACCGATTATCTGGAAGACCTCCTCAGAAGACGCGGAGGCGCTGAAAACAGCCTATCTTACCGGAGACGGCAACTGTCCCGCCTGCCAGCGCGACGGCTGGAGGGTCGCCATTGAGGAGCGTTTCGGCGAAACACCGTGAGAGAGCGACGGAACCTACGCCGTGTGCGTAGAACTCAAACACGCCTCTCCCCTCGACTAGCCTGGCCAAACCCCGAAGCGTTCCAGCCTTTAGGCAACGATCCGGGCAAACCCGAATCCTAATCCCATCGCACTGACCCGATTCTTTGCAGAGCAAGCCCAGCTGCCCGCATTCGCATATGCTAATGTCTATATAACCGTTTCCCTGAACAGATCCTATTGACTTCCTTCGAAATCTTGCTATATTGATGGCTGTCTCTTTGCTAACAACCCATCCCAACGGCTCCAAGGTTTCTTTCGAAAATCACGAGGAGGTGATGCTTGCTATCTTTGTGACTCGCTGAACGGAAGCGAAGTGGTCCTACACAAATCGAACAGGGTGGTGATTATGGGACGATCATCGAACAACAGAAAGTCACGGTCAGACAGCACCATCTATGAATCACTCATCAACAAAGGCTTTTCCCGAAGAGATTTCCTGAAATTCTGCACAAGCATCACGGCGACCCTCGCCCTTCCGGTCTCCTTTACCTCCAAGGTCGCCGAAGCCCTCGAGAAATCACAGAAGCCGATCATGGTCTGGCTGGAATTCCAGGACTGCGCCGGCGACACGGAAAGCACCCTGAGAGCCACGGCACCGACCATCGGTGAAGTCGTGCTCGATGTGCTCTCCATTGAATATCACGAAACAATCATGGCCGCCGCCGGACATCAGGCGGAGAAGTCCCTGATGGACGTGGTCGCCAACCACCCCGGCAAGTACCTCGCCGTGGTCGAAGGCGCCATCCCGATGAAAGACGGCGGTGTCTACTGCTGCATCGGCGGGAAATCGGCCGTGAATATCGCCAAGGAAGTCTGCGGCAACGCGATGGCCACCATCGCCAACGGCAGCTGCGCAGCCTTTGGGGGCATCGCGGCGGCCGAGCCGAACCCGACAGGCGCCGTGGGGGTCCGGGATCTGCTTCCGGGCATTCCGCTCATCAACATGCCCGGCTGCCCCGTCAATGTGGACAACCTGATCGCCGTCGTGGTCCATCTCCTGACCTTCGGGACCCTGCCGGCGACGGACAAGCTGCTCCGGCCTTATTTTGCCTACGGCAAGCGAATCCACGACAACTGCGAACGGCGGGGCCATTACGACGCGGGTCAGTTCGTGCGGCAGTGGGGCGATGAGGGGCATCGGCAGGGCTGGTGCCTCTACGAGATGGGTTGCAAGGGTCCGGTGGCCTTTCAGAATTGCCCGACTATCAAATTCAACGAAGGAACCAGCTGGCCCATTCAGGCAGGGCACGGCTGCATCGCCTGCGCGGCCCCGAGGAACTGGGATGACATGGCCCCGATTTACGCCAAGGTCCCGAGCGTTCCCGGCTTCGGCGTGGAAGCTTCAGCCGATAAGATCGGCCTCGGGATTGCCGCGGCCTCAGGGGCGGCTGTCGTGGCGCACGGGATTGGACGCATGGTGTCCGGCGGCAAGAGACCGAAGGACGATTAAGGAGGAGAAGACCTATGGCAAAGATAGCAATTGATCCTGTCACGCGAATTGAGGGACACCTGAGAATTGAGGCGCAGGTCGAGGGCGGGCGCGTCGTCGATGCCTGGTCCGCAAGCACCATGTTCCGAGGGATCGAAAGAATCCTGCTGGGGCGCGACCCCCGGGAGGCCTGGGCCTTCACGCAGCGTATATGAGGCGTGTGAACCACGGTTCACGCCAACGCCTCCGTGAGAGGCGTCGAAAACGCTCTGGGCATCACCATTCCCGATAACGCTCGCATCATCCGAAACCTGATCGCAGGAATCCAGTACGTCCAGGACCATGTGATCCACTTCTATCACCTGCATGCCCTGGACTGGGTCGATATTGTCAGCGCCCTCCAGGCCGACCCCGCCGGCACGGCGAAACTGGCCCAGTCTATTTCGGACTGGCCGAACTCATCCGTGAGCTATTTCAAGGGCGTTCATGCCAAGCTGAAAGGATTCGTCGATGCGGGGCAGCTCGGTCCCTTCTCCAATGCCTACTGGGGGCACCCGGCCTACAAGCTGCCTCCCGAAGCCAACCTGATGGCCGTGGCCCACTATCTGGAGGCCCTCGAATGGCAGCGGGAGGTCATCAAGATCCATGCCATCCTGGGCGCCAAAAACCCCCACGCCCAGACCTACCTCGTGGGCGGCATGTCGATTCCCGTCGATCCCAATAGCCAGAACGCGCTGAACGCGGGCAGCATCGCCACCATGTCCGCGCTCGCCAAGCAGGCCCATGACTTCGTGGCCAAGGTCTATATCCCCGATCTTCTCGCCGTGGCCTCCTTCTACAAGGAGTGGGCGGGATACGGCGGCGGGGTGGGCAACTTTCTCTCCTACGGGGAGTTCCCCAACGACAACATCAGCAATACGGACAACCTGTGGCTGCCGCGGGGAATCATCCTGAACAAAGACCTCAGCACGGTCCATCCGGTGGACCAGGCCAAAGTCTCGGAGTATGTCACCCACTCCTGGTATGAGTACCCCGGCGGGGACGGCAAGTCGAAACATCCCTGGGACGGGGTCACCGACCACAAATACACGGGGCCGAATCCCCCCTACGAGTGGCTGAACACCGACGGCAAGTACAGCTGGCTCAAGGCACCCCGTTACGATGACCAGGCGATGGAAGTGGGCCCCCTGGCCCGAATGCTGGTGGCCTACGCCAGCGGTCACGAGCGGGTCCAGGCGGTGGTCAACCTGGTCCTTCAGAAACTCGGGGTGGGCCCGGCGGCCCTCTTTTCCACGCTCGGACGGGTGGCCGCCCGCGGTGTGGAGACCCTGCTCACCGCTGAGATGCTCCCCGTCTGGCTCGGTGATCTTGCCGCCAACATGAAGCGGGGCGATCTGAAAATACACGACGGCGAGATGTGGGAGCCGTCCAACTGGCCGAAGACGGCTCAGGGCTATGGCTGGCACGAGGCGCCCCGGGGTGCCCTGGGTCACTGGATCAAGATCGAGAACCGGAAGATTGCGAATTACCAGTGCGTGGTTCCCGGAACCTGGAACGGCTCGCCCCGGGATGGCAACGGACAGCGTGGGCCCTACGAGCAGGCCCTTCTGGACACCCCGGTGGCCGACCCTGAACAGCCCGTGGAAATCCTCAGGACGGTTCATTCCTTTGACCCTTGCATGGCCTGCGCGGTGCACGTGGTCGATTCAAAGAGACGGAAGATCACCCGGGTTCGGGTTCTCTGACGGGATAGGAGGCTTTCATGCCAAGAGAGCGTCTTCGCACATACGCCTGGGAGGTGCCGGTCCGGCTCACCCACTGGATCTCCGTCCTGTGTATCGTGAGCTTCACCATCACCGGCTTCTACATCGCAGATCCTTACATGCATGCCGTGTCGTCCGACCAGTACATCATGGGGTGGATGCGCTTCATCCACTTCGTGACGGGATACGTGTTCCTGGTTACCTTTCTCGTGAGACTCTACTGGGGCTTCGTCGGCAATCGGTACGCCAGCTGGCGGGTCTGGATCCCGCTCACGGGAAGACAATGGAAAGACCTGTGGGCTGCAGCCAGTTTCTATCTATTTATCAGTAAGACACCGCCCTACTCCGTGGGACACACGGCACTGGCGGGGGTCACCTATTTCGTGGTCTTTCTTCTGTTCGCGTTCCAGATCGTGTCGGGATTTGCCTTGTACAGCGTCACCCATCAGGGCGCGATCTGGACGCTCCTCGGCGGCTGGCTGACCGGGGTCATGTCCTTTGCAACCATCCGCATGCTCCACTATCTGGTCATGTACGTCCTGTTGACCTTCACAGTGGTCCATGTCTATGTCGGCTGGTATCTTAACCTCAAAGAACGCAACGGTCTCATGGGATCGATCTTTGACGGGTATAAGTTCGTCTCCGGCAAAGAGTGGGAGTAGCACCATCCCGGTCCCCTCCCCCGCGCATCACCAACCAGACTACGCAGCCCCCTCTCTGCTGAGCCGGGAGAGGGGGGGAGAGGTTTTCGTGTGAATTCAAACAGACCCCCGCAGCCCGCGGACGAAGTGGACATCGCACTGATCGGCATCGGAAATATCCTGATGACCGATGATGGTGTCGGCGTTCATGCCCTGAATGCCCTGGCGGAGCGGTATCTCTTTCCGTCCCAGGTGCAGCTGATCGACGGCGGGACCATGGGGCTGGACCTGCTGCCCTTTGTCGAAGGGAAGAAGCGGGTTCTTTTCATCGATGCCGCCAACCTGGAGAAAGATCCGGGTGTCATCGGCGAGCTGAACAACGGGGAGATCCCCGAGTTCTTCTCGACAAAACTCTCGGTCCATCAGATCGCGCTGCCGGACATGCTGGCGGCGGGACGCTTCCTCGGCACGCTGCCGGGGACCCTCTGTCTTGTCGGGATCCAGCCCGGCAGCACGGAGAGCGGCTACGGATTGACGCCTGCGGTGCAGGGTGAGTTTGAAGCTCTCCTGGAGCGGGTGCTCGCAAAACTCGCCGAGTGGGGCGTCAAGGCGGCTCCGAAATCAGAGAAGAAACCCGGTTAGAGGCGAATTATGTGTCTGGCCATACCATCACAGATTGTCAAGATGAACAACATGATGGCCACCGTGGATGTCATGGGGGCCCGGCGGGACGTCAGCCTGATGCTTCTGCCTGAAGAGGTGGCAGAAGGCGATTTCGTTCTGGTTCATGCGGGGTTTGCCATCCAGAAAGTCAGCGAGGAGGCTGCGCACGATTCCCTTCAGCTCCTCCGGGAACTCGTCCGGGAAATGGAACAGGCCGACCATCCAGACACCCCACCCGTTTCATAAAACTCCTATTTCAGTTTCGCCTCAGGAATTGCCGGCATAAGTGAGCTTATCCAGGGATCGGGGTTCACCCCTTCCAGAGGTTTCCCCCCCAGCAGAGAGCACAGAGAGTCAATAATCATCATAATATCCGGGCTTCATGGTTTGAAATATGGCTCAAACAGGAGGGTCTGAAACATGAAGTAGACGGCGGCGATTCTGGGTGGACTGGCGAGTGCGTGGATCGGGTACTGGGCTTTCACTGCAACCCGGTTGGGCGAGGCCTGCGGAATCACGCCGCAGGCAATGGGATCAGAAAACATGCACCAGTCGATTCCCGAGGGCTCGCACGCGCGTCGATAGAACTTGTGTAATCCGCCGCATCAGCTTGAGGCCCAGTTGAGGGTCCGCCTGCAGCAAGGCGTCAAACGCCTTGCGCCGAAGAATCAAAATCTCCGAGTCTTCCACGGCTTTCATCGTAGCCGGCCTCGGCCTTTCATCCAGCATGGCAAGCTCACCGGCCAAGGTCCCCCGGCTCAGATGCGAAATGACGACGCCCCGCCCCCGAAATTCGGTTCTCTTAGTCGCCTGGAGTCTTCCCGAAACCACGATGGCGAGGAAATCTCCCCGATCGCCTTCGCGAAACAGGATCGCCCCAGCGGGAACGCGGACCCGCTCCAGGTAGGGAGCGATCATCGCCACTTCCCGACAGTCCAGATTCCGAAAAGGACCCAGGTCCCCTTGGGGAAAAGTATCTTGATGTCTCGGGGTCAGTTCCACACTAACAACTCCTGAATACCTCTC
>CALZGC010000087.1 GCA_945786985.1 uncultured Nitrospirota bacterium | reverse complement strand
GCCTTCTCTTTCTTTTCCTGCCACGTCAGGTCGTTGAAAGAGGAATTAATAAAACCAATGGTCAGTTGCTCCCCGTTGTCCATATCAAATTCAATATCTTCATGATCGTAGGCCTTGACCAGGGCGTCATGCATTCGGACCATCTCTCCAATCTGCTCGAACACTTCCTGAGAGCAGCCGACGAGGAGTCCCAGGCAAAGCACGATGCCACCAAGGCCGATCCTTTCCCTGTAACGCATAATCATCTCCTTGAGGGGCAGGCGGGACCGCGCGTGAAAGTCTCGTTCCGAGTTTGGTGTTTCGTGATTTCCGCCGTGGTCGCGCCGACAGTTCTATTATATCCCTGATCCAGTGTCCCGGGCAGTGATTTTTTTGCTTCTCACGATGGAGCAGGGGCTTGCGGGGAACCCGCTGCGGTGCGTGGGAATAGTGAGGTTCAGACGTCCATATCCCATCGCCCGGCGGCACCTGAGTGGCGGGCGGTGCCCGGACGATCGTCTGACTCGAGGATCAGGGTGTGATGAATCGGAAGAAGTTCGTGCTCGGGATCTCATCCAGATCACAGGAGCCGCCGGGCGGCATACCGGCCGCAGTGGCTGGGATCAGGGAAAAGGCCCAGCGGGTTACCTGAGGCTTACCGGTCATCTTGTATCGGGCCCGCACGCTCCAGAAGTAGCGGGCATGCTTTTCCAGGGGAGATTCCACCCTCTGCTTGCTCCTCATGGCCACTTCGTTCGCTCTTATTTCACGGTGCCTTCCGGCCCTGGCAGCCGGTGACATAGGAAAGCAACCGATCCATCAGTCCGTTGATCTCTGCGAAGGTCCCCGATGGAACGCTGCGCATCGCCCTTTCGCTCTGGACGTAAGTGTTCTCGACGATTTCACCGCGGCAGTTGTCGATGAGTGCGTCCAGGCTCTCGGGCGTAGTTTCCAGGTGAAATTGCAATGCCAGCACCTGGGAGCCGATCTGGAATGCCTGGTGCTCGCAGGCGGCACTCCGGGCCAGGTGCGTGGCGCCCGTGGGCAGATCGAAGGTCTCGCCATGCCAGTGAAACACGCGGACTCTTTGAGGAAACTGGAAGAGAGAACCGCCACCGGCCAGTCCCTCAATATCGAACCAGCCGATCTCCTTTTTCGGGTTTGGGTATACCCGTGCCCCGAGTGCACTGGCCATGAGTTGAGCCCCGAGACAGATGCCGACCATGGGCACTCCCCGCTGAATCGTCTCGCGAACAAACTGCTTTTCGGCCTTGAGCCAGGGAAAAGCCCTTTCGTCGTTCACGCTCATGGGGCCCCCCATGGCGAGGAGCAGATCGAGCCCGTCCGGTTTCGGAAGAACCGGGGCCTCATGGAAGCGGGTGTAGGTCACCCGTGCGTCGCGGGCGCTCAGCCAGGCGGCCATGCTGCCGATGTCTTCAAACGGCACATGCTGAAGGACGTGCACTTTCATGGGATTTTTCTCTCCTCCGGCTGATCTGCATCACCGATTCTCTTTCCGTTTCTTCGACCTTTTCTGCTCTTCCTTCATTTTCAGAAGCGTTTTGATGAGGAACCACTCAAAATAGGCCATGGCCATAAACGAAATGATATATCTGACGGTGTGCCACAGACTGAAGATTTTATAATGTCCGTGCCTTCCCCATGTCGGTTTACCCTTCACGAGCGCCCCATCATCGTTGTCCCTGATTTCAAGAATTCGTGGATCAACAGCAGCAGGAGAAGGGCCAGTTCCATCCACAAGCGCTGCTGCCAGCGCTTGAGACCCGACGAAAATTCTTTGACATTCTCCCGGAGCACATAGGGCAAGATGATATTGTACCAGTAAAGACCAAAGAGCTTGTTTGGGAATACTTTCTTGTACAGTAGCATGGCGTCGATGCAATGGGCAAACAACAAGATCATCACCGCCGTGGAATACCAGGGCTCCACAAACAAACTGGGCCACACCACGGCCACGGCAACCACGATGATGAGCGCAAACCAGGCCAGGGTGACAACCTTGTTGAAAGAGTCGTTCATGGGACTTCTTGCTCACTCCTGCCATATGCGGGTTCATCGGTTGGTGTCGGCTCATAGCGAACGACGTTCTCCTGCTCATGGGGGTCGTTGCGGGCGACAATGGCGAGGACAGGCTCGGTGTCGCTCAGGTTGCGCGGCTGGTGCGGGAGGTCGGGCGGAATATAGACGAAGTCGCCCGCCTCGTTGATGACCGACCGGCCAAGTCCCGCGCCGTAGCAGGTCTCGGCTCGTCCCTGCAGTACGTAAATCGCTGTCTCATAGCCCTGATGCCGGTGGGGTTCGGCCTGCCCCCCCGGCGGGATGATCACCAGATTCATGGAGAGGCCCCTGGCCCCGGCAGTGGCTCCCGAGATTCCGACGAACTGGCGGTGTCCCTGGCGGGTCTTGGACGTATCGCCGGGGCGCACGGTGATAATTGCGGCGTCCTCCGCCGGCGCTTTCGTGTCCCGGAGCATGGAAACCGGTACCACGGGGGTCCACTGAGAGGCGACAAGCTGCAGGTCCCCGTGAGGCCGGGCATAGAGCCGCGAGTATCGGTACCGGCCGGTCACGTCCTGACCCCGCGCGTGACCCCGGATAGAGACGAGCCCGGTCACCAGCGCGCTCGACCCATGCAGCTGCACGTGGGCCTCGTCCACGGCAAAAGCGTCGAAT
>CALZGC010000086.1 GCA_945786985.1 uncultured Nitrospirota bacterium | reverse complement strand
TCAGGACCCCATAGACTCCATCGCTTCCCGGGCAATGCCTGGGCGAGAATCTTGAGAATATCATAATAATGAGGCGAGTAGCCTTCGAGCCCAGAAAAACAACAGACATTACGTTCCGGAACGTTCTTCCGGGCGTTCTGGCGCAGCATTGTTCCGGCTTTATGATTTCAAGTATTGGGATATTTCAGGGCCGGTTGGCGGCCATCGTGTTCTGTTTGTCGCTCCCGTTTATTCTGGGGATGAGTTCCGGCAAGCCCAAGGACCCGCACGTCTTTGGCATCTACACCTGCACCCTGGACGGCGGAAACCTTCAATTGCTCACTCGGGACCGCAGCCGGGAGATGAACCATGCGCGGGTCTCCCCGGATCATCAATGGATCACCTTTACCCGCTACAATCGACGCGGGCCCAGCGGGCTGGCTATCGAGACGGAGGGGTACCAGGAAACGGAGATCATGATCATGCGCCCGGATGGGACGGGCCTGGAGAGTCTGGTGCCGCCCCGTCGGGGCGTGGTCGCGGCCAACGGATATTGGACGCCCGACGGCAAGGCCATCCTCTATGTTTCAAACGACAATCCCCAACGGCGCGGTCAGATAAACCGGATCGATCTGGCCACCCGGCTGATTACGCGGGTGGACCTACCCGAGCATCTCTGGATGGCCGATCCCCATCCCGTTGGCGAAAAACTGGCGTTCACTGTCTATCGGCCCGAGGAGAAGATCAACTTTGTCTGGCTCCGGGATAGCGAGGGGGGAGAAGTGAGACAGCTGACCCACCCCGTCTTTCCCGATGTCCGGGAGCCGCTGCCTGTACACCTGGGGGATTTTGATCCGAAGATTTCGCCGGACGGTTCCAGGGTGGTGGTATTTCGCCATGTCGGCAAACAGAATTGGCACATGGTAATTGTGGACATCGAGACCGGAGGGGAAAACGATATCTCCGAAGCGGCGGCACTGGATATGGTGCCCGAATGGTCCAGTGATGGAGAGCTGCTGATCTTCTGGCATGTGGATCTGAGTGACCTGCGGAATTCAGGGCTGTATACGGTGCGGTCCGACGGCACCGATCGGCGTAGAGTGCCCCTGCCGTTGGGCTTTTTCTACAGCATGCCGGCCTTCTTTCCGGGTGAGGGGTCCGGAGAGGATGCCCGCATTATTTTCTCGGCGAAAAGGGACGCCCGCTTCTCAATAGGCCCCAGGAGTGAATCCGTGGGAGATCAGAGCACCGCTGCGTCCTTGCGACCCTGAGAGGAGCGGCACGATGGCGCAGCATTTCAGCCATTCTCCTGTGAGGTATGCTATCCCATGAACTCAACCAAGTTGTCCGCTCTTATCGTCTGCTACAACAGCTGGCACTACCTGGACACCTGCCTGCAGTCCATCCATGCTTCGGATCATCCTGTTGCTGAGATTGTCGTGGTGGACAACGGGTCGGTCGATGGTACAGCGGACAAACTGAACGCCGCCTATCCCGAGGTGCGCCTGATACGCAATACAGGAAATGCCGGCTTCATTCGCGCGGTCAATCAAGGCCTCAGCGCCGTATCGGGAGAGCGGATCCTGCTCCTCGATGTGGACACGGAGCTGAAACGCAACGCCATCGGCATCCTGTCCCGCTTTCTCGACGCGCACCCGGAGGTGAGTCTGGTGGCGCCCCGAACCTATGACGCGGACGGCCAGGTGCAGGAGACGGCCCGGCAGTTTCCGTCGGCGGTGAACGGTCTCTTTGGGCGTCAGAGTCTGCTCACCCGCCTTTTCCCGGACAACCCGTTTTCCAGACGGTATTTGAGCCGAGGCCACTTGGAGAGTGAAGAGCCCTTTCCGGTGGAGATGGTCTCGGCGGCATGCATCCTGCTGCGCCGAAACATTGTGGATAAGGTGGGGGGGCTGGATGAAGGCTTCAGCCGCTATGTCGGTTACTGGTCCGATGCGGACTGGTGCAAGCGGATTCAAAAGGCAGGGGCCCTGGCTTACTGCGTCCCGCAGGCGGTCATCATTCATCATGAGCAAAACAAGCCGCACCGAAAGAAGAATCCCACGAGGATCGTGGAGTTTCATACCGGTGCCCATCGCTTCTACCGCCGCCATTACACCTTTGGATGGCTCGATCCCCGTAGTATGGCGGCGGCCCTGCTGCTTGGCCTCCGGGGGGTCCTGCTGCTCTGGCTGAATGCCTTCAAGAAGGAAGAGGCGGCCTTGGTCGATCCTCTCTCACGGCAAAAAGAAGAGAAGGCCCGATGAAATACGACTACCTGATCGTGGGCGCGGGATTTTCCGGGTGTGTGCTGGCCGAAAGACTGGCCTCGCAGCGCGATCGGCGGGTCCTCATCGTGGAGAAACGCAACCACATCGGGGGCAATGCCTGCGATTATTACAATGAGTCAGGGATTCTCGTGCACAAATACGGTCCCCACTATTTCCGCACGAACAACCAGGCCGTCTGGGATTATCTGTCCCGTTTCACCCCATGGCATCCTGTCCAGTACCGGATTCTGGCCTTCGTCGACGGGCAGCTGGTCCCTTTTCCGATCAATCTGGATACGGTCAACGGTCTCTTCGGGACTCGTTACGATTCGGCGGGATTGGACAAGTATTTCAAACAGATCCGGAGTCGAAAGAAGCAGGTCAAGAATTCGGAAGATGTGATTGTGAGCCAGGTGGGCCGCGATCTTTATGAGAAGTTCTTCAAGAACTATACCAAAAAGCAGTGGGACCTCTGGCCGGGCGAACTCGATCCGTCCGTCTGCAAGCGGATTCCCGTCCGGACCAATCGGGATCCCCGCTATTTTGGGGACGTTTATCAGGCCATGCCCAAATTTGGGTACAGCTGGCTCTTCCGCCGGATGACAGACCATCCAAACATCCAGGTCCTCCTTCAGACGGATTATCGTGATGTGCTGGACGATCTGAGGTTTGACCACCTGATCTACACCGGGCCCATCGACCTTTTTTTTGACGGCATGTACGGAGAACTTCCCTACCGTTCGTTGCGATTCGAACACGAAACTCGCGATGTGGAATTCGTCCAGCCCGTCTCCCAGGTCAATTACCCCAACGACTATGACTTCACCCGCATTGTGGAAATCAAGCATGTGACGGGCCAGAGACATCCGCAAACAACCCTGGTGCGGGAATATCCGACTGCTGAGGGTGAGCCCTATTATCCCATTCCCAAAGCCGAAAACGAAGCCCTTTACCGGAAATACCACCGCGAGGCAAAAAAACTCAAACAGGTCTCCTTCATAGGCCGTCTGGCCCAGTACCGGTATTTGAATATGGACCAGGTGGTGGCCAATTCCCTCCAATTGTTTGAAACGCTGTCCTCCTAAGAAGTATTGGCGCGGACGATCCGCCGGGTGAGGTAGCGGGCGGCTCCCCTGCGGTTTGACCGGCCAACGCATGAGTCGCCGCAGATGGTTCCACGTCCCCGAGCGGGGGGGCGGTGACGGGTTGGGTACGGTTTACTGATTCTGGAATGGATTGTCGCTTTGGGGCGGTGTATTCCTTTGGGCTTCCAGGGCCTGTTCCAGGATTGGTCGCAAAGGCGCCAGCGGATCATAGCCCGGCTCACCGGGTAGCGGGTCATCGGGCTTCGTCTGTTCCGGGTCGTCGTGCTCGGTGTTTTCAATGCCCTTTGTCAGGCTGGCTGGGGCACTTTCTCCCGGCTGCGATGAGGTCCTGTCAGCCAAAGTGCCTGTGTCCTTTCTGACACCGGTATTGGCGCTTCCGATCATCGCGCCCGGGCCGGGCACCTGCTGGGCATCATCCCGGCGCGTTTCGGGCAGGGGAAGGGGTGCCATTTCGTGGATTTGTTGCAGCGCGTTCGTGATCGTGCTCTCCATGTTGATTTGCTGGGTTCCGACATCCTCCAGGATCTGCTCAAGGCCGGCGTTTCTGAAACTGCTGGCCTGCAGTTCGGCCGCATCCTCGGTGCTTAGACGGGTGGGTTCATCTCTGTCCGGGCCTGCGGTCACCCGGCCCCCCGTTTTCGGGAGGACCACGACCTGTGTCAGAACGGGTTCGTCGCCCGGTTTCCCCGCCCGGTAAAAAAAGACGTAGTCCCTTCCCTGTAGCAATCTCTGCAGGCTGGCTGCCACGGGAAGGTAGTTGAGGTGGATGGAAACGGTTTCTTGCGAGGGGTGGTTATCGATCACGCGTATTCCCGTCTTTCCGGCCACCTCTTGAACCACGTCCTCGAGAGGGCGCCCGTCAACGGAGATTTTGATCCGTCCGTCGCGATAGTCGATGCCCGAGGTCACCGCCGCGAGCGCGTGAGAGCTTCCCGCGAACAGAGGTGCCTGGACCAGAAGTAATGCCACAATGGTTGCAAGAAGCCAGAACGATTTTTTCATGGTGTGCCTTCGTGCCTTTCGGACCGCCTTGATGAAGTGTCGGGTGTCTGAATCTCTCCGTTCCAAAGACACCCAGATTATACCAGACCCAGGCGGATATGCCAAGAATTTTATCACTAGCTGTCATTCACGAGGCTTTTTAGCTATATTGCGCCCTTGAATAATTGCCTAGGGCCTCAGAGCGGCCCTGCGGCATCGAGCCTATCCCTTTGATTTTCCGGAAGATCGAGAGCTTTTAATAGGATCTGAAAAGCGGTTGATGTTCCTTTTTCTCCTTCTTTCTCTTTTTTCTGGGTGCGGAGCACCGGCAGACGCTGCAACGATCGCTGCTGCACCACTGGCAGACGTCACATTCCGGACAGGGATGGCGCTTCTTGCGTTTTTTCTCCGACCCGTTCACGTTTCTACTATACCGGCAGTCCGACCCAGGGACAAGCCCCGATTGTCTGCCACTCCCGCCAGATTTTCTCTCCGGACGTTCCCGCAGTGACCTTTTGTCTTGAAACAAGGGCCCCTTTGTTGTATTTTCCTGTCAGGTGTGAACAACAGATGGCGTTCCGGCGTATGAAGCGATCCTTCAAGCGAATGCTCCTCCTAAAATGCTGCATTCTCGTACTCTCCCTGTTGGCGGTTTCGGGGTGTGGCCGGTGGAAGGGGCAGGTCCATTCGGCCCGTGCGGCTTTTCCGCTCAAGTATTTCTACCACCCTTCTTATGAGGTGATCGGGGCCGCTTACACCACGAACCCCTCCCTGGCCATTGAGTTGTTGGAGCGGCGGAGTCGAAAAGATCCCGAAAATATTGCCTACCGGCTGACACTGGCCGATATGTACAAGGACCGGGGCCGCGTCAACGATGCGATCCGGCTCTGGTTCGAGATTCTTGCCATGAGCCAGACGGGCGGCGGGCCGGGTGGCAACGACCTGGAAGTCTATTTTATTCCGATCGTCCCTTATCAGGAAGAGGGGCTGCGCCCCTACACGCAAACGATCGACAAGTCTTTCGCCTATTATCAGATTGGTCTCATTTTTGAACAGAATTCCTTCTGGAAGGAAGGGGCCGAGAGTTTTGCCAAAGCCGCAGAACACACCAAAGACCCGAACCGCCAAGCCCGGATGCTGAGTCTCGCGGGGGCTTCCATGGGTGCCAAGAAGGGCGAATTTGCTTTCGCCGGCCCGAATGGAAAACCGCATGCCCCTGCGGGGAGCGCCGTGAATCCGGTGGACCCCATGGCCTACCGGAAGCGGGAAAAGCAATACTATGAAGAAGCACTGACGCTTGCCATATCGGATCAGAATTTGCGCCGGCAAATCGAGGAGAGACTCGAGGGGGTCACACGAGTCATCGCACAAGTTGAGGGTACTGCGGTGATGGAAAGGCTTGCCGATGCGGAGCAGGAGCCCGCAGAGGCACCGGTCGCAGCCCTGGAACAGGAGACCCCGAAACCGGCTGGGCCGACAGTGACTGAAGATCTGCAGACCCGGGCGCTGAGACACTTTGAGTTGGGCGATCTGGACGGCGCAGTGCCGCTCTGGCAGGAACGCTTCCAAAGTCTTCCTGACGATACGTTTCTGATCGAAGTTGCGCTCAATTGCCGAGCCGACTCACTGGTGGGCACGTTTGACAAGCTCGGCAACCCGGCAGCCTTCTTCGTGCTTCCGAAAGTCTATCAGGGCAGGCAGTGTTACCGTCTTTTTCTGGGGGCCTACCCCGATGAAGAGGCGGCCCGGGGCCAGGTGGCTGTCGTCGAAGGTGTCCTGGGAAGGATCGAGCCCCGTGTCTGGGCAACGGGGCGTTTGCAGAGGATACTCTTCCCCACATGAGGGTTCTTCATCGGGGCCCGCTCCTTTCCTCACGCCGCCAATCCGGGACGATGCACGGCACGGTCCCGGCGGTTGGCAGCTCCCCAAAGGCCCCCAGCAGCGCCGTCAATGCTCGGTGCGCTTCATCCAGCAAGAAGGCGAAGATGAATTCTATACACCGGTTGCGGCGGAAAATGGGCGAGGCCCTTGGGGACTTCGGGATGATCGATCCGGGAGACCGGATCCTGGTGGCCGTTTCCGGCGGCAAGGACAGTCTGAGCCTGCTGGATCTGCTGAGAGCCCACGCGACGAGGGCCCCGGTGGGTTATTCACTGCTGCCGGTCCACGTGGATCTGGGCTCCTGCCAGAGCAAGGTCGGGCTCCTCCGGCGTTATTTCGAGGAGCAGGCGTACGAATACCGTATCGTCGAGACCCGACTGGGTCAGGACATCTGCGGTGCCGACGACCTTCCCGAGAGCTGCTGCTTTCATTGTGCCAGGATCCGACGGAAACTGATTTTTGACACCGCCCGGGAGTTGGGCTGTGTCAAGGTTGCCTTTGGTCACCACCTGGATGACATGATAGAGACCTGTCTGCTCAATATGTTTTTTGCGGGAAACATCAGCACCATGCTGCCCCGCCAGCCCCTTTTCGAGGGGCGCCTTGTGCTGATACGCCCCCTGACATACTGTCGCGAGCAATGGGTGGGAGACTATGCCCGGGATCGGGCACTGCCGGTGCGTGCCGAGGCGTGTGAGGAAGGGGGGCCGCGGTCTCGGAGAAGACGCATCAAGGAACTGCTGGGTCAGCTGGAACGTGAGAACCCCGGGCTCAAGGGGACTCTGTTTCGCTCGCTCATGAATGTCCGTACCGACTATCTGCCGCAGCCCCCCCGGGCCGGCCGCAGTGATGCCTCTGTCGTGGGAGCCGACTATGCCGAGTAACATACAGGGCAACCTGGAGGTCATGTCCCTGCCGGACGTGCTGCAATGGATTGGTCTGGCACAGAAGACTGGCTCGTTGATTTTCGAGCAAGGCCGGGACAAGAAGGTCATCTTCTTCGACAAAGGGGTGATCATCGGCGCCAACTCTAACAGTCCCAAGGACAAAATCGGAGAACTTCTGGTCCGGATGGATAAACTGACCGCCGAAGTCGTGCAGGAGGGACTCCGCCAGCAGCGTCAGACCGGGGAGCTCATCGGAGACATTTTTCTCGCCGGGGGTTATCTCACCACACAGGAATTTGTGACGGCGCTGGAGCGCCAGGCTACAGAGATCATTTACGATCTCTTTGCGTGGCGGGACGGACGGTTTATCTTTCAGGAGAAGCTGCCGCGCTCGCGCACCATCCCCATTGCCATCAAAGTCGACTTCATCCTGATGGAGGGACTGCGGCGGGTCGATGAATGGCAGCGGATCAAAGAGACCTTCCCCACCCTGAACACGATCCTGGCCTGGGATTCCAAGGCGCCGAGCGGGGACGGGACGGAAGAGGAGAAAATCGTCCTGTGCCTGATCAACGGCCGAAACAGCATTCTGGACATCTGCGACCAGTCTCCTCTCAACGACTTCGACACGTGCAATTTTCTCTTCCGGCTCTACCAGGGCGGCCGGGTCCGAGCCGTCGGAGAGCGGGGGCCCCACGATATTACCGAAGGCGATGATCTACGCAGGCTTCTCAGTCGGGGCAAGGCCTTCTATCAGAATGCAAGATACGGCGACGCCATTCCCTTTTTCGAGCGGATCCTGAAGATTCAGCCGGAGCACAAAGAAGCCGCCCGTTTCATGACCCGGTCCGTTGGTGCCATCCAGAAGGAGCTGCTCGACTGCCTGGGCTCACCCAATGCGGTGCTGGAAATCGACAGCGGATTCCGTTTCGACGAAGCTCAGGACTTAACCGCGGCAGAGGGGTTTGTGCTCTCCCGTATCGACGGCAGGAGCACCGCCAAGGAGATCACCTATGTCAGCGGTCTCTCCCAGACCCAAGCGTGCCTCACGCTCAGCCGGCTCTTCAAGGGGGGTATCATCAAAGCCGGCCGTGAGAAGGAATCGGAGCTGCGCCCTCCTGACGTCTCAGCCCCCCGGGAGGTCCTCGACCCCAAGGGAAAGCGTCTGGTGCTGGACGTCTCGGACACTTTCCTCTCGGAGGTTGTCCTGGATCTGATCAAACAGCGTCAGACGGGCGTGCTGCAGTTGCTGCATCCACCGATGGATCTGCGGGTCTACGTTAAGGAAGGCGCGATCGTGTATGCCACGTCGAACCTGGAGAGCGACCGCACGGGCAGCATTATGCGTCGGCGAAACAAGCTCACCCAGGAGCAGTATGATGTGGTCAAAGCACTGGCGGAGAAGGAGGGCATCCAGCAGGGCAACGCCATGGTCAAGCTGGGGTATGTGACACCCAATGATCTGATCTGGCTGACGAAAGCCAAGGTGGAGGATATCGTCATCAGCCTCTTCGGATGGCGGCAGGGGAAGATCGTTTTCTATGAGACCGACCTTGCAGGCTTCGACATCATCCGGCTCAACCTTGCGCGGGGACGGTTGATCCTCGAGGGCACCTGGCGGTATTTTGAGGCAGAGGAGATTCTGGGTGTCATCGGTTCGTGGGACGTGCTGTTTAATGCAGTAAATCAGCCGCCATTGCCGCGTAGCGAGCTCGATCTTGCCGAGCCCGAGCAGCGCATCCTCGCCCACGTGAACGGTCGCCACAGCATTGACGAAATCGCTGCGTTGACCAGTCTGGACCGGCTCGAGGTGCTGAAGGTTCTCTTTGGATTTCTGAGCCTCGGCGTCATCCTCATCACGGGGCGGGTGGAGCCCGCGCGAGCCGCTGCAACGGCTCAAACCGTTCAGGAACTCGAGAAGAGATTGGCCGAGGCCCGAAAGGGCAACTATTACGATGTCCTGGACCTCGACCCAAAGGTCAGCGACCGGGAGGTCAAGAGGCAGTTCTACAAATTTTCCAAGCGCTACCATCCGGACAGGAGTTACCAGGACAGCGATCCGGCAGTCGTGGATCTGAAACTGCAGCTCTTTCTGTTGGGCAAGGACGCCTACGAAACGTTGGTTCATGCCGAAAGCCGCATGAGCTACGACGACTTCCTGCGGCAGCGGGGGGTGGTGGCTTCGGCCGACGATTATCAGGCGTATATCAAACCGGACGTCGAAGTGGGCCACATCCTGCAGGCAGAGGAGTTCTTCGACCGCGGCCGGAAACTGCTCTTCTCGGGCCGGGCAGGAGACGCCCTGGCATTCTTCGAAAAGGCCCTCGAGCGCGTGCCCGACGACCCCGATTACAGCGCGTACACCGGGCTCGCGGTTGCGCGCATGAAGAAGGACCACCGGCAGGCCGTGTACCTCATCGAGACGGCCATTGCGTCCGATGGAACCAATGCCGACTACTTTGCCTTCCTGGGAGAGGCCCACCTGCGCTACGGCCGAAAGGCCGAAGCCCTCGAGGCCTTCACCGAGGCTCTCCGGATCAACCCCCGCCACATCCAGGCCCGGCGCGAGTATACGAGGCTCCGGTCGTAACACCGCGCCCCGCTCGTCTCAGAAGAGGGCTTCACCGTGTGCAGGGCTTCGCTTCTTCTCGCGGGTGGAGAGAGGCGCGTAGTAGCGGGTGCCTTTGTCCATATGGGTGATCTTGTGGATCAGATCGTCCAGATCCTCAGCGCTGCGGACGAAGTCAATTTCGGAAGTCTTGATGACCAGCAGCGGCGTGTCGCTGTAATGGAAGAAGAAATACTCGTAGGCCTCGTTCAGGTCGTCCACGTAATCCCGGGAAATGTGTTTTTCGTACGGACGCCCGCGACCCAGGATGCGCTGCATCAGCACATCGGAGCTCGCCTGAAGGTAGATGACGAGGTCGGGCGTCACGATCCGTTCGTTCAGGATGGCATAGACCTGCTCATAGAGCTCCAACTCGGCATCGCTGAGATTCATGTAGGCGAAGATTCTATCCTTCTGAAAGATATAGTCCGACACGGTGTTGAGACTGAAGAGGTCCATCTGCTTCAGCTGAACCAATTGGTTGTACCGGCTCATCAGAAAGAACATCTGCGTCTGAAAGGCATACTGCTTCCGATCCGTATAGAACCGAGCCAGGAAAGGGTTCTCCTGAACCTTTTCCAGTATCTTCATCGCGCCCATCCGTTCGGAGAGTAAATTCACCAGGCTACTCTTGCCGACCCCGATGGGTCCCTCCACGGTGATGTAGCGGTTCTCTTTGCTCATGCGCTCTCCTGGAGCCGGGAGACTTTCTGGGTGTCTCCCAGCGCCGCCAGTAGTTCCCGAAAGGTTTTGTCGAGCGCGGGGTGGATGCCGTCCGGGATCAATTCCACCAGGGGCTCCAGCGCAAAGCGGCGCTCCGCGAGCCGCGGGTGTGGTATGGTCAAGCCCGGCTCGTCGACGATCAGTGCTTCAAAGAGCAGAATGTCGCAATCGATGTTGCGCGGCCCCCATCGAAAAGGTGTGCTCCGCCCCATGCGACGCTCGACGGCCTGCAGCTCCTGCAGCAGGGCCCGCGGTGGGAGCGACGTGTAAAGAGCTGCGGCGGCATTCACGAACCATGCTTGGTCTTCATAGCCAACTGGAGCGCTTCGGTAAAGGGACGAGAGGCGAAGCGCATCGATGCCTTTCGTTTTGCGCAGCTGATCGACGGCCGTTCGGATATGTGCAACGGGGTTGCCCACGTTGCTCCCCAAGCCGACGTAGGCGCAACTCATGTGCGGCTCCTTTCGATCTCGACGCTAACGCTGTCAACCGTCAGGGGGATGGGGGGCAATGGCTTGCTGACGCGTATCCGTACACGCTCAGGACAAAACTCCTGCAGGAGAACGGAGGCAATCCTTTCGGCCAAGGCTTCGATGAGGTGGAACGGCTCGCCCCGGCCAATCTCGTCGATCCGTTTGGCCACGGCACCGTAGTCGATGGTGTCCTCGATCCGATCGGATGCGCCCACGGCCCGACAGTCGAGGATCAGCACCACATCGACGCGGTAACGCTGCCCGAGTTCCCGCTCCTCCGGGAGGTCTCCGTGGTAGCCGTAAAACTCCAGTCCCTCGATTGTAAGGTGGTCCTGTCTCATGGCAGCAGCGGTTCCCGTCTTACAGGGACGTGATGTAGTGCAGCAGTGTCCGCACGCCCACCCCCGTCGCGCCGCCCGGGTTGTAGCCCCAGTGCTGTTCGTTGAAGGCCGGTCCTGCGATGTCTACATGGACCCAAGGGGTCTTGTCGACAAATTCCTCCAGGAACATGCCCGCAGTGATGGCGCCGCCCCAACGGTTTCCAATGTTCTTTAGATCGGCCACTTTGCTTTTAAGATGCTGCTTCATGTTGTCGTCAAAGGGCAGCGGCCACATGCGCTCTCCCGTCTCGTCGGCGGCTTGCAGAAAGGCATCGATCAGGGCCTTGTCGTTTCCCATGACCCCCGCCGTGTATTCTCCGAGGGCCACCACGCAGGCGCCCGTCAGGGTCGCCAGATCAATGATGCGCTGTGGTTTCAGCTTCACGGCATAGGTGAGGGCGTCGGCCAGCGTCAGGCGCCCTTCGGCATCCGTATTCAGGACCTCGATCGTCTTTCCGTTCATGGCCCGAACGATATCGTCCGGTCGCTGTGCCTTGCCGCCGGGCATGTTTTCAGCCGCCGCAATGATGCCGTGCACCGTGACATTCGGTTTCAGACGGGGTAGCGCGTGCATCACGCCCAGGACACTGCAGGCGCCGGCCTTATCCATCTTCATGGTCCGCATGGCCTCCGCCGGTTTGAGCGAGAGCCCACCGCTGTCAAAGGTGATTCCTTTGCCCACCACGGCGATGCTCTTTCCACCGAACCCGCGCCGGGGCCGGTAGGTCAGATGAATGAAGCGGGGCGCATTGGTGCTTCCCTGGGCGACTCCCAGAAAGGCTCCCATGCCGCGCCTGGCGATTTCCTTCTCCGCCATGATTCGGCAGGTCAGACCGCCGCGGCGGGCGAGCTTTCGCGCCTCGGCGGCCAGCACGATCGGCGTAATTACATTGCCGGGCTCGTTGACGAGATCCCGGGCAAAATTGGTTGCTTCGGCCGCTATCGTTGCGGTTCGGATGCCTGTCGCAGACGGGGCTTTGTCGGCGAAGAGCAAGATCTTGCGGGGGACCTCTTTCTGGTCCTTCTTCTTTTTGTATTTTCTGAAGATGTATCCCCCCAGGAGAATCCCTTCGGTGGCGCTGCGCGACAGCACCTCATTTGACGCGTGATGGGTTGTTTTGTCAAAGAGAGTACAGAGGACCTGGGCGGCATTGACGCTTCTTGCCGTGGAGACCATCCGCGAGAAAATACGGCGATGCCGGTCCAGGGTGAATTCCTTTTTTTTGCCAAGACCGATGAGACAGACCTTGCTGGCCGGAATCCGACCCATGGGGTGCAGAATCAGTGTATGCCCGCGTCCCCCTTTGAACTCCTGCTCTTTGATCAGAGCCTGAAGGGCCCCCTGCAGGGCGCCATTGACGGCGGCCGCCGTGCCCTGCAGTCTTTTCTGGCCCTCGAACATTCCGACGACGAGAAGATCGGTCCTAGCTTGCACAAAATCACCCCGGAACAGATCAATTTTCATGTGCCCTCCATCTGGTCAAAGATTCCGGTTGGGAATGAAAAACAGCCTAAACCGCACGCTGCACGAGAACCCGTTACAGCGCTGAAGCCGATGCTGCAGGCAGCCCACAGAGGACTTTGCGGCAGGAGGTTTGTCGGGAGCACACCCCTGTCGGAAAATCCACGGTTACGCCGCCTCCGGTAATTCACCAGGCCCTGTTTAGATTCGTTCATGCAATACCGGGCTAAAATACATCTCCCGCTCCAAAAAGTCAATTTCCTTTAGCCCCGATATTGCATGAGTGATCGTCATGAGAGGCCCCAGAGCTATTGGAGGCGCCGTAGGCAAGGCGCAGAAAATTTTCTGGCTGAAGACATATTGTAATATTTAAAGTGGCTCTGTGCGCAAATATGGTGAAGTATCGAGAGGGTCGTAGCGCGATCTCCTCAAGGCGCGCGACTGAGGCGTACCCCCTGCGGTACGTCGCAGGGAGCGGATCCCAAGATACCTTAATGTATAAGCCGCCGCTGGC
>CALZGC010000085.1 GCA_945786985.1 uncultured Nitrospirota bacterium | reverse complement strand
GCGATCTCCTCAAGGCGCGCGACTGAGGCGTACCCCCTGCGGTACGTCGCAGGGAGCGGATCCCAAGATACCTTAATGTATAAGCCGCCGCTGGCGGCATGAATCAGAGTGAAGCGGGAGACTGGCCCGGCGAAGGCTTTCGCCGGGGAAAAGACATCCCAAGATACCTTAATGTATAAGCCGCCGCTGGCGGCATGAATCAGCGTGAAGCGGGAGACTGGCCCGGTGAAGGAATGTCTTCGCCGGGGAAAAGACAACGCAGAGGAGGGCGCGCCACGGGACTCGAATACCACCGTATTTACGAATAGGGCCACCAGATCAAAAAATTTTCTATAACGCCGCATACGGCAGCTTGTCCGGCCTCGTAGTAGATCTACTCATGTAATATCCGGGTCAGCGTCGCCAGGGGGTGGCGGGGGGACTATTCACTTGCCATGCACGGCGAGCTTGTCTATAATGACGCTGATTTGAAGGCCTCCGAGGCGCTGCTCTCCCAGGCATCCAAGGGGATTGCGAAGCATTCATCACAGGGGGAATTATCCATGGCGGTGTTGCCGATCCTGCACTATCCGGACGATCGGCTGCGAAGAGCATCGGAGCCGGTGGAGAGCATCACCGATGAGACCCAGACCCTCATTGACGACATGATTGAGACCATGTACGCGGCGCCGGGGGTCGGACTTGCAGCACCGCAGGTGGGTGTCTCCAAGCAGATCATGGTCGTCGACATTACCGTGGGTAAAGATCCGGAGGCCCTCCATGTGATGATCAATCCACAGATCGTCTCCAAGGCGGGCGAGATAAAGGAAGAGGAGGGCTGCCTGAGTGTCCCCGAGTTCAGTGAAGGGGTGCCGCGCGCGGAGTCCCTGGAGGTGCGCTATCTCACGCGGGAGGGACAAGAGCAGACGCTTTGCGCCGAAGGGCTCCTGGCCAAAGCCATCCAGCATGAAGTGGACCACCTGAACGGGCGGCTCTTCATTGACCGGCTCTCTCTATTGAAGCGAGACATGATCAAGCGGAAGATACGAAAAGCCATCCGGCAGGGAAGCTACGAGTAACCCCTGCCTCCCCGGTCAACCCCTGCTTAGCCCGGATATTGCATGCATAAATCTATTGCGAGGCCGGACTTGTCGCGGCGTAGCATTCTGCGAAGACGGATAGTCTGCCACAGGCAACACGCAAAAAAATTTCTGACTTCGAAATATTTGAATATGTCTTCAGCCCGAAATTTTTTTGCGCCTTGCCTGTGGCACGTTCAGTACCTCCGGGGCCTCTCACGGTGACCTCCCATGCAATATCCGGGCGAGCCTCGAAGTGATTGTGCGCCCTGTCCACAGGTTCTCTCACGGGGGAAGGATGGAAAGAGCCCTTCGCGTCATCTATATGGGGACCCCCCGCTTTGCCCTGCGTCCACTGGCGGTTCTGGTGGAAACGGAGGACGTGGCCTTGGTGGTGACACAGCCCGATCGCCGAGCCGGCCGAGGCCGGACACTGCAATCGTCTCCGGTGAAAGAGGCGGCGCTTGCACGTGGGATTCCCTGTCTGCAGCCGGAGCGGGTCCGTGAAGCGGACGTCATCGAGGCCCTGAAGGCCCTTCAGTGCGACCTGATCGTGGTCGCGGCGTTCGGGCAGATACTTCCGAAGGCGATCCTCGAAATTCCCGAAGCGGGGTGCATCAACATTCATGCCTCCCTGCTCCCCAAATATCGGGGGGCCTCGCCCATTCCCATGGCCATCGCCCAGGGGGAAAAGGAGACGGGGATCACGACGATGATGATGGATGCGGGGATGGACACGGGCGATATCCTGCTGCAGAGACGGCTTGCCATTACGGACACCGACACGGCGGCCACCCTGTCGGAGCGCCTTTCGGTGCTCGGGGCCGAGACCATCCTCGAAACCGTGGCCGCATTGAAAGGGGGGCACCTGACGGGGGTGCCCCAGGTTGAGTCGGAGGCCACCGTCACGCCGCGGCTGCGCAAATCCCACGGGGAGATTGATTGGAACCGCACGCCCGAGCAGATCCGGGACCACGTGCGCGCCATGGATCCCTGGCCGGGCGCCTTCACCCGGGTTCGGGGGGAAATGCTCAAGATCTGGCGGGTCACCCCCCACGGAAAAGTGGGCCACCCCGGTGACGTCCTGGAGGCGCGGGCGCGACTCTTGGTCGGCGCCCGGGGGGGATCGGTGATTGTGGAGGCGTTGCAGGTTGCCGGCAGAAAACGCGTTCGGGTAGAAGCGTTCCTGAGAGGCCGTCACCTTATCACGGAGGGAATGACCCTTGGCCGCCCATGAGCCCCGACCGAAAAAAAGACTCTTCATCGGACTCATGACCGCCGCGGTGGCGGCTCTGCTTGGGTTGGGGGCACTGCTGTGGGTGGTCATCCGAGGGGTGGGTCCCGGACAGGCCGTCACGTCCCTGTTAATGTCGGTCCTGATTCTCTTTCTGGGCCTGCTCGTGCTCGCGGCCGCGGGTGTTGTCCTGCTGGTGCTGACGCTCTTCAAGGGGCGGGAAATTATTTTCCTACACCGGATGCGGGGCCTCATTGTGAAAGTCATCTACCCGCTGACTCTCTTTCTGGGGGCCATTTTCCGGATTCCCAGAGAGCGGATCCAGGAGTCCTTTGTGGAGGTCAACAATCAGCTCGTGCGCGCGCGGCGCTTTCACGTCAAACATGACCGGTTGCTGCTGCTGATGCCCCACTGTATTCAGAACAGCGAGTGCCGCCTGCGGGTGACCGGCGACATCCGGAATTGTGAGCGTTGCGGGCTCTGCCGGGTCTCCGATTTGATCGACGTGGGTGAGTACTACGGGGTGGACATCTTCGTTGCGACGGGCGGCACGCTCGCGCGCCGACTCATCCATGAGAAGAAACCCCAGGCAGTGGTGGCCGTTGCCTGCAAGCGGGACCTGACCAGCGGGATTGTCGACGCCTATCCACTGCCCGTCCTGGGCGTCCTCAACGAGCGCCCCTTCGGCCCCTGTATCAATACCGAGTTCGACCTCGAGAAGGTGACGGAGGCGATCCGGCATTTCGTGGCTCCCGATGCCCCGTCGGAGGAGCAGAGCGCCGTGCTCCTTTCCCGAGAGGGTTGACCTTTCGAGAATATGGATTATATTTAGGAAGCTAGATTCTTCCCGAGCGAATTGAAGGAGATACAACGATGAATATTTTTCGAACCACTTTCCTGATGGCTTTTCTTACGGTTCTGCTGGTTCTGGCGGGCAACGCCCTGGCCGGCCCCAGTGGCATGAAGATTGCGTTTGCCATTGCCTTGGTGATGAACGTCGGATCCTACTGGTTTTCCGACAAGATTGTTCTCAAGATGTACCGGGCACAGGAGGTCACCCGTACCGAGGCACCGGAATTGTACAATATGGTGGAGCATCTTTCCCGCAACGCCGGCCTGCCGATGCCGAAGACTTACATGATTCAGAATCCGGCGCCCAATGCTTTTGCCACCGGTCGCAATCCCAGTCATGCCGCCGTTGCGGTGACGACGGGCATCATGCAGCTGCTCGATCGGAATGAGCTCATGGGGGTGATCGGCCATGAACTGTCTCACATCAAACATCGCGACATTCTCATCGGCACCATTGCCGCCACGATTGCCGGTGCCATCACCATGATGGCCAGCATGGCCAGGTGGGCGATGATATTCGGAGGACACCGGGGCAATGACCGCGGCGGCGGCGGCCTTGCGGCGATTGCCATGATGATCATTGCGCCCTTTGCTGCCATGCTGATCCAGATGGCCATCTCCCGCTCCCGGGAATATGCAGCGGATCGGGGCGGGGCCTTGATTTCGGGCAATCCCCGTTACCTGTCCGGTGCA
This sequence comes from uncultured Nitrospirota bacterium, assembly GCA_945786985.1. Classification (GTDB taxonomy): domain Bacteria; phylum CG2-30-53-67; class CG2-30-53-67; order CG2-30-53-67; family CG2-30-53-67; genus CALZGC01. The sequence goes on along the minus strand of CALZGC010000085.1, from coordinate 3,729 downwards.
CTCCAAAAACTCACGACCGGCATCCAGCGTGTGCCCATGGACGCCTCCCCTGCGACGGCGCACATGTTCATCGTGAGCCCGCTGAGGGGCGGAGGCGTCATGTCGCTCTTCTCCACACACCCCCCCATGGAAGAGAGAATCCAGAGGCTCGAGGCGATGAATGGCTGACAGGGCCCGCGCACTGGCCCTCGAGGTTCTCTTGGAGGTTGCGGCCAAGGCGTGTTTCGTGGAGTCGGCCCTCGCTCGCCGCGCCGCTCTGGAACCTCAAGAGCACGCCCGGATTATGGACCTCGTCAAGGGGACCCTGCGCTGGCGGGGCCGGATCGATTATCTTCTCAGTGCACTGGCCAATAGACCTCTGAGCTCCGTTTCAACATCAATTCTCAACATCCTGCGTCTCGGCGCCTACGAGATTCTTTTCTGCGATCAGGTGCCCGAGTGGGCGGCCGTGAACGAGGCGGTGGAGCTCGCCCGTGCACACGGACACGAAGGACACGTGCGTTTTGTCAACGGCGTACTTCGCAACCTGGCCCGCCGGCGTGAGGCACTCCCCCTGCCGGAATCGTCCGATGCCGTGGCGCACCTCTCCGTGGTACATGCCTTTCCCGAATGGCTCGTGACCCGCTGGTGTCGCCGCTTTGGCGAAGCGGAGGCAGCCGAACTGCTGCAAGCGAGCAATCAACTGCCGGCCCTGACCCTGCGGGTCAACACCCTGAAGGTCTCACCGGTGCAGTGTCTCGAGGCACTGCGGAGTGCGGTGGAGGGCGTGCGCGCGCACCCCTGGATTCCGGAGGCTCTGCTGCTGCGAGGTGCTGGCCGGGTTCGCGATCTGCCCGGCTATGCCGAGGGGTGGCACTATGTGCAGGACCCCGGGGCCATGCTGGTGTCTTATCTGCTCGACGTGAAACCGGGGGAGCGGGTTCTCGATGCGTGCGCGGCCCCCGGAGGTAAGAGCACCCATCTCGCGCAGCAGATGGGAGATCAGGGAAAGATCATCGCACTGGAGGCCGATGCTTCGCGGATCGAAAGAATCCAGGAGAACACACTGCGCCTGGGCATCCACAGCATTCGCACGCAGCAGGGGGACGCGACGGACGTCGCGTTCGGGCAGCCCTTCGATCGGGTCCTGATTGATGCTCCCTGTTCGGGCCTGGGAACCCTGCGACGGCATCCCGAAGCCAAGTGGCAGAAGAAAGAGGACGATCTCCTGCGCCATCAGGAACGGCAGCTGGCGATCATGGAAAACATGAGCCGCGTCGTCAAAGAGGGAGGGGTCCTGGTTTATGCCACCTGCTCAACGGAGCCCGAGGAGAATGAGGCCGTGGTTGATAGGTTTCTGCAGGGGACGCCGGACTTTTCCGTGGAGGGGGAGGCGCCCCGGAGGCTGCCTGAAATCCGGGATTTGATTGATGCCCGGGGGTTTTTCCATGCCTATCCCCATCGGCACGACAGTGACGGCTTCTTCGCGGTCCGGCTGATCAGGCGAGGCGAAGCTAGCCCGAAAATGGCATGAGCGATCGTCATGGCATATCCGGGTTAAACGTCCGAGGGGTTCTCGAGGGGAAGATCATTATGAAAGGCGTCGGAGAAGTCCATGACTTCGTCGATTTCGATGATCAGGCGCCAACGGATCTGCGGCAGTCCCCGGAGTTCCTCCTCCCGGCTGCCGACGAAGCCGTTGAGCATGGCGTTTTCCTCCGTCTGTACCACCGCTCCCCGGGCATGGTAGCCCATGGAAGTTTTGCGGTCGATGGCGGCCACCACGACCTTGGGGTTCGTCCGGAGATTCAGGATGGTGGCGGGGCAGAACCACTCCTCAAAGACCAGGAACCCGTTGGGAGAAAGCGTCGGTCCTTGGGCAACGGCCAGATGCGGATATCCTCGGGCGTCCGTGGAGGCAATATAAACTTGATTCTGCGAGACCAGAAACTCGCAGGCGGTCCGGATCATGCGGTTCATGGTGATCCCCTCTAAAACTGACGGGCCATCTCCCGCGCCTTCGCGATGGCCTCGTCCCGTTTGGCCTTCCCGATGTCGGGGCCTTCCTGCAGGGTCGGCTCCACCACGACCGAACGGATATCGCTCATCCCCATGAAGGCCAGAATCGTTTCCAGATAGGGTTTCTGAAAATCGTACCCTTCGGCTTCCGTGCCGGCGGGATAGGCACCGCCCCGGGCGTACGCGACAAATACGGGCCTGCCGGTGATGATCCCCTTGTACCCGTCTTCCGGCGTGTAGGAAAAGGTATAGGTCGGCTGCACCAGAATGTCAAGGTATTGTTTGAGTCGGTAGGGGATCCCGAAATTCCACATGGGTACGGCAAAAACATACTTCTCCGCTGCGGTAAATTCGGATATGATAGCTTCCACCTCGCGCCAGGCCTTCCGCTCTACCTCCGTTGGCTTCTCACCGTGCAGAATCCTGTACTTGGCATTCACGGCCTCGCCGTCAAAGGCGGGCAGATCCCTGTGAAAGAGATCAAGGGTTAGGATTTCGGCCCCCCGGTGCTCCTGACGATAGGTCTCCACAAAACTGTCGGCCACCTTGCGAGAATGGGACCGGTCTGCCCGGGGTGATGCCTGTATATAGAGAAGCTTGCTCATGATGATCCCTCCTGAGGTCCGGTCAGCCTCTTGTGACGACGAATCTTGCGGCCGACCCGAAACGTCTTCCGCCGAAAATACACATATCTGAACCTGTTCAATTGTATCCTCTTGGAAAAGTCTGTCAAGCGAGGTGTCCTGTGCGTAGACTGACCGAGCCTGTCCCGCGGGACGTGTGCGTTCCTTGCTTTCTCCGGGTGGGTCTGATATTATGGGTTTTACCATCGGGAAAACTGGTTGAGCTTTATCAGTTTTTTGTTTTGAGGTCTACCAGTGGCCGGAGGAGGCCGATTCCGAGGCAATCCTATGAAAGAATTCAAAATTTTCTCACTCATGCTCATTCCCATGCCGTCCCAGTACGTGGTCTATCTGGAGGAGGTGGACGGCACTCGCCTGATTCCCATATGGATCGGCGTCAACGAAGGCAATGCCATCGTCTACAAGCTTCAGGATGAGAAACTTCCCAGGCCGATGACGCACGATCTGCTGGCCAACATCGTCGAGACACTCGAGATGCGGGTGGAGAAGGTGACGGTGTCCGAGCTCAAGGACAACACCTACTATGCCGTCATCGACATGTGGAACGGGAAGCAGAAATTTGAAATCGATTCGCGCCCGAGCGACGCCATTGCCCTGGCGGTACGCACGGAGTCGCCCATATACGTGAGCCAAGCCGTGCTGGACAAGTGCCCCGTAATTCGAAAGCCCATTTCCGACGACGAGGTAGAGGACTTCAAGAAAGAGATTCAAGAGCTTCGTCCGGAAGATTTTTTCAAGGACTCGCAGGGGTCCTCCTGACCCCGGGTCACCCCTCACCCCTGGCCGCGGCCCGAAACCTTCTCCGCAGGGACCCCTTCATGGGACTCACAGTGGATGAGAAAAGGACGCTCCTCCATCTCGCCCGGGCCGTTCTGGATGCCCATCTGACAGAGGGCAAGGAACTCCGGGATCCGCCGCCGAACCTCCCGCTCACCGAACGGCTGAAAGCAGCGGCGGGCGCCTTCGTCACTTTGGAGAAAGGCCGGGAGCTCCGGGGCTGCATCGGCTATATCGAGGCGATCCGCCCCCTGTATCAATCCGTCATGGAAAATGCCCTCTCGGCCTGCTCCCGGGACTACCGCTTCGC
>CALZGC010000084.1 GCA_945786985.1 uncultured Nitrospirota bacterium | reverse complement strand
GTGACGAGCCGCTTTGCCGCAGCCCATCAATTGCGAAACTACAAGGGGCGATGCGAGAACCTGCACGGCCATAACTGGAAGATCGAAGCCTCCGTGGCAGTCACCGAGCTTGACGAGATCGGGCTCGGCCTCGATTTCACTGAGCTCAAGGCCGCCCTCCATGAAGTGCTCGACGCGCTGGACCACAAAATGCTCAATGAGCTGTCCATGTTTCAGCACGACAACCCTTCCTCCGAGAACATTTCCCGGTGGATCTTTGAGCGCCTCTCGGAACGGCTGAACGACGATCGGGTGAAAGTGTCGCGGGTGACGACCTGGGAATCCGATGAGGCCCGGGCCACGTATACGCAGGGCGACAGGTGACGCCCTGTCGGGTTCCTGCGCTCCGCGCACGGGCACAGGCCTTCCTCTTTTTTTTTCTGGAATATCCGGTAGGTGGTTGTGAAGGGTCCCGCGCAGATTGTACTGCTCTCGGGCGGTCTCGACTCGGTGGTGAACCTGGCACTGGCCCTGCAACACGGTGCGGTTCCCCTCGCGTTGACCTTTGATTACGGCCAGCGTGCCCGGGCACGCGAAGCGGAGGCCGCAGCCCGGGTCTGTGCTTTCTATGCCGTCCGGCATCGGGTTGTCTCCCTGCCATGGATGGCGGACATCGGCGGCGCGTCCATTCTGGAGGACGGTGCATTGCCTCCGCGGGTTTGTTCCGAAGATCTCGACGATCCTGCCAAGAGCGCCGAGAGCGCCCGCGCCGTCTGGGTGCCGAATCGAAACGGTGTGTTCCTGCAGATCGCTGCGGCCTATGCCGAGGCGGAACAGGCACCCTGGGTGGTCGCGGGGTTCAACCGTGAAGAGGCTCAGAGCTTTCCCGACAATTCCGGGGCTTTCCTGGAGTCAGTGAACGAGGCGCTGGGGCACTCGACCCGGACGGGAGTGCGCGCCCGAAGCTTCACACTCGACATGGACAAACGGCAGATCGTACAGACCGGTCTGAAACAGGGGGTCCCACTGGAGAGTGTCTGGAGCTGTTATTTGGGGGGAGAGAGGATGTGCGGTCAATGCGAATCGTGCCGGAGATTTCGCCGGGCCGTGGCCGGCACCCGCATTGAAGGTTTTCTCAGAAAGGGGTTCGCCCGATGAGCGGCAACCGGTGTCAGCCGTCGGAGACCCGCACCTTGATCAACTTGAGGAAGGTGCGATCGAAGTCATTGATCTCCGCCGTCAGAGGACCCGTCTCATCAGGGGCCTCGTCTTCGCCGCCGGACTTGGCGCCGCCGATCTTCAGCAGATGGGAGACCAGATAGTTGGGGGAGAGCTCGTCCAGCTCGTCCTCCTCGATCTCGTCTGCCTCCAGTTGGTCCAGACGTGTGAAGGCAGCCAGCACGATGTCGATCCGGTACCCCTCGTCCTCGATCTGGTTCAATGCTTCCTGGATCAGGGCGTTGTCGGTATAAACCTCACCGATGGCTCTGATCAGATGCTCGGCCAAAAGCTTGATGTGGTCTTCATGATGATCCATGGGTGCCCTCCGAGCGGTTTTTGATTCCCTTCCGTCTATCTGAATTCCAACTCTTTGTCAAGTTTTTTCTAGGTGGCTTTTTGACACCTTGTGCTCTTCTGTGATGCGCACCGCGATCACCCCCGTGGAATTGCATGAGGATTCTGGTGCAACAATGCGTGGATACCCGTTCCGTGAGGCACGAGCTCGCACCGGGTGCAGCGCCTGAATACCTTGACAGGGCAACTCGGTGAAATGTATAGTACCTCGATTTGAACACGAGCCACGCCGGGACGCCGGCATTGGGATAAACGCCGACTGCCCTGGAAGGGATTGCACTGTGTTGAAGCGCGACCCCGAACAGAACGAAAAGCTTCTGGACAAGGTATACGATCCCGACCGTACCGAAGCGAAATGGTACGCTTTTTGGAATCAGCAGAGCTATTTCCGCGGCACGCTGCACGCAGATCGCCCCTTTTTCTCTATTGTCATCCCGCCGCCCAATGTGACCGGCTCCCTGCACATGGGCCACGCCCTGAACAATACACTGCAGGACATTCTGATCCGCTGGCGCCGTATGGCGGGGTGCAATACACTCTGGATGCCGGGGACCGACCATGCCGGCATCGCGACCCAGAATGTGGTGGAACGCGAGCTCGCGTCGAACGGGGAAAGCCGGCACGATCTCGGCCGGGACGCCTTTATAGAGCGCGTCTGGCAGTGGCGAGCCGAGTACGGTGGGGTGATCATCAACCAGCTCAAGCGTCTCGGGGCGTCCTGTGACTGGAGCCGTGAGCGTTTTACCATGGACGAGGGGCTCTCGCACGCGGTGCGCGAGGTGTTCGTCCGGCTCTATGAAGAGGGGCTTGTCTACCGCGGCAACTATATCATCAACTGGTGTCCCCGCTGTCACACGGCGCTGTCCGATGTCGAAGTGGAGCATGAAGAGACGGCGGGGCACCTCTATCACATCCGCTACCCCCTCATCGGCGAGGCCGGGGCTCTCACGGTGGCGACGACGCGCCCGGAGACCATGCTGGGCGACACGGCCCTGGCCGTCAATCCGGACGACGACCGCTACCGCGCCCTCATTGGCAAAAAGGCCCGCCTGCCGATTCTGGAGCGGGAACTGACAGTCATCGCCGACAGCTACGTGGACAGCGCCTTCGGCACGGGGGTGGTCAAGATCACGCCGGCCCACGATCCGAACGACTTCGAAGTGGGGCTCCGTCATGAACTGCCGCAGGTCAATGTGATGGACCCCGATGCCCGGATGAACGACGCAGCGGGCCCCTATGCCGGCCTGGACCGCTATGCCTGCCGCAAATCCCTGGTCAAGGACCTCAAGAAGGCTGGGCTCCTGGAAAAAGTGGACGCCCATCAGCATGCCGTCGGCCATTGTTACCGCTGCAAGACCGTGGTGGAGCCCGTCCTCTCGCTGCAGTGGTTCGTGCGGATGAAAGAACTCGCGGAACCGGCCGTGCGCGCGGTGGAAGAAGGTCAGGTCCGATTCGTGCCCGCCGGTTGGCAGAACACCTACTTTGAGTGGATGCGCAACATCCGGGATTGGTGCATCTCCCGCCAGATCTGGTGGGGGCACCGGATTCCCGCCTGGTACTGCGACGACTGCGCGGGTGTTACGGTGAGCCGGGAGGACCCCGACCGCTGCGTGCACTGCGGCCGCGGGAAGATACAACAGGAGACGGACGTTCTCGATACGTGGTTCTCCTCTTCACTCTGGCCTTTCTCCACCCTCGGGTGGCCGGAAAAGACGCCTGAGCTCCAGCATTACTACCCCACATCGGTGCTGATCACCGGCTTTGACATCATCTTCTTCTGGGTGGCGCGGATGATCATGATGGGGTGCAAGTTCATGGGCGAGGTGCCCTTCAGGGACGTCTATATTCATGCGCTGGTGCGGGATGCCGAAGGTCAGAAGATGTCCAAGTCCAAGGGCAACGTCATCGATCCGTTGACGATGATAGACGCCTACGGGACCGATGCCTTTCGCTTCACCCTGACTGCCTTCGCCGCCCAGGGGCGGGACGTCCGGCTCTCGGAAGAGCGGATCGAGGGGTATCGGAACTTTTGCAACAAGATCTGGAACGCGGCCCGCTTTGCGCTGATGAATCTCGGTGATGAGGCAGAGGCCGGTGCCGGCTGGGCGCCTGAACTGGCGGACCGCTGGATCCTCAGCCGACTGAACCGTGCGACGGCGGAGGTCACGGAGGCCCTCGGGGCCTACCGTTTCAACGAAGCAGCTTCGACGCTCTACCAGTTCTTCTGGCACGAGTTCTGTGACTGGTATTTGGAGCTGATCAAGGAGCGGCTCTACGGTACGAGCCCGGAACGCAAACAGACGGCCCAGCACTATCTGCTTCAGGTGCTCGAAGAGAGCCTGCGGCTCCTGCATCCGGTCATGCCCTTCATCACGGAAGAGATCTATCAGCACCTGCCGGCCCACACCGAGAGCATCATGACGGCCCCCTATCCCGAGAGCGACCGCGACCGGGAGGACCCGGGGGCCGAGGAGCAGATGGCCGCGGTCATGGATGCCGTTACGCTGATCCGCAACATCCGGGGTGAGATGAACATCCCGCCGTCCAAGACGCTGCATCCCCTGATTCGGGCGCGGGACGGTCAGACCGCACGGGTTCTCTCCGAGCAGCGCGCCTATATCCTCTCATTGACCCGCAGCGAAGAGGCCCAGGTGGGAACCGACCTCGCCCGTCCGGCCGCGTCGGCCATGGCGGTCAGTGATCTGCTGGAGGTGTTCGTCCCGCTGGGCGGTCTGATCGATTTCGAAGAGGAGCGTTCGCGCCTGCTGAAGAATCTGAAAAAGGTGCAGAAGGAAATGGCGGCGGTGTCCCGCAAGCTCGCCAACGAGAACTTCATCGAGAAAGCCCCGCCGGAGGTTGTCGAAAAGGAACGACAGCGGCGAAAGGACCTCGGGAATAAAGCGCAAAAGATAGAAGCGGGGCTCCAGGCCCTGAGTTGACAAAAGACCGTGCTGTCCCGCCGGCGGTTGCTCAGCGGGAGACGCAAACGCACCCCGACGATGCTCCCAGATGAGACCCGACAGAAGATCCGCGCAGCCCTCGAGGAGGACCTCGGTCCCGGGGACCTGACCACGGAGGCCATCATGGCGCCTGCCGTTCGCGGCCGAGCCGTCCTTCAGGCCCGGGAAGATCTGGTGCTCGCCGGACTGATGGTTGCCCGGGAAACGTTCGCCGCGGTGGACGGGGCCCTGCAGTTTGTCGATGATTTCCACGACGGCGACCGCGTCCCCGCGGGCGCGCGCATCGCCCGAATCGAGGGGAGCGCCGCATCCATCCTGAAGGCCGAGCGGGTGGCCCTGAACTTCCTGCAGCATCTCTCGGGTGTGGCCACGCTCACGGCCGCCTTCGTGGAGCGGGTCTCGGGCCTGCCCGCGCAGATCCTCGACACCCGCAAGACCATTCCCGGACTGCGGCGCCTCGAGAAGTACGCGGTTCGGATGGGTGGCGGCACCAATCATCGCATGGGGCTGCACGATGCCGTGCTGATCAAGGACAACCATATTGCCGTCGCCGGTGGGATCGGCCCCGCCGTCGAGAAGGTGCGTGCGTGCATCCCGGCGGATGCCCCCGTCGAGGTGGAAGTGACGAGCCTCGGGGAGGTTCGGGAGGCCCTGGAAGCCGGGGTCGATCTGATCCTGTTGGACAACATGGGTCTCGACACGATGGCGCAGGCGGTGCGGCTCATTGACCAGCGGGCCCGGACCGAAGCGTCGGGGAATGTCCGGCTCGAAAACGTTCGTGCGGTGGCGCAGACCGGCGTGGACCGGATTTCCATCGGTGCACTGACCCATTCGGTGCGTGCCGTGGACATTTCGCTGGAGATGGTGTTGTGAGAATACGATGGGTGCATCGGGTTGCCCGGCAGGACGACGTCTGCTGTGTGCGTCCCTGTCGGTGCGCCGAGCATACGGCGACGGTGAGGCCTGACCGATGAGCATAAATCAGTCGGATGCGCTTGATAGCGGCGCGGCCGACCTGCTGGCTCTGATGCGGAGCGAAACGGGCCGGGTGGTCTCCGGTGCGTCTCTCAGCCGCGAGCTCGGTGTCTCCCGGACGGCCGTCTGGAAGCGGGTGAATCGGCTGCGCGCCCTGGGATACCGCATTGAGTCGGCCCAGTCGGCGGGGTACCGGTTTGTCGGCGCGCCGGACACACCGCTCGCGCAGGAGGTGCAGCTCGATCTGGCCACCGAGGTGATTGGCCGCGAGGTCTGCTACCGTCCAAGCATCGATTCGACGAACGTCCTCGCTGTGGAGATGGCGCGCAACGGTGCGGCCGAAGGCACCGTGATCGTTGCCGACACCCAGAGTCGGGGTCGCGGCAGGCTGGGGCGCTCCTGGGTGTCGCCGCCCGGGTGCAATCTCTATTTTTCCGTGGTGCTCCGTCCGTCAATGGTGCCTGCGGCGATCCCGCAGATTACTTTGATGACGGCCGTTTCTCTCTGCGGGGTTCTCTCAGAGGCCGCCGCCTTGCCCATCCGTATCAAGTGGCCCAATGATCTCTGGGTCGGCGGGCGGAAAGTTGCGGGGATTCTGACCGAGATGTCATCGGAGATGGACCGGATCCGGCACGTGGTGGTCGGCATCGGGGTCAATGTGAATGTGGCGGGCGACGGGCTGCCCGAAGATCTGCAGCGGACGGCCACGTCATTGACCCTGGAAACGGGGACCCACTGGCAGCGGGTTTCGCTGTTTCGCGGATTGCTGCAGGCCCTGGATCGGGATTACGCCTCTTTCTGCCAGGCCGGCTTCGCACCGTTTCGAAGCCGCTTCATCGAGAGATCCATGACGCTGGGTCGGCGGATACGGGTCCAGATGCCCGAAGGAGAAACGGGCGGCCTCGCGCTGGACATCACGGAGCAGGGGGCGCTGAGAATCAGACGGGATGACGGCTCCGTGGTCGACGTCCTGAGCGGGGATGTGACGGTTCTTCCGGAGATCTAAACGGGGGCGGCGGATGCAAGGCTGCCGTCGGCGGCCCTGCGTGGAGAGGTGCAGCATGCTTCTGGCCATCGATATCGGAAACACCCACACGGTACTGGGGCTTTTCTCAGGGACCGAACTGATACGGGACTGGCGGATCCATACCGTTCGGGAGTGCACGGCCGATGAGTACGGTGTCGTCATTCGCGACCTGCTGCGAGACGGCTCCGGCCGGCGGCAGAAACCGACGGCCGTCATCATTGCCAGTGTGGTGCCCCCGCTCGACTCGGTGATGCGGGAGATGTGCCGGACTTATTTCGGTCTCCGGCCCATCTTTGTGACCCCGGAGAATCTGCCCGGGCTCCGGGTGCGATACCGGGAGCCCTCCGACGTGGGCGCCGACCGTGTGGTCAACGTGGTGGCCGCGCTGGCGGTGCACACACCGCCTCTCGTGATTGTTGATTTCGGGACAGCCACGACCTTCGATGTCATCAATGCCGACGGCGAATACGTGGGCGGGGCGATTGTGCCCGGCATCGGTATCTCGCTGAAAGCTCTGTTCAGTCATGCCGCCCGGCTCCCCTCGGTGGATCTGGTTCGTCCCCCCCACGCGGTCGGTCAGACCACGGAGGAGAGTATTCAATCGGGTGTGCTCTACGGCTACGCAAGCCTCGTTGAGGGGATGCTGAAACGGATCAGCCGCGAGGCCGGGGACCCGTCGACCATCCTGGCCACCGGCGGGTTCGCACCGCTCATGGCGGAGGTGACTGAGGCACCCCTGGTCGTGGATACCCACCTCACCCTGAGAGGCCTCTGTCTCGCCCACCGCTTGCTGCAGAGCCGGCCCTGAGCCCCGCGCTTTCCCTTGACGCTCCTTTCACACCTGTGATACAGATGAACGAAGCGTTCAATCAGGGCGCAAGGTGGCGTCATGCAGCCGGCACACTCGGACAAAAAATCGATTCTCATCGTCGACGATGAGCTGCACGTGCGGGACGGCCTCGCGGAGATCCTGCAGCATGAAGGCTTTTACGTCGAGACCGCCAAAGACGGCAAAGAGGCTCTCTCGCTCTCCGTCAACAAGAAGTTCGACTTGATGATCTCGGACATCAAGATGCCCGAAATGGATGGCATGCAGCTGCTGGACGAGATACAGAAAGTCAATCCGGCCATCCGGGTCATCATGGTCACGGCCTTCGGCGATGTGCAGACCTATCTCAAGTCGATGCAGTTGGGCGCCCACGAGTACATCAACAAGCCCATCCGGATTCAGGAGCTCAAGCGGGTGATCTCCACCATCATGGAACAGTCTTGACCCGCCGGGTTCCGCGGTGCCTGCGGTGTAATTGAGGGATGGCGCCGCCTGCTTTTCTCCGACAAAGGGTTTTCTTGCCCCGTTTCCGGTTTCCCCGCAAAGCGTTTCATGGTATTCCCATAAACCAATGGCTGCGTCTTTTGGCCTCCCTTGTCTTGCTGGCGGGCTGTCTGCCGCCGCCGGCTCTGCAGACGCCCGTCCCCCGGCCGCCGGGAAAAGGTCCCGTTCCCCGCATTCTGGGCGCTCAGGTGACCCTCTTTGATTCGCAGAGCTACGAAGCGCTCGGCGCGTCGCTGGATCAGATGCGGGCCGCCGGAGTGAATACCCTCTTTTTCCGGGTTTTTCAGAACCGGGGAGATCGCTCCCACGGTTTCGTCGGGCGCCGGACGGGCGCCGGGGTTTACTTCGACACCGATCATGCGCCGGTGGTTGCGGATGTGCTGGGGCGTGTCTGCGCCATGGCCCACGCGCGTGGGCTTCGCGTCTTTGCCTGGATGACGACCCGGCAATGCGGATGGCTGCTTGAGGAGCGCCCGGACCTGGCCGGATGGCGCTTCGATCCCGCCACGGGGTCCGTCGTCCAGACGGCAGGACTGGATCTGTTTCATCCCGAAGCGACAGCCTACCTGCGGCGTCTCTTCGCCGACCTGGCGCGCTATCCCATCGACGGCGTGCTGTTCCAGGACGATCTGGTACTCCGGCACACCGAAGGGCTGGGACCGGAAGCGAACCGGCAATACCGGCGGCGCTTCGGTTACGAGCTCACCCCGGCGCGCCTTTTCGGCTCGCAGGATGGGCGCCTCGTCTATCGATCCGAATTCTGGCGCTGGGCGGTCTGGAAGAACGAGCAGATCCTCCGGGTCGTCGATGCCGTGGTCGAAAGCGCCGCCGCGCGCCGCGCCGGTTTGTACTGGGCCCTGAACGGCTATTATGAGTCAGTGACCCAGCCCCGTCAGGGGCTGGCCTGGTATGCTCAGGATTTGCAGCGTGCACTCAGCGGGCGCGTCGATTATCTCTGTATCATGGCTTATCACCGGCAGATTATGGAGGAACTGGCTCTCTCCTACGGAGAGGCGCTGGCCTACCTGACGGGCATGACCCGCGAGGCCATTCGAATGGCGGAGCATCCCCACCGGATCATTATGAAAGTGCAGAGCCTCGATTGGCATACGGAAAGCCCCCTGCCGGCGGCAGAGCTTTCTCAGGTCTTTCAGGCGGTCCGGGCGGGCGGCGAAACGGGCCTGGTCTACGTGCGCGGGAAAAACCCGCCCCCCTTGACCCCGGTGCGCCGTGTCTTCGGGCGCTAGAAAAGAGTTCCAGCCAAGCGACCGTTCGGGCAAAAAATCCTTTCTCTTCGGCAGCTTAGCGGCTCCCTCCAGGAAGGTAGAAAAATCCATTTAAATCTTGACATTTAGTCGTTTACCTTTTAAGCTAAGATTAACTAAACCATCATAACCTATTAATTATGAAGAGAATGAGCTCGCGGTTGTTTGGCCATCTTCAAGTGGTATTCCTCTCTCTCCTGGCGCTATCGCTGTCTGCGCTGCCGGTGCAGGCAAAGTCCAGCTCCGAACAGCTTTATCAAAGCGTTAAGAAAGACTATCTGGCGCTGATGAAATCTTCCCGCAGGAAGGAGTATCGCGACCAGTGGGAGAAGGTCATCTACGGTTTCGAAGCGGTGGCGAATCGCTACCCCAAGTCGAGTCGGGCCGACGATGCCCTCTATAACGCGGGCATGATCACACTAAAACTGCGGAAGGTTTCTCTGGCCATGCGGGATGCCGATAAGGCTTTGGACTTCTTTGACCGCCTGGCTCGGCAATATCCGCAGAGCCGGTACGCCGATGATGCCCAGTACATGATCGGCGAGGTCCAGCGTATCATCAAGAAGTCCGATGAGGCCGCCTATCGGGCCTATGCCCTCGTGGCGGAGCGATTTCCCAGGGGGGATATGGCTCCCAAGGCGCGAAGACGTCTGGCCGAACTGCCCGTCCCACGGGGGCGGGTGCCAAAGAAAGCCCCCGCGGCCCGGGCCTCGGTGAAGAAGGTTCCGGGAGGACGCGCGCGCGCGGCCGCCCAGGATACGGCTCCCGGGAAAGGAGCACAGATCCTCGGTATTCGTCACTGGGTGGGAAAGGACTATGTGCGGGTGGTCATTGATCTCGACCATCCGGCGGAATTTGAAAAACACGATCTGTTCAATCCGGACCGCGTTTTCCTCAGCCTGAAGAACACGCGCCTGTCGCCGGATCTGGAGCGCCGATCGATCGACCTTTCCAGCGGGCCGGTCAGAGCCATCCGGATGGGACAGTACCTGCCGGACACGGCACGCATCGTCCTGGACTTCCATCATCGCCAGAATGTGACGGTCTTTAGCCTTAAGGCTCCGAACCGCATTGTGATCGATTCGGCCGGTGCGAATTCTGTTCTGGAGAAGCTGGCCAGGATCCGGGCGGAATCGCAGAGCCGACCGACCGGGTCACCGACGCTCTCTGAGCAGTTCGGTATGAAGATCCGAAAGGTGGTGATCGACGCGGGCCACGGCGGCAAGGATCCTGGGTGTATCAGCAAGACCGGGTTCATGGAGAAGGATGTGACTCTCGACATTGCCCGGCGGCTGCGTTCCATTCTGGTGGATCAACTCGGTCTGGAGGTGATCATGACCCGGACGGGGGACGTCTTCATTCCCCTGGAGGAGCGCCCCGAGATTGCCAATCGGGAGAAGGCGGACCTGTTCATCTCCATCCATGTCAACGCCGCGGAGAACCGAAAATTGCGAGGGGTGGAGACGTGGTTCCTCGATCTTGCCGCGTCCCACCGCGGGAAACAGGTGGCGGCACGGGAGAACCGCTATTCCAGGAAAGCTGTGAGTGATCTGGAAAAAATCCTAAACGATTTGCTGCTCAGCAACAAGACCGAGGAGTCCACCCGCCTGGCAGATGTTCTGCAGGGGGCGCTCACCAGTAACCTCCAGGCCAAATACAGGAATGTCAAGAGTCTCGGTGTGAAGGGGGCCCCCTTCATGGTTCTGCAGGGGGCGAAAATGCCCAGCGTCCTGGTCGAAGTGTCATTCATGACCAATCCCACCGAGGAGAAACGGCTGAAGAACGCGAAATACCGCCAGACCATTGCGCAGGGACTCTCCAAAGGCGTGTCCCGTTTCATGAATTCAGCGGAGTACGCGTACAGCAAGTAACCCCCCCGCTGTTACCGTTCACCTGGATCCTCCCTCTCCTCCCATTAGATTTCGTTTGCAGCCGGGGCCTGCCATGGTCTATCCTGCGAACCCATGGTGCGAAATATCAAACTGACCATTGAGTACGACGGCTCGGCTTATCACGGTTGGCAGAGTCAACCCAACGGGATCACCGTCCAGGAAACGCTGGAGAACTCGCTGGCGCGGCTGACCGGGCAGCGACCGAAGGTGATCGGCGCCGGGCGTACGGACGCGGGGGTTCATGCCGAGGGGCAGGTGGCGCATTTCAAGACGGAAAGCACCCTCGAGTGTTCCGTGCTGCAGCGGGGGCTGAACGCGCTCATACCAAGGGATATCGTGATCACCGGCGCGGAAGAGATGTCTCACGACTTCCATGCGCGCTTCAGTGCTCGGGGAAAAACGTATCGCTATGAGATTCTGAATCGCGGGCATCGCAGCGCCTTTGCGCGAAATCGCTGCTGGCATATCCCCCATCCGTTAGAGGCGGCTGCCATGCAGGCCGCTGCGCAGGTGCTGCTCGGCCGGCACGACTTCTCCGCCTTTCGGGCCTCCGATTGCTGCGCCAGGCATCCCCGCCGGGAGATTCGAAAACTTGAGATCCAGCAGGCTGACGGGTGGATCCACTGTGTGGTTTCGGCCGACGCCTTTTTGAAACATATGGTTCGCAACATTGTGGGGACGCTGGTCGATGTGGGGCGCGGCCGGCAAGATGCGGAGAGCGTGGCGGAGATCCTCCGGGGGCGGGACCGGACACGGGCCGGGCAGACGGCGCCGGGCAAGGGCCTTTTTCTGGTCTCCGTGAACTATCCCTGAGGGCGTTGCCATCGATATGCGCAGGCCATCTACGGGGCGACTTCCGGATCATGGACGGGTGTGGCCATTCGGAGTGTCGGGTGACCAAGTGGCCCTGTTCGTAAATAGGGTCACTAAAGTATTTGGAACGGATTGCCGATGGCGCCACCAATATTGCGAAGAGGGTGGGCTATTTGGCGGAGGGAAAGATCATCCGGCACACGGGTAATGAGGAGATCTAGCCCGCGAATTGCCTGCCCCACCCGGCGCCGATTTCCTTTATTTCATGTACCGTTACCGAAAGGGCGCCCAACTTTTCCTTGACAATCTCCCCGCCGGCAACTATATATAACGCTTTCATGTTTTTGGGCCTGGGGGATCCCGCCCGGTGGGGTGTGTCCATCGGCAGAACCGGGACAGCAGGCGCCCTTTCGGCGGGCAGCGCCCATGGCGGTACCATTTCATCAGGCGGTCTCCACCGAAGGGTGAACCAATGCGAGTACAGATTGAGGAGATCCCCCCGGAGGGGCTGAGCATTGAGCTCAAGGAGGGGGGAAGTCGTTTTTTCGAGGAGGAGGCGGCCCTCCGGTTTGGCGATAAGATTGTGGCCCGTCTGCGGTTGAGCCGGGTTGATCAGTTCGTCCAGGCAACGGGGCGCGCAGAGACGACGGCAACCCTGACGTGCGCCCGATGTCTCGAGGAATTCTCCTTCCCCATCGATTCCGAATTTACGGTGGAGATCCGGCCGGCGGAGAAGGCCGAAAGCCACGGTGAAGTGCAGCTTCTTCCCGATGACATGGACGTGCTGACCTACACCGGGGCGGGCATCGACATCCTAGAGTTGGTGGCCGGTCAGGTGGCGGAGAGCCTTCCGCTCAAACCGCTCTGCCGGGAGAGTTGTCGCGGCCTGTGCCCGCAGTGCGGTCAGAATAGCAACCTGAGTGAATGCGGCTGTGGCCCGGTGGAGTCGGACACCCGTTTTGCCAAATTGAAGGAACTGTTGAGGGATCCCGATTCGTAAAGGTAAAGAGAGAGCGCTATGGCGGTACCGAAGAGAAGAACATCCAAGGCCCGGAGAGACAAGAGGCGGACGCATATCAAGGTCCAGACGGCCTCCCTGTCGCGCTGTCCCAAGTGCCAGGAGCCGAAGCTCCCCCATTTTGTGTGTCCCAGTTGCGGACATTACAAAGGCCGGGAGGTCATTGCGGTAGAAGAGGTTTGACCTTCCTCCCAGGTATTGCTTACCGGTCGATGATCAATTCACGGGCGTTTGATTGAGGTGAGATTGAAAATTGCCGTCGATGCCATGGGTGGGGACTACGCGCCGGACCGGGTGGTCGAAGGGAGTGTTCTTGCGGCCGGCAAGTTCGGTCATGAGATCATTCTGGTGGGTGATGAGGCCAAGGTCGGAGAGACCCTGAAGCGGCACGATATCTCCGGTCTGGGCATCACCATCCACCACGCCTCCGAGGTGGTTCGCATGGACGAATCCCCGGTGGAGGCTCTCCGGAAGAAGAAGGACTCATCGATCCGTGTGGCGGTGAACCAGGTCAAAGCGGGGTCCGCCGATGCCTGCCTCAGCGCGGGCAACACGGGTGCTGTCATGGCCACGGCCCAGTTCGTGCTGCGAACGATTTCCGGTGTGGACCGTCCGGCCATTGCCACCGTCCTGCCGAATATCCGCGGTACCACTCTGTTGCTCGATGTGGGAGCCAACGTCGATGCCAAGCCCTCCCAGTTGGTGCAGTTCGGCATCATGGGAGACCTCTATGCCCGGCACATCCTCGGCAAAGAGAAGCCGTTGGTAGGGTTGCTCAATATTGGCTCGGAGGATGTCAAGGGCAACGAGCTGACCAAGGAAGTCCACAGCGCGCTCAAGGCGCTGCCCATCAACTTCGTGGGCAATGTGGAAGGGCGGGATGTTTACAACGGCACGGTCGACGTCGTCGTCTGCGATGGCTTTGTGGGCAACATCGCCCTGAAAATCAGTGAGGGCGTGGCCTCGGTCATGAGCCGGGTGCTGCGGGCGGAGATCGCATCCCTGGGCTGGCGCAAGCTTGGCTATTGGTTCCTGGCGCCGGCCTTTCAGCGCTTCAAGAAGCGCTTCGATTACTCGGAAGTGGGGGGCGCCCCCCTGCTCGGTGTGAACGGGAACGTGATCATCAGCCACGGAGGCTCCTCGGCGAAGGCACTCATGAATGGGCTCCGGATTGCAGGCGAATGTGTGGTGCATGAGATTCCGGCGAAGATTGCGGCCGGTATGACGGAATACGCAGCGGTCATCGGGGAGACGGTGCAGGCAGCCGAATCCGCTGTGAACAGTGGGGAAAGGCCGGCCGGTGCGGACACTTCGCCGGTCGAGGCGAAGGAATGATCAGAAGTCGGATTGTCGGTACAGGCAGTTATCTGCCCGCCCAGGTGGTGACCAACGCGGAGCTCGCCAAGCGGGTGGACACGTCGGATGAGTGGATCCGGACCCGAACGGGCATCCGGGAGCGCCGCATCGCCGCTGAAGAAGAGACCACCTCCGACATGGGCACCGAGGCTGCGAATCGGGCGGTTGCCCATGCCGGCATAGCGCCGTCGGAGATCGACCTGATCGTGCTCGCCACGGCCACCCCCGACATGAGCTTTCCCTCGTCGGCCTGCATCGTTCAGCATCGGCTGGGAATTATCGGTAAACCGGCCTTCGATCTCTCCGCCGCCTGCTCGGGCTTTCTCTATGCCCTGGGTGTGGCCGATCAGTTTCTGCGGAACCGCTCGGCCCGGACGGCGCTGGTCATCGGGGCCGAGAAGTTCTCCCGGGTCCTGGACTGGTCGGACCGGAACACCTGTGTCCTCTTCGGAGACGGGGCTGGGGCGGCCATTTTGCGCGCGGAAGAAGGGGAGCGCGGCATTCTGTCGACCCACCTGCATGCCGACGGCACCTACGCCGACATGCTCATGGTCGCCCGCAGCGGCTCCAGGAATCCCATCACTCAGGAATTGATCCGAACCGAAGCGGAGTATCTGGTCATGCGGGGCAACGAGCTTTTCCGGGTGGCCGTCAAGACACTGGAGGAGGCTGTTCTGGAAGCCCTCGCGGCGAACGGGCTGCAGGCCGCCGACGTGGATCTTTTGATCCCCCACCAGGCCAATATCCGCATCATTGCGGCGACGGCCAAGCGGCTGGGGTTACCCATGGAAAAGGTGGTGGTCAACCTGGAGCGCTACGGAAACACCTCGGCTGCGTCCATACCGATTGCACTCGATGAAGCCGTGCGGACAGACCGGATCCGCCCGGGCGATCACGTGCTGTTCGAATCGTTCGGCGGCGGGCTGACCTGGGCTTCCGCGCTGCTCAAATGGTGACGGGCCGATCCCGGATGCACGTCTAACCCGATGATATTCTAAAGGAATTGACTGAGATATTAAAATGTGTTAGGTACAGCAGCAATTCATCTGGACCCGCTTTCACGCCGAGTGGCCCACCGCTTCGGTATTCGCCGGGGCATTGTCCCGGCACAGGGTTTGCGGGACCGCACAGGTGAGGCGGCATGGGCGTGAGAGCACACGTCAGGCCATGTTGCGCACGGGGAGACGGCCATGGATTACTTTCTCAGCGAAGAACAGTTGATGATCAAGGAGTTGGCGGCGCAGATCGCCAGGGAGAAAGTGCTGCCCGTGCGGGCCGAACTGGACGAGAAGGAGGAGTTTCCCTGGGAGATCATGCGTGTGCTGGGTGAGGCCGACATGTTCGGTCTGTACATTCCCGAAGAGTACGGCGGTCTGGGCGGCGGCATTCTGGAGAACTGTCTGGCCATCGAAGAGCTCTCCCGGGTCTGTATCGCCGTTTCCGTATCGTTCGCAGCCAGCGGCCTCGGCGCCTACCCGATTCTGCTTTACGGCAATGCCGAACAGAAACAGAAATATCTCCCACCCGTTGCCGGCGGCAAGAGCCTGGCGGCCTTCGGTCTGACCGAGCCCAACGCCGGGTCGGACGCGGGTGGCATCCAGACGACCGCGGTCAAGGACGGCGACAGCTACATTCTCAACGGCACCAAGCAATGGATCACCAACGGCGGGGAAGCCGAGATCTACTCGATCATCGCCATGACGGACCGGTCCCGGGGCGCCCGGGGCGCTTCGGCCTTCATCGTGGAGAAGGGAGCGCCGGGATTCAACTTCGGCAAGAAAGAGAAGAAAATGGGGATCCGGGCCTCCGCGACGCGGGAGCTGATCTTCGAGGATTGCCGCATCCCGGCGGCAAATCTCCTGGCCCGAGAAGGAATGGGGTTCATCGTGACCATGAAGACCCTCGACAAGTCCCGACCCGGCATCGCGGCCCAGGGGGTGGGACTGTCCCAGGGGGCCATCGATGAGGCCGCCACGTACGCCAAGTCCCGGGTGCAGTTCGGCAAACCCATCGCAGCCCAGCAGGCCATTCAGCATATGCTGGCGGACATGACCACCCAGACGGAGGCGGCCCGCGCACTGCTCTACGCCGGCTGTAAATTCCTCGACAGCAACCCCAAATCGATCTCCAAGGAAGCGGCGATGGTCAAGCTCTTCGCCACGGACACGGCCATGAAAGTCACCACGGATGCGGTGCAGATCATGGGCGGTTACGGTTACATGCGGGAGTACCCCGTGGAGAAGATGATGCGGGATGCGAAGATTCTCCAGATCTATGAGGGGACCAACCAGATTCAGCGCAATGTGATCGGTCTGGAGCTGATCAAGGAGTACACAGGCAAGAAGGAGGGCGTGGCCGTCGGCTGACGGCTGCCGCTGTTTTCATGAAGATTGTCGTTTGCATCAAGCAGGTGCCGGACGTCGCGGACGTGCGGATCGATCCCGAGACCAATACCCTCATCCGGGAAGGGGTGCCCAGCATCATCAATCCCTTCGACATGTACGCCATGGAGGAGGGGATCCGCCTGCGCGAGCGCTTCGGCGGCGAGGTGATCGTCCTGACCATGGGACCGCCCCAGGCCGAGGCCGCCCTGCGGGAAGCGATTTCCATGGGGATCGATCAGGCCGTGCTGGTTTCGGACCGCGCCTTTGCGGGCTCCGATACGCTCGCCACCTCCTATACGCTGGCCATGGCCATCGGCAAGCTCGGTGCGGTCGACCTGGTCCTCTGCGGCAAGCAGGCCATCGACGGAGATACCGCCCAGGTCGGTCCGGGGATTGCGGAGAACCTCAACTGGGGGTTTGCCGCGTACGTTCGCAAAATCGAAGACGCCGGTGACGGAGAAATCACCGTGGAGCGGCTCATGGACGACGGGTACGACGTGGTGCGCACGCAGCTGCCGGCCGTCATGACCGTGGTCAAGGAGATCAATGAGCCGAGGCTGCCGTCTCTCAAAGGGAAAATGCGGGCCAAGAAAATAGAGATCCCCGTCTGGTCTTCCGAGGCCATCGGTGCCGATCCGGAGCGCCTCGGGCTGAAGGGCTCACCCACCCAGGTGTGGAAAATCTTCACCCCCGAGTTTCGCCGCAAGGGCGAACTCCTGCAGGGAGAGCCCCGGGAGCAGGTCGACCGGCTGGTCGCCGAGATCCGGCGGATGAACATCGTGTAAGGAAGGGACCGTGGCCGTACTGGTATGCAAAGAGACATGCACCGGATGCGAAGTCTGTGTGGATGAGTGCCCCTTCGGGGCCATAGAAATGATCGATGGGACGGCGGTGATCAATGAAGCCTGCACCCTGTGCGGCGCTTGCGTGGAGGTCTGCGAGTTTGAAGCGCTGGAAATGGAGGCAGTGCAGCCCGCGGCCCCGGCGGCGGACCTGGCCGCATTTCGCGGCATCTGGGTCTTTGCGGAACAGCGCCATGGCAAGATCGCACCGGTGGTGCTGGAGCTGCTGGGGGAGGGTCGCAGGCTGGCCGATCGCCTCGACACACACCTCGCGGCCGTACTGCTGGGACAGGACATCAGCGGGAAAGCCTCGGAACTGGTGGCCCACGGCGCGGACCGTGTCTATCTGGCCGACGACCCCGTGCTGAAGGACTTCAATGGGGATGCCTATGCCGCGGTGCTGGCCGATCTGATTCGCGAGCATCAGCCCGAAATCGTCCTGACGGGGGCTACGGCCATCGGTCGCTCCTTCGTCCCCCGGGTGGCGGCGCGCCTCGGCACCGGACTCACAGCGGACTGCACCGGTCTCGAAGTGAACCCAGACACACGGGAACTCCTTCAGACCCGGCCCGCCTTCGGCGGAAATATTCTGGCCACCATTCTCTGTCCGAACCACCGCCCGCAGATGGCGACGGTCCGGCACAAGGTGTTCAAGCAGTCGCAAATCGATCAGGCCCGACGGGGCGAAATCATGGCGGTCCCGATGAACGGCGGCGCGGTCCTGCGGTCGGAAGTGCTCAAGACCGTCGAGGAGATCGAGGAGACGGTGAACATCACCGAGGCCGATATCATCATCAGCGGCGGCCGCGGCGTCGGCAGTGGCGAGAATTTTGCGGTCATC
>CALZGC010000083.1 GCA_945786985.1 uncultured Nitrospirota bacterium | reverse complement strand
CGCAAGCTGCTTCTTTAGCCCCGTAACTCTGCGCCCCACCATTTCCGGTGGTTTGCTCTGAGCAAAGGAATAGGTGTCGCGTGTGACTGGAGTTCCGAATCCTCCTCTGTTTCGCGTTGCAAGGCTCTCCCCGCCGCCGGCGGAGACGCGTGTATTTTTCCAGCGTAGCGGCCGCGGTGTTTAGCGTCAACGTCAATTTTTGACACTGACCGTTTTTGACACCTGAGTGCAAACAGAAGAAGGTTTCGCTGAAGAGTGACGTATTTTGTTGGTGGGCAGAGCGCTACGGTGTGCTGTCTGGTCGGAGTCTTTAGCGAGCGGCGGTTAGCAGTTGCGCGCCATGATCTGACTCCGTCCGCTCCGTTTTGCTTCGTACAGGGCCTGGTCCGCCTCGTCCACAATGGCGTTGTGGTTCTTGAAGGAGAGTGCGTTGGAGACGATCCCGCAGCTGAAGCTGATCTGAATGGACGGGTGGTTCTGGATGGTGAAAGGATGATGGAGGAGCTTTTCCAGGATCCGTTGCATAATGACGAGCCCCGCAGTGATGTCGGTGTCGGGCATGATCACCGCAAACTCCTCGCCGCCGATCCGGCAGACCACGTCGATTCTGCGCAGGTTCTGCGTGAGAAAATGGGCGAATTCCCGAAGAACGAGATCACCGACGCAGTGTCCGTGGGTGTCGTTGATTTTCTTGAAGTGGTCCAGGTCCACCAGTGCCACGCAGAAGGGGAAGCCCCGCCGCGACATCCGGGCAACTTCCTCTTCCAGTCGGGAGTCGAAATAGCGGCGGTTGAATATCTGTGTGAGATGATCGATCACGGCCATCTGCTTGTAGGGTTGAAGCCGCCGAACCTCGCGCTCGAGCTGGGCGATCCTCTGCTCGTAGCCTTCCACCGCCTCTGCGGGTGCGGGCCTCTCAGCAGTCTTTGCCGTGGGCCTCCTCAATGCGACTCCCTGGTCCATGGTCTCCTCCTAAAACGGACGGTGTCTCATCTCATCGGTCGTATCTCCCTTGTAACAGCAAGCTTCATGCCAAAAAAGATGTATTTTGTAACTCACTGTTAAATATAGCGAAACAGGCGTAAAGCGTCGGGCAAACAGCGAGCGCGTGGCATCAATTTCTTGTCGGTGTTGGGGCTTTGACGGCCCTGTTGTGTTCCCTTCTCGATTCCATTATAGTAAATGCCCAATACGACGGAGGGGTCTCGATGCGAATCGGAATCGTCGGTGCAGGTATCGCCGGCAGCTATCTGGCCGCGCTTCTGGGCGGAGAGGGCCAGGAGGTCGTCCTCTTTGATCCGAAGGGGCCGTGGGAGAAGCCTTGCGGCGGCGGGATCACCCATCGGAGCTTCGAGGCCTTTCCCGTACTGGATGGTTTCCGCGATGCCTGCCGCACGGTACACCGCATGCGGATGATCGCGCCGGGGGGGGAGAGATGTCAGGTGCCCCTCACCGTTCCGGTTCGGATCGCGTCCCGGGAATCCCTGGGGGCGTACCTCCTGGATCAGGCCACCACCGCCGGTGCGGCTCTGGTGCGGGAGCGTGTTTCCAGTATGGTCCCGAACGATGGGCAATGGCGGGTGCTCGCGGGCGGGCAGGAATACGCATTCGATTTCGTGGTCGGAGCGGACGGGGCCCAGAGTGCCGTTCGGCGGTCCCTCTTTAAACCCTTTGCGGGCGAGGACGTCACCGTGTCGGTCGGCTACTGGGTGGCGGGTGAGTTCGACGATGAACTCGTCATCGGCTTTCCGGAGGGGATTACGGGCTATATCTGGATCTTCCCGAGAGACGGCCACCTGTCCGTGGGGATCGGGGCGCCGATGGGAGCGGTATCCGGGCAGGCCTTGTTCGCGCGCCTGGACGAATTCCTGACGCAGCACGCCCCCGACGTCACGACGGGGGAGCGGGTCCGTTTCGGAGCACTCATTCCTTCCCTGACCCGACAAGGTCTTGCGTCGAATCGCACAGGCGGGTCGAATTGGGCGCTCATCGGGGATGCCGCGGGATGGGTCGACCCGGTGACGAGAGAGGGGATTTACTACGCGTTCCGGTCGGCCGAACTTCTTTCGGAGGCCCTGAAAGAGGGATGCGCCGAGACCTACGAACAAGCATGCCGGCGGGAGTTTGTGCCGGAGTTGAGCAAGGCGGCCTTCTATGTGGAAGCGTTCTTTGATCCTCGGGTTTCGGCCCGTCTGGTTGCGCTCTCCGACGAGAATGCCGCCATCCGGAAGGTGCTGGCCGATCTGATTGCGGGCGAGCAGGGTTATGGAACGCTCAAACAAGAGTTGCTGAAGGTCATGCCGTTCCTGGCCAAAGACATTCTCCGTCACCTGTTCCAAAAGGGCTGACGAGTGCCGCCGAGTGCTTTCGAAAGAGATTGATTAACGTAACTTGCGGTGGTATATATAGAAAAACGTCTTGCGGCCTGTCGCCGCTCTGCCGGGCGGTGAAACAAGGTCCCGGAAAAGGCTACCAGTGAGGTCAGATCCATTTGGACGTTCCCCTATATCAATACATTCTTTTTTCTTTCACCCTGATCCTCTTTGCAGCTTTTGTCGCCAGTTCCAAGAAGGCTTTCTTTGCATTGGATCGCTCAGAGGTCCTGGAGATGGCGGAGATCCGTGAAAGCGCCACCCTGCGATTTCTGACGGACCATCCCCGACGGACCCTTCTGACCCTGCTGATCCTGCATCAGGCGATCCTCGTGGTTCTGGTCATGATGACGTTGTTCGTACTTGGCAGTCCTTTCGTCCGGGGGCTCTGGCTGGTGCTGGTGCTGGCGCTCTATCTCTATCTGGGACGGATTCTGCCCCGGGCGTTGGTGCAGGGAAGGGAGATGGCCTACATCGGGAGGGTTGCGCCGTATTTGAAGTTCCTGGTTTTAGCGATGACGCCGTTTCGGGTTCCGCTGGAAACGCTGGCATCCCTGATACTGCGAGGCGGCGGTGAGAAGGAAGCGCCCGTGATTCAGGACAAGGACTTCAAGAACTTGATGGTCTCGGAGGCGGAGGTCGAACCTGATCTGTATGAACGAGAGATGATCCAGAATGTGATGGAGTTTCGCGAGACCCTGGTCAAAAAAGTCATGACGCCCCGGCCGGACATGTTCTGCGTCGACGTGCAGGAGGATCTGTCGACCATTATACGCGAGGTGCGGGCTGCGGGATTTTCCCGGATCCCCGTTTACGAGGGGGACCGCGACTACATCGTTGGTATGCTCTATATCAAGGACCTGCTTTCGCTGATGCTCAAAGGTGAACCCGAGGGGTCGCGCCTTCCCCGAAACCTGCTGCATCCGGCCCTGCATGTTCCCGAGACCAAGCGGGTGAGCGAGCTGCTCCGGGAGTTCAAGAAACAGAACGTTCACATTGCCATGGTGGTCGACGAGTACGGTGGTGTGGAGGGGCTCGTCTGTCTCGAGGATCTCCTGGAGGAAATCGTGGGTGAGATTCACGACGAGGGGGACATGGAAGTCACACACTGGAAACAGCTCAATCCGAGGACGTTCCGGGTCTCTCCCATGCTGGCGCCCGATGACTTCAACGAGCTGTTCGATACCAGTATTGAGAGCGAAGACTACGAGAGCATCGGAGGTTTCGTGCTCGAACAGCTCGGCCACTTCCCCAAATACGGGGAAACGATTCGCTGGGAAAACCTGGAGATCGTGGTGCGTCGGGTCAAAGGGGTCCGTATCGAAGAACTCCTCGTCACGCGACTTGGCGACGGGGGGACGAGCGGACAAGATGTGCCGCCTTCAGGGAAATAGAATCTCTTATGCTGCTGAGCGCTCTATATTTTGTGGGACTGCTGGGGGGACTCTTGGGAGAGGCGTTTTTTGCGGTTGCCGAAATCGCCTTGGTGGTGTCCGATAAACTGATTTTCCTGGAACAACGGGAGGAAGAGGAGCCGGGAACGGCCCCACTGCTCCGCATCCTCTCCGATCCCCCCATGGTGAATCAGACGCTGCTGTTGGGCTCCATTGTTGCGGTAGCCACGAGCACCCTCTTCTTCGGGCTGCTCGTCTTTCGAACGGTGGGTGAGATCGGCCCCGTGACGCTGGTTGTGGCGTCTTTGATGCACGCGATGTCGGTGACGGTCTTCGGCGAGATGATTCCGAGAGTCATCGCCTACGAGCGGCCCGAGCATACGGCTGTCTGGATTGCCCGCCCCCTGTCGTACTGTATCCTGGCTCTCAAGCCTGTCGTCGTTCTTTCCGTCGGATTCTTTCATTCGGTCCGAAGTATCTTTGGGATGCACCGGATCGAAGAGAATCCATTTGTAGAGGATGAGGAGCTGGAATGGATACGCATATTCGTGCAGGGCAGCGAGGCGCTCCAGAAAGAAGAGCTCAGGATCATCCGAAAGATCTTCCAGTTCAACGAGATCCGGGTGAAGGAAGTCCTGGTGCCCCTGGAACATGTGGTCTCCGTCAGCGAAACGGCCAGCGTGTCTGAAGCCATCGAACAGGTTCGGGCCACCGGGTTTACCAGGCTCCCTGTCCACCGGGGGCAAAAGCAGCGCGTCGTAGGTCTGCTGCACGCCCTCGATCTGGTGCGGGTCGAGAATCTGGAGGGCGTGGTGGCCGATCATTACCGCAAACCCTTCTTCGTCGATGCGGAAACGCTGATCCGCGATCTGCTCAGCGACTTCCAGAAACGGAAAATCATGATGGCCGTCGTACTGGACACCGCCGAGAATGCCTGCGGCATCGTGACCGTTGAGGATATCCTGGAAGAAATATTCGGAGAGATAGAGGACGAGTTTGACCTCAAGGAGCAACTCTACCGGGAGATCGGAGAGCGGGAGTTCCTGGTGGACGCCAGGATTGGGGTGGAGGAGCTGAATGAGAAGCTGGGTCTCGACATTCCGGGCAACGGCTACAAGACCCTGAGCGGTTACATCTTGCACTATCTGCGCCGTATTCCGCAGGAAGGGGAGCGTTTCTCGATCGGGAATCTGATGTTCAAGATAGAACTGGCCGACCAGCGCCAAATCTACAAGCTCTTCCTGCAGAAGTTGAAAGTTGTCCAGACGAACCAATCCGGAGATTCGGAGGCTGCGCCCCGCCCTCGGGCGGCCCGGAAGGAGCAGCGGTTATGAGGGTGATTATTGTAGGAGCCGGCGAAGTTGGATACCATACGGCCAGCTGGTTGGTCCGGGAAAACCTGGATGTGATCGTCATCGACAGCGATGCAGAGCGCATCAAGAAGCTTCGGGAGACGCTTGATGTCCGGGCGGTGCACGGGGAGGGGAGCAACCCGGAAGTGCTCGAGCAGGCCGGGGCCATGGGCGCGGACATGCTCGTGGCCGTCACCAGTATGGACGAAGTCAACATGATCTCCTGCATGTTGGCCGGGGTTCAGTTCGGTATTCCCACCAAGATCGCCCGGATCCGCAACCCCGCCTATACGAAACATTCCGCGTTCCTGGGCAAAGATCACCTGGGGATCGATTTCACCATTACCCCGGAGACGGAGGTGGCGGAGAAAATCCTAGGGCTCCTCAAGGTTCCGGCTGCAACGGATCTGATCGAGTTCGCCGATGGGAAAGTACAGCTGATCGGTTTGAAAATCGCCCACGATTCACCCATCCGGGACCTCAAACTGAGGGAGCTTCCGCCATCGGTTAAGGAAGGACGCTACCTGGTGGTCGCGATTCTTCGCAACGAACGCGTCCTGGTTCCCGGAGGGGATGACCGTATTCTGGCCGACGACCTGATCTATGTTGTCGCCCGGACCGGCGAGTACCGGCAGCTCTTTGAGTTTCTCAAGCTCCCCGTCGGCTCGGTGAACAAGGTCATGATCATGGGGGGCGGTCGCATCGGACTGAACCTGGCGCAGGGGCTCGAGAAGGCCGATGTCAGCGTCAAGGTGATTGAAATCAGCGAGGAGCGCTGCAATGAGCTGACCGGGCAGCTGAACAAGACGGTGATTCTGCACGGGGACGCGAGGGAGGTGTCGCTCCTTCAAGAGGAAAACATTGCCAATGCCGATGTTTTTATCGCCGTCTCCAACGACGAGGAAGACAACATGCTGATCTCCCTGCTCGCGCGGCGGCTCGGCGCCCGGAAGGTGATCAGCCTCGTCAACCGCTCCGAGTACATTCCCATTGCGGCCTCCATCGGGATCGACACTGCCATCAGCCCGCGCATCACAACGGCTGGCGCCATTCTGCGCTTCATCCGCAAGGGGAAGGTGCTTTCAGTGAACACGCTGAAGGAAGAGGAGGCGGAAGCGTTGGAGGTGCAGGCGCTCCCGACCTCGGCCATTGTGAACAAGCCGATTCGAAAGATCAAGTTTCCCAAGGATGTCATCATCGGGGCCGTGGTGCGCAGCGGTGAGGTGATCATTCCGGGCGGAGACGACATCATCCTGCCCGATGACAAAGTGGTCATCTTCACGCTTGCCAAGTCAGTCAAGAAGGTCGAGAAAGCGTTGGCCGTTAAACTGGAGTTCTTTTAGTCATGCGGCTGCGCCTGGTGTTTCGGATTTCCGGGGCCCTGCTGGTGCTGCTGGCGGGTATCATGCTGGTGCCCCTGCTGGTGTCGCTTTACTACCACGAAGCGTCGTGGCGGGCCTTCTTTCACGCCATGATGGTCACAGCGGGTGTGGGGCTTCTGGGCGTACTCTCCGGTTGGGGGGATAGGGCGGAAGTGCGCCATCGGGAGGGTTTTGCCATTGTGGCCCTCTGCTGGACGCTTGCCGCTGCTGCGGGGGCGCTCCCCTATCTCTTCGCCGGCACCTTCGCTTCCGTAGTGGACGCCTATTTCGAAGCCATGTCCGGCTTTACCACCACGGGTTCCACCGTTTTGACCCAGATCGAGGGGCTGCCCCGAGGCATTCTCTTCTGGCGCAGCATGACGCAGTGGCTGGGCGGGATGGGGATCATCCTGCTTTCCATCGCGATCCTGCCCCTCCTCGGTGTGGGGGGAATGCAGCTTTTCAAGGCCGAGGTCCCGGGGCCGGTTTACGACAAGCTCTCGCCGCGTATCAAAGACACGGCCAAGACGCTGTGGCTTGTCTATCTTCTCTTTTCTCTGGTCGAGTTTGTTCTACTCAAAGCGGGCGGGATGAGTTTCTTCGATGCCGCCTGCCACACCTTCACCACCTTGGCGACCGGGGGTTTTTCCACCCGCAATCTCAGCGTTGGCGCATACAACAGCGCTTATATCGACGGGGTGATCACGCTCTTTATGGTTCTGGCCGGCATCAACTTTGCCCTCCACTACCGCTTCCTGCTGGGAGATTTCCGGGGCTTCTACAAGGATACGGAGTTTCATTTCTATATCGGCGCGCTTGTGTTCGCGACCCTCTTCGTGGCCTGGAACCTGTGGGGCCAGGTGTACGGGGACCTGGGGACGGCGCTGCGCCACGCGGCCTTTCAGGTTGCGTCGATCATGACAACCACCGGTTATGGAACGGCCGACTTTGAGACCTGGCCCTATGTCCTGCAACTGGTGCTGGTGCTTCTGATGTTTCTGGGGGGAATGGCCGGATCCACGGGGGGGGGCATGAAGATCGTCCGAATCCAGGTTCTGATCAAGCAGGGGTATCGGGAGCTCTATCAGCTGATTCATCCCCACGCCATCGTGCCGGTGAAGCTGAGAGGGGTCATTATCAGCAAAGGGATCATTGCCAGTATCTGGGGCTACTTCTTCATCTTTATCTTCATCCTGGTCCTCGGCTCGGGGGTGATGGCGCTCCTCGGGCTGGATCTAATCACGGCCTTCACAGCCGTTCTCACCTGCCTGGCCAATGTCGGCCCCGGTCTTGGCGGGGTTGGGCCCACGGACAACTTCGCCGCGATTCCGGCGCTCGGCAAGTGGGTGCTCTCACTCTGCATGCTGATCGGCCGGCTCGAGGTCTACACGGTTCTTGTGCTGTTTCTGCCGGAGTTCTGGAGAAAATGACTTACGATTACTCGGTCACGCCCTCGCGCTCTTCCATGAGCTTCTTGGTGCGCTCCAGAACCTGGTTGGGATCGAAGGGCTTGGTCATGTATTCGTCCGCGCCGCAGTCGAGGCCCTTGACGACCTCGTCCCGCTGCCCCTTGGCCGAGAGCATGATGACGTAGGTGTCCCAGAACTCGAGTTTGTCCTTGACCCACCGGCACACTTCGTAGCCGTTCTTCTTGGGGAGCATGATGTCGAGAAAGACCAGACAGGGTCGCTCCTTCTCGATCATCTCCATGGCCTCCTCACCGTCGGCCGCGGTGACGATTTCGTAGCCGCCCACCCGCTCCAGTTTGAACTGCAGCGATCGCAGGATGTGCGGCTCATCGTCCACCAGCAGAATCTTGTTGCTCATGCTTGTCCTCCCTTCTGT
>CALZGC010000082.1 GCA_945786985.1 uncultured Nitrospirota bacterium | reverse complement strand
TGGAAAGCGGGTGTCTCCCAGGGCGTCGAGCTGAATTTCACACGGCTGCCTGACCTTTACCGTCGCCAGGTTCGACTCGGAGACGTCGACCTCCACCTGCAGCGAGTCCATGTCTGCGATGGTTACGACCGCCGCCTTGGCATCGGCCGCAGCGCCGATGGGGGTGACGATATCGCCGATGTCGGCATTCTTGGTCAGTACCACGGCATCAAAGGGGGCGCGGATGTAGGTATAGTCCAGGGAGACCTCGGCGGACTTCAGGGCCGCCCGGCTTGCCCGTTCGGCGGCCTTTGCGCCCGACACGGCGGCGGCGGCTTTTCGGTACCGAGCCTTTGCCACATCCAGGTCTTGCTGTGAAGCGAATCCCTGGGTGATCAGCCCCTTGATTCGGTTCAACGACAGCGCTGCATCTTCCAGTTCCGCCTGGGCCTGCGCCACACTGAAGCGCGCCACGCGCACATTGGCCCGGGCCTGATCCTGGGCGGCCGTGACATCGTCGTTCTCGAGGCGCGCGATGACCTCCCCCTGCCGGACGGGGCTTCCTTCCTCGACGCTGAGCTCCACGAGGCGTCCCGTCACCTTGGAAGCGACCGCCGCTTTGCGCTGCGCGACCACATAGCCGCTGGCGTTGAGTTGGGTGAAGGTCTGGGAGGGAAAGATCATGGAGACCGTGGCCACTTCGACTTTGTGGGCCCGTGAGAAGAAGCCGAAATAATAGAGGAGTCCCGCTGCGATGAGGAGGAGGAGGATGGCGGTGGAGATGATGGAGCGCTTCGATTTTTTCGACCGCACGGCCAGTTCCGTCTTGTCGATTCTCAGTTTGGAAAGGTCTTCCTGCGGCATGGATATGGCCTCTCGGTAAATGGGTATCAGGGAATCGGAATCGGGCAGAGGGGGGATGAGGACCGCCTCTTTGGCACAAAGTCTCCATAAGATAGGGCAGAGATCCGGTTTGCGCAACTTAAAAGATGAATGCCTGGCAGACTTCAGGTCCGAAATAACTAATAAATGGCGTCAAAAAAAAATAAGCTATTTGTCAAGTTGACAAACAAAAGAAGATATGGTTTAATGGCCTAGATATTATAGTTCTCAGTCTGGAGATGGTGATATGGCGTTAAACGAAAAGGATAAGGATATTATCAGGCGCATTATAGGCGGAGATCGTGCATCTTTCGACTATTTCGTCTCTATATACTTGCAAAAGGTATATAACTACGTTCTCGTCCGTGTTTCCGACCGGAGACGGGCGGAGGTTCTCACCGAAACAATCTTGACCGAGGCGGTCCACGCTTTTGACCGCTATGACGGCTCCATGTCCCTCGATGGCTGGATCTTCCAGATCACCGAAGAAGTCCTCCAGTTTCAGAAGGCTCCTCTGCGGGCAGCCTTGTTGAAGACATCTAAGTCCTCCCTTTTGAGATTCAGTTACAGCTGAAGAAGATGGCCCGTTGGGGCTGCCCCCCGCTGCGGATAGACCCTGATCCGTATCCTTCATTTATCAGAGCGTTCCCACCCTTCAGGTGGTTGTGCCATTCCCCCCTCCGTCTTTGCCCGTATTGTCATGATTTTGAATGATAAAATATTGTCAATATGGGTGAGCCGTATTAGAATTGAAGGGAAAGTAGCCGTTTTTCCTTCAAAATATTTCTTGTAATTCGAGAGGCTCATGTGTGCGGGATAGCAGGCGTCGCGGGGAGGAGTGATCCGTCACTGGTGGGGCAAATGTGCCAGAGTATGCGGCACCGGGGACCGGACGATCAGGGGATCTTCGACGACGAGCAGGTCACCCTCGGGATGCGGCGGCTCGCCATCATCGATCTCGAGGGAGGGCGCCAACCGGTCCACAACGAGGATGAATCGGTCTGGGTCGTTTTCAATGGCGAGATCTACAACTACCGGGAGCTGCGCGCCGACCTGATCGCACGGGGGCACCACTTTTACACTGCCACCGACACCGAAGTGATCGTCCATCTCTACGAGGAGCACGGCGAGGGGTGTCTGGAGCATCTGCGCGGGATGTTCGCAATGGCGCTCTGGGATCGAAAGCGAGAGAGCCTCTTTCTCGCCCGCGACCGCCTCGGAATCAAGCCTCTGGTGTACGCCTTCGACGGCCAGCGTCTGCTCTTCGCCTCCGAGATCAAGACGCTCGTCGATGCCGATGCGTCGCTGAACGTTTTCAATCCGGAAGCCCTCCACTATTTTCTGACCTATCTCTATGTGCCGGCTCCCCTGAGCATGTTCCGCTCGGTGCACAAGCTACCGCCCGGTCATTCCCTGACGTACCGGCGCGGGGAGATCCAGGTCCGCCGCTACTGGAACCTGAGCGAGGCCGTGGAAGAAGCCGGAGGCGGGGAGGGGCTTTCCGAAGCGGAATGTCTGGAACGGCTCCGAACGCTTCTCACCGATGCGGTCCGGATGCGCCTCATCAGCGATGTGCCGCTGGGGGCCTTTCTCAGCGGAGGGCTCGACTCGGCGACGCTGGTGGCCCTCATGTCGGAGTTGGGAAGCGGCCCGGTGAAGACCTTCTCCATGGGGTATGGAGAGGCCGACGCCAGTTTCAATGAACTGGCCGATGCGCGCCGGGTGGCCGATGCCTTCGGCACGGATCACCGGGAGTTCATTCTGAAGCCCGATGTGGTGGCCCTGCTCCCGGATATCGTGAACGCCACGGGCGAGCCCTTCGGTGATTCCTCCGCCATCCCCACCTATCTGATTTCCCGGGAGACCCGAAAGCACGTGACCGTGGCCCTGAGCGGCATCGGAGGCGATGAGGTCTTTGCGGGCTATCCCCGCTACCTGGGGGCCCGGCTCTCGGAGACGTACGCCGCGCTGCCGCACTGGGTGCG
>CALZGC010000081.1 GCA_945786985.1 uncultured Nitrospirota bacterium | reverse complement strand
TCTTGCATGTAGACAGACTTATCCCCGACGTCAAGATCGATGGGCATGATCCATTTGCGGGCGGCAAAAATGCCGAGAAAGAGGGCATCCGCCGAGAGCAGCAGGAAGCCCGTCTGCGGACTGATCGAACCGAACAGGTGTCCCAGGACCAGAATCGGGGTGACCACGGCAATGAGCACGGCCTCGATCCGGCCGAAGCAGAAGGCCTCTTTCACAGCGATGCCACAAAGCGCCGCCAGGACGAAGCCGAAACCGAAGGTTCCGTAAGGTGTTTCATAGAGGATGTGGAGAAACCCTCTTCCGCCGATCAGGCCCAGCACCACAAAACAGCCCAAAGCCGCCAGACCGATTCCATAGAGGATCTTGAGCAGGGTGTGAAACTGACGCATGTAGAGGTGCACCGTCACGACGGAGATGCCCGTTCCCGCAGTGACCGACCAGACCATCAGGTGCAGGAACAGCCGGTGGTTGTCGATCCACCCCTGCGCGGAGGGGGTCTCCCATGCTCGGGAGACGAACAACAAAAGGGCCCCCCCGACGACTCCCGCGGCCGCCAGCAGAATTCCCCCCCGGTAGACCCGCACGCTGCGAATATCCTGAGGCGTTATCTCCTGAGACAACTCTTCCATGGCTCCTCCGTGACTCCTCTTTCCCGTTGCCAGCCCCGAAACCCCGCACGGCTGCCACCGTCCGCTGGACCTGAGACCCGTGTGCCGGGCTTTCGATAACCGACCGAGTCAACGACTGGCTCTATTGTATCTCAGGAGATCCCAAGTGTAAAGTCCGTCCGGGACGAATACCCAAACAATTACAGGTGGTTACCGAAGAGCCCTGGTGCGGGAGAAAGGATAGATGCCGATTAGTGGATTGGAGGGCTCGGCGGTTGCGCGATGGGTGGCCCTTTGGGTCGGCACAGGTTTCCCTCCCGCTGTCGAAGGGAAGCCTTCTCTCGGTGTTGCCTGAGCGAATGGGAGCCGGGATTTACTGTGTCCCGGCCCCATTTCCTTAATTATGGTTTTCTTTGCGTGTCGGTTGGCTACTTCTGCAGAGATCGGATGTAATGGATCAGGTGCCACCGGTCCTCTTTGGAGAAGGCCTCCGCCCATCCCGGCATGGTGCCCCTTCCCGTGGAGATCTTCCAGAACAGATCGCCGTCGGTCTGCCCGCGACTCAGTGCGCCGGTCAGATCGGCCGGCTTCGGATCGAGGGTCGCTGCCAGAAAGCCGTCCCCTTTCCCGCCGCTGCCGTGGCAGACGGCGCAGTGGGTGGTGAAGATTTCCCGGCCCCGGTCCGCCCCCGCGGTGGTGGCCGGCACGGGGTTCTTCTTCTTCCCCTCGCCCTCAGGGGCCATCCAATGACCGCTGTGGCTCATGCCGTGCGGGTGATCAGGACCTGCCGACACCCCGGCCTTGTTGCCCAGCAGTTGCCCAAGGCCCGGGTGCTGGCCCGGGGTCTCAGTGCTCGATGGCTGAAGCCCTTCGACCTGAGCCAGGTACTTTTCCGGATCCTTCTTGAAGGTTTCAACCTCCGAGGCCATGCAGAAATAGTAGGTCGTTCCCTTGTATTTTGCATGACCCGCCGCCTCTTCGGGTTTGACGTTCATGCCGCAGACCGGATCGATGACGACATGCTCTGCTGCGGGGGTCTTTGTCTCCATACCATGCTCCATCTGCTCGTGCCGGTGCCCCTCTCCGGCGAACAGGGGCAGCGGCGAAGAAAGAGTGAGTGCAAGAAGCATAATTCCTGAAAAAATCAGACCATACTTTTTCATCATGAAACCTCCTTTTTGTCTACGTGGCCCTGTTTAGGAACACGAACATTTAGACTCTTTTCCCCAGTCGATATTCACGGACTTCCCCAATGATGGCGCTCAACCAGGCGATTGCCGGCCATCTGCTATTTCCTATTTCCCCTTTCTTATTTCCCATTTTGCCTTTTCTGTTTCCCATTTCCAATCTTGGCCCCTCGCCAGATGGCATAGATCGCCGGAATGACAATCAGCGTCAGAATGGTCGATGTGACCATGCCGCCGATCATGGGCGCCGCGATGCGACGCATGGTGTCGGCGCCGGCGCCGTGTCCCCAGAAGAGGGGAAAAAGACCGACCATGGTGGAGAGCACGGTCATGATCTTGGGCCGCACCCGGTCCACCGCGCCCTCCATGATGGCATCGTAGAGGTCCGAGATGGAGAGGATCCCCCCTCTTTCGCGCAGCTTGTCTTCATAGGCCTGGTCCAGGTAGACCAGCATGACCACGCCGGTCTCGGCCGCCACGCCGGCGAGGGCGATGAAGCCGACCCCCACGGCAATGCTCATGTTGTAGCCCAGGAGATAAATGAACCAGACGCCTCCTACAATGGCAAAGGGGAGTGACAGCATGACAATCATACTCTCAGCCACGTTCTTGAAATTCAAATAGAGCAGCACAAAGATCACGAGCAGGGTGACGGGCACCACGACCTTGAGCCGCTGATTGGCCCGCTCCATATATTCGTACTGGCCGGACCAGACAAGGGAGTAGCCCGGGGGAAGCGGGACCTGCTCGGAGACGATCCTCCGGGCATTCTTCACATAGGTGGCGACGTCAATATCCTTGAGGTCGACATAGACCCAGGCTGTGCGCCGGGCATTCTCGCTCTTGATGCCCGCCGGGCCCTGGTGAAGGGAAATCTCCGCAAGCTGGGCGATCGGGATCTGTGCGCCCGACGGGGTCGGGACCAGTATCCTCCGCATCTTTTCCACCGAATCCCTGAACTCCCGGCCGTAGCGGACATTCACGGGATATCGCTCCAGGCCTTCCACAGTCTGGGTGACATTCATGCCGCCCACCGCGGACTGAATGATATCCTGGACATCGCCCACGGTCAGGCCGTATCGGGCTGCTTCTTCCCGGGAGATGACGTAGTCAAAATAGTAGCCGCCGACCACCCGCTCGGAGTAGACCGACAGGGTCCCGGGGATCTCCTGGACCACGGCCTCGATCCTCTCCCCCAGTTCGGAAAGGGTCTTGAGGTCTTCTCCCATGACCTTGATCCCCACCGGGGTCTTGATGCCGGTGGAGAGCATGTCGATACGGGTCTTAATCGGCATGGTCCAGGCATTGGTCAGCCCCGGAAATTGGATGGCACGCTCCAGCCTGTCAATCAGTTCCTTGGGAAGAATGGCCCTCTCCTCAGGCCAGATCCGGGAGAGGGGTTTTCGGACCAAGGCGGGCATGGATGAGAACCACCGTTTCACCGGAACCCTGCGCCACTCTTCTTCAGGCTTGAGCATGATCGTCGTCTCCAGCATGGACAGCGGCGCCGGGTCGGTGGCGGTTTCGGCCCGGCCGATCTTTCCGAAGACGTGATGCACCTCGGGAAACTGCTTGATAATTTTGTCTGTCTGCTGCAGGAGTTCCTTTGCTTTGGTAATGGAGATCCCCGGCAGGGTCGTCGGCATATAAAGAAGATCCCCTTCATAAAGGGGCGGCATGAATTCTCCTCCGATCTTCTCCAGGGGAAAAAGGAAATCCACAGAAGATGCAATCTTCTTCAAAACCGGAGAATCGAGCCTGTTCACCACCAGTCGGTTGTAAGGCAGGATCGTCATGACGCACAGGACCGCCACCACGATCGTGGTCTTTCTGTGCGCCAGCACAAAGGTGATAAACGGGCGGTAGAGCCAGATCAGGAACCGGCTGATGGGGTTCTTCTCCTCCTTGGAGACCGACTGCGGCCAGAGCACAATAAAGAGAAGCACGGCTGGGAGCAGACTGAGAAGAAAAGAGAAACGCCCGCCGCCCGATGAGAAGAGTGCGAGACTGGTCCAGAAGAGGACCAGGGTTGAGAGTGTAGCCGCCACCGAGACAATCCTCTGTTTCATGAGGCTCCATCGTGAGGGGAGCAGGGTCGTCCGCACGAAATAGCCCATCATCACCGGAACCAGAGTGACAGCAAGAAAGGCCGAGGCACCCATGGCATAGGTCTTGGTGTAGGCCAGAGGCTTGAAGAGTCGTCCTTCCTGGGCCTGCAGCGTAAAGATCGGCAGGAAAGAGAGGGTGATGATGAGCAGGGAAAAGAAGAGGGCCGGTCCCACCTGTTTGGAGGCATCCAGAATGATCTGCCAATGTTCTTTCTCGTGTCCATACTTCTCCATCTGCTTGTGGGCGTTTTCGATCATGACAATCGACGCATCCACCATGGCCCCGATGGCGATGGCGATCCCGCCCAGAGACATGATGTTGGCATTCAATCCCTGTTTTTGCATGATAATAAAGGCGATCAGGATTCCCATGGGGAGCGTAAACACGGCCACAAAGGCGGACCGGAAATGGAGTAGAAAAATCACGCAGATCAGGGCCACGACCAGGAGTTCTTCTGCCAGCTTTTCTTTGAGGTTGTCCACGGCCCGTTGAATCAACCCGGACCGGTCATAGACCGGCACAATTCCCACCCCCTCAGGCAAACCGGCCTTGAGCTCTTCCAGCTTGTTCTTGACCCGCGCGATCGTGGTCAGGGCGTTCTCCCCGAAGCGCATGACCACCACACCCCCCGCGGTCTCGCCCTCGCCGTTCAGTTCGGCGGCGCCCCGTCTGAGCTCCGGGCCCAGGTGAACCTCCGCGATATCCCGGATGAGAATGGGCGTCCCGTTGCCGTCCACGCCCACCGGGATCGTCTTCAGATCTTTGACCGACCGGATATACCCGAGGCCTCGAACCATGAATTCCGTCTCGGCCATCTCGATGAGTCTCCCGCCCACATCGTTGTTGGAGCGCTGGATCGCGTGTTTCACCTTGGACAGCGGGATATTGAAGGCCACGAGTTTGTTCGGATCCACTTCGACCTGGTACTGCTTGACGAACCCACCGATGGAGGCGACCTCGGAAACACCGGGCACCGCCGCCAACTCGTAACGCAGGTACCAGTCCTGAATGCTTCGAAGCTGGGAAAGGTCGTGCCCGCCGGTCTTGTCCACCAGGGCATACTCGTAGATCCATCCCACACCTGTGGCGTCCGGACCGAGGGAGGGGGTGACGCCGCGGGGGAGGCGTCCGGCGATGGTGT
Organism: uncultured Nitrospirota bacterium; assembly: GCA_945786985.1. Taxonomy (GTDB): domain Bacteria; phylum CG2-30-53-67; class CG2-30-53-67; order CG2-30-53-67; family CG2-30-53-67; genus CALZGC01. The sequence continues at coordinate 12,028 of CALZGC010000081.1, read as the reverse complement.
TCAGGTACTCCAGGACGCGGCTCCGGGCCCAGTAGATGTCCGTCCCGTCTTCGAAGATGATGTAGACGAAGGAGAGCCCGAAGAAGGAATAACCCCGGACGACCTTGGCATAGGGTACGGCCAGCATGGCCGTGGTCAGGGGATAGGTGACCTGGTCTTCCACCACCTGCGGCGCCTGGCCCGGGTATTCGGTGAAGACAATGACCTGCACGTCCGACAGATCGGGAATCGCATCGAGCGGCGTGTTCCTGACGGCATAGACCCCCCAGAAGATTACGAACAGCGCCCCCAGGATCACCAGGAAACGGTTCTTGATGGAGTATTCGATTATCTTTTCCAACATAATTTACTCACGCTCCACACCGATTAGAAATCTCTATCGTGTGTATATGAGAAACATGGATCAACAAGTTCTTCTCCCATCACCGATTCTGCTGCAAATGCCCCATCTGCGGCGGAATCAGTAGTCCACCTCCGTGCCGCACTTTAACATGGACTTCCCATAATAGGGGTTCTCAACGGCATCCCCTTTCTGGAGCCACGCCTCCTTGACCATGGGGCAGTAGAATATCTTGAGCCCCTCTGTTTTGGAACCCCCGGGGTCTGCGGTTTTCACGTAGTCCGTCAGGGCCCGGCTGAGCTTTTTAAATCCCTCCCGCACCGTTTGGATATCACCGGACAACATCTCCGGTGCCGAAGCAGTGATGTTCGCGATGGTTTGATGCAAGGCGTGCTCCTTGTCCAGAGACTTGGCCTGCTCGGTGAGGGTCGCTATCTTGACAACCACTGGCTGAACCCCATCCAGGGTATCTTCTTTCAGCTTCTGCTGGATCGTGAGATAGTCATCGAGGATGCGGCCCATCGTGGTCCGAACTTCTTCGGGGAGAGGCGTCATCGGCGTGGAAGCTGGGGCGTCATGGCCCCTGTCTCCACTATGTCCCATCGTCTCGGGCTCGGGACTCTTGTCAGCATCCATCTTGGCCCGTCTGGCCTCGAGCATCTTGTTGATCGCCTCCTTGAGTTTGCTTTCCGAATCGATCAGGAATTGGGCAGAAGTCACCACCCGGTCTCCTTCATCAAGACCGGCAAGGACCTGGAAATGTCCCTCCCCTTCGGCACCAATCTCGACATTCCGGGGCAGGAACTTCCCCTCTTCCCTCGCGACGATCACCACATCCCGCTCTCCGGACCGGAGCACAGCCTCCACCGGGACCACAAGCGTGGCCTCGGAGACCATCGATTGTACCTTCACATTGGCATACATGTCGGGTTTGAGTTCCCAATCGGGGTTGTCAAATTCCATCCGGACCTTCACGGTCCGTGTCTTCTTGTCGAGAAAGGGATAGATATAGGTGATGTTGCCTTGAAACGTCTTGCCCTTGACATAGGATAGTGTCATCTCGGCCGCCTGGCCCACGCTCAGCCACGGGAGTTCGTATTCGTAGATGTCCGCATAGACCCATACCTGGGAGATGTCCGCAATCGTGTAGAGGTTCATGCCGGGCTGGACGTGCATGCCGTCCTGAACCATCTTATGAGTGACGACACCCTTCGCCGGAGAGTGAAGGGTCAATGTCTTTTTCACGCTGCCGCGCCGTTCGAGCTCGGCGATCTGCCGGGGTGTTATGTCGAAAAGCTCCAGGCGCTTGCGGGTGGAGGCGAGAAGAGTATCGGCCCCTTCGGCGATGGATTTGAAAGTGCTCTGTCCGAGTGATTTCTTGTACTTTAGGGCGAGGAGGTATTCCTCCTGGGTTGAAACTAGTTCCGGACTGTAGATGGAAAGGAGCGGCGCACCCTTTTTCACTTCTGCTCCGGTGAAATTGACGAACAGGCGCTCCACCCATCCCTTCATCTTGGTATGGATATGGTGCACGCGCGTCTCATTGTAGTCGATCCGCCCCACGGTGCGGATCTCTCGGGACAGACTTCTCCTTTCCACCGGAGCCGTCCGCACCCCCATGTTCTGTACGGTTACCGGATCGATCTGGATCGCTCCCGGTTCGGATTCAGCCTCCTCCTCTGCATAGACGGGAATCAGGTCCATGCCCATGGGAGATTTCCCCGGGGCGTCCCGGATGTAGGCGGGGTCCATGGGTGCCTGCCAATAGAGGATCTTCTTTTCTTTCTTCCCCGTGGCAGCTCCCCGGGTCTCGGCCGCGCTGACCGGGACCAGGCTCATGCCGCAGATGGGGCAGTCGCCCGGTTGTTCCGAGATGTACTGCGGGTGCATGGGGCAGGTGTAGAGCGCTTCTTGGGCCTCGTCTGTTTTCACAGTTCCGTGGACATGCTCCTCATGCAAAGAGGGCGACATGCGGCCGACCCAATAACCCCCGAAGATTCCCAACCCCAGTACGATGATGAGTGAAAGTGTTTTCTTGATCTTCATGACAGTTCCTTATTGGTGACGTTTCAGCCGATCGCTGAGTGATGAGAGCTCAGAACAGCCTCCGGTCCAGGATCGCCTCCAATTCGGCCAACTTCTTCTCGTATTCGGTCAGCGTCCGATAATATCCGAGCTCAAACTTGAGAAGGGTCAATTGGTTGTCCACCAGGGTGAGGAAATCGACCTTGTTGACCTGGTACCCCGAGATGGCGGCGTCGAGGGATTGCTTTGCCTGGGGCAGAAATCCTGCTTGATAAAGCTCCAGCAGTTCCGCGCCCTTTCGGATCTCCTCAAAGAGGGCCTGCACGTCAAACAGCACGTCGTTCTTGACATCGAGATACTTCGACTCAGCTCTCGCCAGTTCCGACGTCGCCTGGACCACGGCGGCATCCTGCTTGTTCTTGTAGTACAGGGGGATATTGACGGTGACAAAGGCGCTGAACCAGTCGTCCCCTTTGAAGGTTTCCCCCGTTTCCCGGTTCTTGTACGTCAGGGCCAGGTTGAAATCGGGATAATATTGCTTTTTGGCCAGTGCCACGGTCGCCTCGTTGCTTTCAACCACCTGCTCCATGGCCTTCAACGAAAGGCTGCTCCCGAGGGCCATCTCCTGAAGGGCTTCCGGAGTGAAATCGAAGGGAGTCCTGTGCACCTCGCCCGGATCGGGCAGGGGGCTTTCGGGGCGACGGTTGAGCAGGGTATTGATCCGGGCCTTGGCGGTCGTTTCTGCCTGTTTCAAGACGATCAGCCGACTCAGGATCTTCGAGAGTTCCACCTGGGCTTTGAGCACATCCTGCTGCAGTCCGGTGCCCACGGAATACTTCGTGGCGGCGGTCTCCGCCAGTCCCTCGACCAATGCCCGGTTGCGTTCATTGATCTGTATCGCCCGGTTGATGTAAAAGAGATCGTAATAAGCCACCTTGACCCTTTTGACAATCTCCATGATCTTGTCCTGGTAGAGAGCAGCGGTGCTGTCGGCCGCTTTCGCCGCCGCTTCCCTTTTCAGGGCCAGCTTGCCGGGAAAGGGGACTTTCTGGGAGATCCCCAGGACCTTGGAGGTGGGCAGAAACTCATCAAAAGACAGATCGCCGATGGGGACATTGTCGACCCCCATCATCAGCATGGGGTCGTCCAGGGCCCCAGCCTGCGATACGGAAGCCCGGCTGGCATCCATCCGGTACCGGGACGAGCGGATTTCCGGGTTCTGCGCAACGGCTTCTTCAATGAGCGCCTCCAGGGAAAGGCGGTCTTCGGCCGCCCACAGATCCAGGCCAATCCCCTGGACCCCCAGGATCCAGAGACCTGTGATGAAGATGATGGCTCCCTTCATGTGCTCTCTCCTTATTCCCTTCCGAACAGCGCATCCGGGACGGACCGAGCCGTCTCAAGACCGCTGTTTGCTCCGAAAAACCAGGGTTCCCGGTCACGGAGAAACCCGTCCCGGCTCTGTCGGTGTCGTGCCCGAATGGAAACTCATCCGAACGCGCGCAGCTGAGCCGGGAGAACCCCGGCGCCGGGACAAACAAAAATAGAATGGGAAATGAAATTCTAATTCAGAAAGGAGCGGTTAAGCAGATAAAGGCTTTGCAAGCGGACAAATCGGAGCGGCGGGTCGGAGCCGAACCGATGCTCTCTTAAGGTGTGAAGTGCAACGCTTCCAGCCGTGGCTGCGGCCATGGGGGCGCCGCTTTGAATCTTCGAGGAAGGGGCGACGGTTTGTGCGTGATGCCCCGAATCCTCTGTAAATGTGCAGTGGCAGAGCGGACAGGTGTCGGCCTGAGGGCCGGAAGAACCGCTCGGGCGTTCCCCGGCGTCAGCGCCGGGCTGGCTGCAATGGCAGCTCCTCTCCTGCACCGGCTTATCGGCCCCTTGTGCGGAAACAGGCTCTCCGGACAGACAGGCACAAAACGCAAGGTTCGTGTTCAGTAGAAAGAGGAACGTCACCAGCCCCGATATTCGGCGAAACCGTTTTGTTTTCATATGATTTTGCAGCGCCGACTTCATAGAGGAAGCATAGCAGAAGCATCCAAGAGAGTCAAGTTTCCGGTTTCCTTTCCTGACAGATTTCCTGCTTTATGGTATAGTGTTGAAATTCAACAGCCTAGGAGGGATACGCACGATGTGGGATTACTCGGAAAAAGTGATGGATCATTTCCTGAACCCCCGAAACTCGGGGGAGATTGAAAAGCCGGACGCCGTCGGGGAAGTGGGAAGCATGACCTGTGGGGATGCCCTGCGCCTGACGCTCAAGATCGACAAAAAGGAGCGCATTGCGGACGCCAAATTCCAGACGTTCGGCTGCGGCAGCGCCATTGCATCGTCCTCGATTCTGACGGAAATGATCAAAGGCCTGACCCTGGAGGAGGCCTCCAGGATCACCAACAAGGATATCGCGGGCCAGCTGGACGGCCTGCCGCCCGAGAAGATGCACTGTTCCGTGATGGGGATGGAGGCTCTGGAAGCGGCCATCAACAATTATCGGGGGCGGGCGATCGAACACGAGGAACTGGAGGGGACGATTGTCTGCAAGTGCTTCGGTGTGACCGACGAGAAGATTGAACGGGTGGTTCGGGAAAACAACCTCTCCACCGTCGAAGATGTCACCCATTTCTGCAAGGCCGGCGGCGGGTGCGAGGAATGCCACCCCCAGATCACCAAAATCATTCAGAAATTTCAGGCTGAAAAGGGTGTGGCCGTCGACACCGGCGCCGACCGGGAGCGCCCGAAGAAACTGACAAACATCCAGAAGATGCATCTGATCATGGAGACCATCGATCGGGAGATCCGGCCCGGCCTCAATGCCGACGGGGGCGACATCGAACTCATCGACATCGACGGGGATCGCGTTCTGGTAGCCCTCCGGGGCAGCTGCGCGGAGTGTGTGGCCTCCTCCTTTACGCTCAAGTCCGGTGTGGAGGCCAAGCTGAAAGAGTTCGTTTCGGATGCACTCACAGTCGAAGAGGTAGAACAATGAAGACGGTTTACGTGGACAACAACGCCACCACCCGGGTGGACCCCAAGGTGCTCCGGGAGATGGAGCCCTATTTCTGCGATCTCTACGGAAACCCCTCCAGCATGCATCACTTCGGCGGGCAGGTGGCCGGTGCCGTGAAGCGGGCCCGTCAGCAGGTGGCGGAGATTATCGGGGCCGATCCTTCGGAGATCGTGTTCACCAGCTGCGGGACCGAAAGCGACAACGCGGCCATCTGGGGCACACTTCACTCCTATCCGCAGAAGCATCACATCGTAACCACCCGGGTGGAGCACCCAGCTGTGTTGACCCTCTGCAACCATCTCATGAAACAAGGCCACAGCGTCACCGAGCTGCCCGTCAACCACGAGGGCCTGCTCGATCTGGATCAACTGCGGGACGCCATCACCCCTTACACGGCGGTGGTCTCCATCATGTGGGCCAACAACGAAACGGGTGTAATCTTTCCGGTGGAGGAGATCGCTGAGATCGTCAAGGAGAAGGGCTCCGTCTTTCACTGCGACGCGGTCCAGGCTGTGGGAAAAATCCCCATAGATATGAAGAAGAACAAGATCGATATGTTGTCGCTCTCGGGGCACAAGCTGCATGCGCCGAAAGGGGTCGGGGCCCTCTACATCCGTAAGGGGACGCGCTTCACGCCTTTTTTCATCGGTGGGCATCAGGAACATAACCGGCGGGGCGGCACCGAGAGCGTGCCCTCCATCATCGGACTGGGCAAGGCCTGCGAGCTGGCCTTGGCCTACATGGATGAGGAGAAGACCCGCGTCAAGGCCCTGCGCGACCGCTTGGAGGCGGGCCTGCTGGCCAACATTCCCAACGCACTGCTCAACGGCCATCAGACGCATCGTCTGCCAAATACCTCGAGCCTCAGCTTTGAATACATCGAGGGCGAGGGGATTCTTCTGCTCATGAGCCGGGAGGGCATTGCCGCGTCGTCCGGATCGGCCTGCACCTCGGGATCTCTGGAGCCGTCCCATGTGCTCCGAGCCATGGGGGTGCCCTTTACGGGAGCCCACGGCTCCATCCGGTTCAGCCTGAGCCGGTTCAATACCGACGACGAGGTCGACTACATCCTGGAGAAGATCCCCCCGATCATCAGCCGTCTCCGGGAACTCTCCCCCTTCTGGAAGCGGCGCAACCGCTCGGCCGCGTTTCAATAAAGAAGAAATGCCCGGCAGGGCAATGACCGGCCGTCCGGTGGGTGCTCTTTTCGCAGTCCGGCGCGCAGGGCCGGACGGTTCCTGACCCTCGGGGTGGGCATCAGCAGACGCGCACACCGTGTCCGACGCGGGTTCATGGAGAGAGGTAACATGGGTGAAAAGAGAGTTGTGCTTGTGACCGGGAGCACCCGGGGTGTCGGCCGGCGGATTGCAGAGCGGTTTGCCGAGGCCGGCGCAGCCGTCGCGCTGAACTACCAGAGCCAGCTCGAAACGGCCCGGGCAGCCCTGGCCTCGGTGCAGGAACTTTCGCCGTCGTCGCTCCTCTATCAGGCGGACGTCTCGTCAGCACCCGCCGCGGAAGGCCTCATCCGCTCCGTCATCGACGACTTCGGTCAGATCGATCTTCTCGTGAACAACGCCGGTCCCCTGCTGGTGAAGCCTCTGGGCGAGACCTCGCCCGATGAGTGGGCGTGGATGCTCGGCGCCAACTTGAGCAGCGTCTTTTACTGCTGCCGGTTCGGCCTCCCGTTCATGCGGGAGCGTAAGCGCGGCCAGATTGTGAATATGGGCTGTTTGCACGGCGAGATTGCGCCCGGGGGCCTGCCCAACTCCCCCGCCTACGGCATCGCCAAGACCGGTGTGCTCATGCTCACCCGCATGCTGGCCCGCTCGGAGGCGAAGTACAACATCCGCGTCAATGCGGTGAATCCCGGTCTGATCGAGACGGATGACTATCAGCACTATTCGGAAGAGGTCCGGGCCCAGTGGCGGAAGCGGGTGCCCCAGAAACGTTTCGGAACGCCCGACGAAATTGCCGACGCGGTGTTGTTCCTGACCTCCGACCGCGCGGCCTACATTACCGGTGCGGTCCTCCCCGTGCACGGCGGACTCTGGGTTCCCGAATAGCTGCACACGATGAACGGACCAGGCGGCCCGTTTCCCGCGTAACCGAGATGCTGGAGGCCACAGATGGCTGCCCGGAGGAGGCCGCTTGCCACCTGCGTCGGGAGGTGATACAGGATAAGAAGGGAGATTCGAGGCATGAAAGAGCTGTGCCGCCGCTGTACCATCTGCTGTTACCGGAAGGTGATTGCAGAGGACGGCTCCGTCGTCTATACGGACAGGCCGTGCGGGTTCCTCGATCTGGACACGGGACTCTGCATCGTCTATGAGTTTCGAACCCGGGCCAAGGCGGAATGCGTAAGGATTACGAAGAAGGTCATCGACTTGGAAGCCCTCCCCTCGGGGTGCCCCTATGTGAAAGACCGGACAGGGTATCGGGCCCCGCGGTTGACCCCGAGGCTGGAAAAGTTGGAGCGGGAAACCCTGGGGGCCGGCCAACCGAAAGAAGAGAAAACGTCCCGGAGGAAAAGACGGTGATTCTCAGTTACAAGGAGCACCACCCGAAGATTGATGGGTCCGTCTATATCGCACACAGCGCCGACATCATCGGCGACGTGACCATCGGCAGGGATGCCAGCATCTGGTTCCATGTGGTGGTCCGGGGAGATGTCAATTACATTCGCATCGGAGAGCGGACCAACGTGCAGGACGGCTCACTGCTGCACGTCACCCGCAAGACCCGCCCGCTCATTCTGGAGGACGGTGTGACCGTCGGCCATGGGGTGATCCTCCACGGCTGTACGATCCGCTCAAACACGCTGATCGGAATCGGCAGCGTTATTCTGGATGGCGCCGAGGTGCAGGAGCATGCCTTTATCGGCGCCGGCTCTCTGGTGACCGAGGACACCGTGATTCCGTCGGGTGTCCTCGCCCTCGGCAGGCCCGCCAAGCCCTATCGGGATTTGACAGAGGCGGAGATCGAACGGATCCATCAGTCCGCGGCCAACTACGTGGCCTACACGGAGAACTATCGGAGCGTGAACCCCTGAAGGGAATGGCATGCACCGGGTCACTATCTACTACAAGGACACCGACGCCGGCGGGGTGGTCTACTACGGCAACTACCTCCGCTATTTCGAGGCGGCCCGGACCGAGTTTCTCCGGGAGCGGGGAGCGGCACTCACCGACTGGATCGATCGGGGGGTGCTCTTCGTGGTGGTCCGCGCGGAGGTCGATTATCGCCTTGCGGCCCGATACGGCGACGTCCTGGCAATCGAAACGGACTGCCCCAGCCTGTCGGGAGCCCGTTTCGATCTTGCATACCGGGTTGTCCGGGAGCAGGACGGCGTCCTGGTGGCCACTGGCATGACCCGTATGGCCTGCGTCAATGAAGCGGGACGGCCCCTGCGGATTCCGCCGGAGATCCGGGAGATCCTGGCGGGTGGGTCCCCACGGAAGGAAACGGGGAGCGGTGAGCGTGCTGAGTGAAAACGCCAGGCTGATCCTCCGCCACCGTTACCTGCGGCGCGACGCGCAGGGGGACGTGATCGAGACGCCGGAGGAGATGTTTTCCCGGGTCGCGCGCTTCGTGGCCGGCGCGGAGCGCCGGTACCAGAAAGGCTGGGGCGCCGAGCGGGCGGAGCAGACCTTTTTCGAGGTCCTGGCCGATCTTGACTTTCTCCCCAATTCGCCCACGCTGATGAACGCCGGCACACGCCTGCGGCAGCTGGCGGCCTGTTTTCTGCTGCCCGTGCCCGATTCCATCCGGGGCATTTTCGGGGCCGTTTCGGAAATGGCGCGGATTCATCAGTCCGGCGGGGGCACGGGCTTTGTCTTCTCCGAGCTGCGGCCTGAAGGGGATCGGGTCCAGTCGACCGGCGGGGTCGCCTCGGGGCCGGTCTCTTTCATGCGGGTCTTCGACCAGGCCACGGAGGTCGTCAAACAGGGGGGGCGCCGCCGCGGCGCGAACATGGGCGTGCTGCGCGTCGACCACCCCGATATCCATCTCTTCATTCGGGCCAAGGAAGACCCGGCGGCCTTCAACAACTTCAATCTCTCCGTGGCCGTCACCGAACGTTTCATGAAAGCGGTGCAGCGCGACCGCGAGTTCCCGCTCATCCATCCCCGAACCGGCCGGGAAGTCGGGCGCGAGCGGGCGGCCGAGCTCTTTGATCTGATCTGCCGGGCGGCGTGGCACTCGGGGGATCCGGGCCTGCTCTTTATCGATGAGGTCAACCGGCGAAACCCGACCCCCGCGCTCGGCGAGATGGCCGGCACCAATCCCTGCGGGGAGCTCCCTCTCTATCCGTACGAGAGCTGCAACCTGGGGTCCATCAATCTGGCCCGGATGGTTCGCCGCGGCCGGGTGGACTATGCCAGACTGGCGCAGAGCATCGCGGTGGGGGTGCGGTTCCTGGACAACGTCATCGATCTGAACCGCTATCCTTTGCCAAAAATCCGGCGCATTACGCTCTCCAACCGCAAGATCGGACTGGGTGTCATGGGATTTGCCGAGATGCTGATCCAGCTGGGGATCCCCTACGATTCGGAGGCGGCCGTGCGGCTCTCCACCCGGTTGATGCGCCGGTTCACCGAGGCGGCTCGGGCGGCCTCGGCCGAGCTTGCCCGGGAGCGGGGGCGTTTTCCCAATTTTTCAGGAAGCGTCTATGCGAAAAGGGGGTCGCCGCCCCTGCGAAACGCCACCGTCACCACCGTGGCGCCGACGGGAACGATCAGCCTGCTGGCCGGCACCAGCAGCGGGATCGAGCCCCTCTTTGCCGTCTCCTTCGTCCGCCGGATTCTGGACGGCTCCCGCTTGACGGAGATCAATCCGTTCTTCGAAGAGATGATTCGCCGCAGGGGGCTGCACGGGGACGACGTGCAGGCAGCGCTGGCCGGCTGCGGGAGCATCCAGGGGATGCGGGGCATTCCCGCGGAGATGCAGGAACTTTTCAAGACGGCCATGGACATTTCTCCCGAAGCCCACCTTCGCATCCAGGCGGCCTTTCAGCGGCACACGGACAATGCCGTCTCCAAAACGGTCAATCTCCCCCGGGAGGCCGCGCCGGAAGATGTGCGGCGGATCTATCTGCGGGCCCATGCGCTCAAGTGCAAGGGGATTACCATCTACCGATACGGCAGCAGGGCGAACCAGGTGCTCAGTTTCCTCAAAGGGCGCCCGGGGGCCGGGATCCCGGTGGGCGAGGAGTTTGACGGCTCCTGCCGGGAGTGCGGAACTTGACACGGGACGGGTGCCAGGTTTTACTTGATACGGGCGGATCGTCCTGCTAAGATCGGGCAGATTCGGCAGATAGAATTGAAAAGGAGTCAGACGGCATGAAGAAGAATCTACTGAGCGTTTTTGAGGGGAAATCCTTCAATGTGGATGAAGCGAAGAAAATCGCCATCGCCCTGGAGCGCCAGGGCTTTCAGTTCTACTCGGGGATGAAGGATCGGGTTAGTACCGGAAACATTCAGACGGTGTTCAGCCGGATGGCCGAGGAAGAGAAGAAGCATATCCGGGACATCGAGTCGATGCTGAGCGATCCCGGGAGCGAGTGGTACCTCGATCCGGCGACGGAAGAGATCGTTCAGCAGTATTTCGCCGAGTATATGGAAGGCGGCATCTTCCCCGCGGGCACGGACGCCGAAGCGGCGGCCATGGCGCTGAAGGATGAGATCCAGGCGGTCTCCCTGGCCCACAACTTTGAAAAAGATGCGGTCGCTTTCTACACTGAACTGGTCAAGATGACGGAGGATCCCGAGACGCGGGAGGCCTTCGAAGAGCTGGTGGAATTTGAGAAAGGCCACGTCAGCACCCTCGAGAATCTGCTGCGGATGCTCCAATCCTGAAGTCAGGTGAGGCGCGGCTTTGATGAGAGATTCAGGATCAACCATGCGGGAAGTTTTTGACATCGTTGATGAAAACGATGAGATCATCGGGTCGGCACCGCGGGACCGGTGCCATGGCGACCCCGCCCTGGTGCATCGGGTCGTGCATGTGCTGCTCGTCAATCGCGACGGTGCGCTCCTGTTGCAGAAGCGCTCACCAGACAAGGACATCCAGCCGGGCAAGTGGGACACCTCCGTGGGGGGGCATCTGAACCGGGGAGAGGAATACGAGGCCGCGGCCTACCGCGAACTCCAGGAAGAGCTGGGCGTGGGCGATGCCGCGCTGGTGTTTCTCCACGCCTACCCCATGCAAAACGAGATCGAGTCTGAAAACGTGCGGACCTATCTCTGCCGTTACAACGGGCCGATTCGTTTCGATCCGGTGGAGATCACCGAGGTCCGCTTCTGGGCGATGGAGGAGATCGAGGCGCACCTGGGAGGCGGCACGTTCACCCCGAACTTCGAGGAGGAGTTTGGGTATTATAAGGAGTATCTGAACGCGGGCGCTTAAGTTCGCTATCGTCCCGTTTTCGATTTTCCAATTGCTGTTTTTTAACCGGGGGAGAGGATTCGGTGCTGGTGTCCGACCCGGACTTCAAATCCGGTGGGGCGGCTTAACACCCTGCTTGGTGGGTTCGATTCCCGCCCTCTCCCGCCATTAAAAATCAAGCACTTGCGAGATGTGCCGGAGATTTGATTTCTTCGGCATTTTCTTTTTCTGGGATTTGGGGTTGTAGCGGGGTTGTATTGCCTGAAAATATG
>CALZGC010000080.1 GCA_945786985.1 uncultured Nitrospirota bacterium | reverse complement strand
TTCATGCCTCGGTTCACTGCCCCTCGGCCCTTGTCCACCGCCTAAAGGTGAGCGGAGTCATGAGCACCAGAAGCATGCCGGGATCAATGGCCGGCGCTGTCTCTTTTTCAGGATGCAAGGAGCAGCCTCCGCTTCCGCCGCCGGCGGAGGTGCCATGGAAACCCGCCGGGGCGGTCTTAGCGTCCTGCGTCTCCGCTTGCCGAGAGTCCGAGAATACAAAGGGTGTCCCTCCAAAGGGTGCGATGCCTTCGGTCGATCTATTGCCTTCGGCATAGGTCATCATCTCCCAAAGGCTCTCCGTCTTACCATTCTGGAAGGCGACACCTCCCGGCGCGACGCCCAGGCATTGATTGTGCAGGAGGTTTGTCCGGAGGGCGCTGCCATCGATGTAGACACAGAAGCTCTGCGTTTCGTCCGGAGCCGCACCGAGGATGTTGTGGCTGATCAGGATGTCCTCGCTCGACACGTAAATGCCGGAACTCCGGTAGGCCTCAGTGGATCGATGCCGGTTGTTGTGGTGGATATAATTGTAGGCGATGACGTGCTGATTGCGGGTCCCTTTGCCGTCTTCGACGATGCCGGCGTATCCGTTGTGATCGATTTCGCAGTTTTCGATGCGTACCGATTGTGTGTGGGTGGAAACATCGATGCCTGCCTGATAGAAATTGCTGAATCGGCTGTTTCGGAGGGTCATTCCCCGGGAATCCCGGACGAGCACTCCCACCGAGGTGTCGGGGCCGGCCAGACCTGCACCCGAAGCTGTCACGCCTTCCAGCAAGACAGGAGAGTCGAGCATGGTGGTGCCGTCGGCACCGGTGCCGCCGACGGGATCGCCGTTTACGCAAAAGGCCATGTTCCGCACACCGGTGAGCACCGTGTTTCGAACAACAATGCCGGTGTTGATAAGACTCTTTTGCTCGGGCGAGGCATGGTCATTGGATGCGTCGCCTGCGGAGACTTGAATCCCCCGGCTGATATCGTGGGCCGCCACCCCGTCGATGAGAATATTGTAGGCCCCGGAGATTCGCACGAGCTGCTCCTCGCCGTTGCCGGACCCGAAAAAATCCGAATAGAGATTGTAGATGCCGATGTCGTGCGGATGTCGTGTGAATCCGCTCTGATAAACCCCGCCGGGGTAATTGCCGGCGCCGCCCCAGTGGATGAGAATGCCGATGTGGGGTGTTCGGGTCGTCAGGGTGATGCCGTCGATGGTGATGTTATAGGAATCCCCCGTGATCATGAGAAGATTCCCGTCGGCGCGGTTGGACTCGAGTCTGGCATTGACGATACGAATGTCGTGTTCGCCGGTCCCGGCATGATAGTTGCCGATCAGAATGGGGCACTGGTTATTGCCGGAAAGACCTTCGGCATTGGTGCCGTTGGAGAGGATGTGCGGGTCGTGCAGTGTCACGTAGCTCTTCAGAACGAGTTCGGACTGACTGCCATCCACCTGAAAGTCGATGACGGCCCCGTTGAAAAAGACCGTGGTATGTTCCGGGACCACCAGCGATGTTGTCGATCGATAGATCTTGCCGCTTTCGAGCAGCAGCGTTTTACCGGCGGCATCGGCCAGCGCTCCTGCAAGCGCAGCGGCATCATCGGCGACGCCGTCGCCCGAGGCGTTGTAATGCACGAACTGTATGACGGATGGATCAGCACCTTCGTCGGTTAAGGCATTGGCAGAAAGAGAAAAGTGGAGCAGGAAGAAGGCCATCGAGAGGCCGAAGGTCACCCTCCGTTTCAACCACGGCGCGCAAGGGAGGCGGCGCCATACGGGAGGAGGAGGGGAGGGGCGCTGGGAACCGGTGGGTTGTGCGGGTATTTTCACCATCTCTCTCGATGGTTGGGGCGAGGATCGCAGACCCTTTGCCTGTTGGATTTCCGACTGAAACCACGAGACTCCCTTCCTGGTCGCCCTACGGTATTATGTTGATAGGTAACGTAGAGAGGTAAAAAGTCACAAAAAAGGCCTCAATAAGCCAATATATAGCCAAAAGAGCTTCTTGAAGCCTTGAAGGTCCATTTTTTAGGAGAAAAGCACGCGAGCGAACAAACGGTGAAAGGTTGGGGGATTCTCTCGGATGCGCTCAGTGCGGAATGGAATCGGAAAGGGGGGCTAGCCCGGATATTGCATGAGTGACCGTCATGAGGGGCCCCAGAGGTCCCCGAGATCATAGAGGCGCCACAGGCAAGGCGCGGAAGATTTTCTGGCTGAAGACATATTGAAATATTTGAAGTGGTCCTGTTCGCAAATATGGTGACGTATCGAGAGGGTTGTCGCGCGGTCTCCGCAAGGCGCGCGACTGAGACGTACCCTCTGCGGTACGTCGCAGGGAGCGCAACGCAGAGGAGGGCGCGCTACGGCACTCGAATGCAACCGTATTTTCGAATAGGGCCACCAGATCAGCAAATCTTCTGTAACGCCGCCTGTGGCAGACTATCCGGCCTCGTAATAGATTGACTCATGCCAATATCCGGAGCTAGTAAGCGTTCTTGTTCACAAACCCTCTGAAGAGGGTGAAGAAGATGATCTTGAAGTCGAGCAGGAAGGTCCAGTTTTTGAGATAAAATATGTCGCAGTCGATTCTTCTTTCCAGGCTTGTGTTCCCGCGCCAGCCGTTCACCTGGGCCCACCCTGTAATGCCGGCTTTGACCCGATGTCTCAACATATATTTGGGGATTTCCTTCCGGAAGTTCTGAATGAACTCGGGGCGCTCCGGTCTCGGGCCGACCACCGACATCTCGCCCTTGAGTACATTGAAAAACTGGGGCAACTCATCCAGGCTGGTCCGGCGTAAGAAGGCACCCAGTTGCGTCTTCCGGGTATCGTCCTTTCTGGCCCAGACCGGGCCGATGTCATTCTCGGCATTGACGTGCATGGTACGAAACTTCAGGATCTCGAAGATCTCGCCGTCCAGGCCCATTCGCTTCTGACGATAAATCACCGGGCCCGGGGACGTGAGTTTGATCAGCAGGGCAATCGCGCCAAGAACAGGTGACAGAAGAACCAGCACAGAGAGAGAAAAAACAATGTCGAACATCCGTTTCATCACCGCCCGTAAACCATAGATGGGGCCTTCCGAGAGGGTAATCAGAGGCATCCCCTCGAAATTGTCGACACTTGCCTTTAGTATGGAGAGGTGAATGATGTCGGGCACGAGCCGCACATCGACCATTTCGTTTTCCAGGTATTTCATGATCTGCCCGATGCGCTCGTAGGCCTTGAAGGGGAGCGCCACAAACACTTGGTCGACGCCGCTTTGTTGAATGATGGAAGATAGTGCATCAAGCGTGCCCAGCACTCTCTGTCCGTTTACCAGAGTCCCCGCCGGGATGAAATCATCCGCATAGCCGACCACCTTGAACCCGTCCCAGGCCCGCTCGTGAAAAACGTGGGCAATTCTCTGGCCCACATTCCCGGAGCCTAAGATCAGCACATTACGGGTATTGTATCCACGGGACCGCGCGACGCGGAGCCCTTCGCGCAAGAGGAGCCGGCCTGTGATCAACAGGACGGCAGCGGTCAGTCCAAAGTAGAGGATGAATGTTCTTGAAAAATCCGCCGTCTTGGTTGCAAAGCTAAAGAGGACCAACCCCGCGACCATGACGCCGATGGCTTTGAGTATGTCGATGGACTCCGTAACGAACCGCCTCCCCCGTCGGGCGATATAAAGATCCATGTATTTCACCAGGAGGGCCCAGGAGACAATGAGCAAAGGTAGGGGGCGGAGATACTGGGCCGCCTGCATCGGATCCGACAGACATGCCCGGAGTGTCAGTTGATAGGCAAAAGTAAGCGACGTGAACCAGGCAAGCCCGAACAGACAAATGTCGGAAGCAAAGAGCAGACATTTTAAAGGTTGGCTATATTTTTTCAGCATCTGTTTTCCCCGCACCGGAAAAAGGAGAAGCACGCCGCCCGGCGAACAAAATCAACGATCCGGTTTGGATTGGAACACAACATGTCGGGGTGTTTCTCTATGAAGCTCTATCGGTTTTCTGCACTATTTCTTAAGTGTTTTGATCCGACAGGATGATAAAGATCCCATCGGTGGGTGTTGCATAATCCATGCCACAGGCCTCCAGCCGATGCCATGGCTCTAAGCCCCTGAATTTCCAGGGGTCCGGATTCCCCGGTGGTCGAAGGGAAAAGATATCGTTGCCAATGGCCGCCGGAGTCTTGTCTGAGGTGCCAGCGTTTTGTCGCCTGGCCCCGGGGGGTGAAGACCCTAATTGCGTCAGTGTCTGATGGTATCGGCCCGCCAATGACGGGTGTTGAGCAGATGGAGCACCCCGCCCAGGACGCCCAGGAATTGAGAGAGGGCGCGCGCAAACAACAGGCCCGGAGAGACCAAGCCGACGGGCAGATCTTTCTTCAGCGTCTTGATGAAGAAGGGGAGTGAGACGCTCATCATGGTGAGCAAGGCAAGCGCCGTGACGAGTCCCAGACTTGGATGTATCGGTTGCAGGACCAGCGATAAAAGGAGCAGGGGCGCGATCAGGAGCTGTAATTTCATGGTCTGCGGCGTATGGGAATCGGATGCGATTTTCTCCGGGTTCTTTTTGACGGCCAACATTCTCCAGAAGGCGAACTTGTATTTTTTCTTCAGGTATCCCCGGAGGGTGGCAGGATGAGTATGGTAGGTCCGGGCATTGGGATTGAACACCATCCGATATCCTTCGGCGGATAACCGGAAAGAGAGCTCGACATCTTCGGCACAGGCCAGCGGAAAGGCCGTATCGTAGCCGCCCATTTTCAAAAAGACCTCCTTGCGGAAACCGGCCGAATAGGTATCGATGAAATCGATATATCTTTGTTTTTTCATCCGGTCGTATTTGTCTTCGTATTCGTATTGGACAAATCGGGCAACCCACTCCCGTTGGCGGGTCTTGTAGACACCTTTGACCCCGACGACATCCTGATTTTCCTGCAGAGTACCGGCCATCTCTGAAATCCAGTTCCGGTCAGGGACACAATCGGCATCGGTAAACAGAACAATATCTCCTTGGGCCGCGAGCACCCCTTTGTTTCTGGCGGCCGCGGGTCCTGCGTTGGACTGTCTCAGAAGCACGATGTTCCGGTATTCCGATACAATCCGGGGGGTCTCGTCGGTGGAGCCGTCGTCCACCACTATCACCGCATAGGGATCCCCGTAGTCCTGATGCATGAGGGAATCCAGGCATCCCCGTATCGTTTTGGCCGCATTGTATGCTGGAATGATTACTGAAATCATGGTTTCGCCCTCACACTAGCCGGGATATTGCATGAGTGACCGTCATGAGGAACCCCAGAGATACTGAAGACGCCACAGGCAAGCGGCAGATAATTTTCTGTAACGCCTTATGTGGCAGCCTATCCGGCCTCGTAATAGATGGACTCATGCAATATCCGGGCTAAGGTTTAACTGCTCCATACCGGCTCTGCTTCCTGTCCCACCGGCGCCCTTTTTTGTACAATTTCTGTCATGATGGCTTCGGCAATGTTCTGAACGTTCTGCCTTGCCATGACCCGCTCATCGAATTTGGGGACGGTGAAAAATCCCGGGTAGGTTCCTTCGTGGACCGCCGCGACAAATTTCTCGAGCCGCGTGTCATATTCGTCCGCTGCACCCCGCTTGCTTTTCATGATGCTGTCGATGAGTCCGGGCAACTCCCGGTAATGGTTGCACGGATAGGTCAGGTCCGAATCGTTATAGAAGGCATGTCCAAAAGAAATGACGGGTACTTTATGCAGTAACGCCTCCCAACCGACCGTTCCCGAGAGGACAATGACGGCCAGGGCCTTTTTGATGAGATTCTGCGAGTCCATCTCCGGGGGCACTAAGGTGACATTGGGGATCTTCCGGATGGCATCGTAGTATCCTCGAGGTCTGTAGCCGACGGAACTTGGGTGTTCTTTCACGACCAGTTTGGTTCCCATCGGCAAGGAGAGGGAGACAGTCGATAGGAAGTTGATCTGGTCCACATAATGCGGCGCCAGGACCAGGGTCGAGGCCTCGGGCTGGAAATGCAGCGGATAGTAGAGATACCGGTTGTCGCATTGGGGGCGAGCCGGCAGGCGACGGAAATACGTACTGTCCAGATGGCTCTTGACCCATCGGCCCAGATATTTTCGGATATAGAAGAAAGGGCTGTGCGTATAGTAATCATAGGGGTCCTTCTTCCAGCCGTGAACATAATAGCCTCGGAGCCTTCGAAAGACTTCTGCGATCTGGTCTTTTCTGATTCTCGGAGTCTGATACTTGAGTTGCATATACTCGGGTCTGGTATGTTTGTCCCTGAACTCCCGGATAAAAGCTTTCGCGAGCTCTCTCTGCTCGGGCGCCATTTCCCCCGCAAGCAGCACTTCATATTTGCGCCGGACCGCCTCCCAGCGATCAACGTGATTCCAGCACAGGGCCACCCTGCCGTTGGGATTACGGGCTGTGAGAATCGCCAGATACCTGGAGTCATTGAACTTCTTCATGGAGGCCAGATAGGCGGTGAAGTGCAAAGTAAAAGCCATCCCCGGGCCAATAAAATAGTCGTATTGAGAGAACATCTCCTCCCAGAAAAGCAAAGAGCCGATCAGCACTTCCATGTGACGTTGCCGCGGGATGGCATCTTTGTACCGTTCCGCATGGATCGCCGAGTTTAGATGAAAGTCGCCGGCTCGGTAGCACTCACATTGATGGAGCTGTTCCATGGCCTCCCGGATGACTTCCCGATGGGTGTCGAGGAATTCCGAGACATTGTATGTGGTAATGCCGTTTGCTCGCAGATCATTGACCCGTCTTCTGCCCAGCGTCACGGCCGCTGTTTCAATATGGAACGCGCGTTGCACATATTTCATCAAATCAATGAAGAATGGCGTTTCATCCAGATGGCAATCAAATAGGAGTTTCATTGTAATCCCTCAGACCCGGGTACCCACCGGATTCGGTACAGGCGAATGCCGCCAAAGAACAGCAGAAAAAGAACGATAAAGAGTTTGATATAGATAAACAGGAAAATGGAACTGCCCGAGACGTAAAAGCCCAGCAGGTCTTTGACCACTACGGCAATCATCATCATGAGGGCCATTTTGTCCCCCCGCGACAGAGGCAGGGCGTGAAGTGTGGCGTAGTATTTGTTCACCACCTCCACAAGCATGAAAAAGAACATCGAGACCAAAACAATTCCCACGACGCCGAAATTCAGATAGGCTTCGCCCACCATACCGATTCTCGGAATGCCGCTGAGTTCATAGTCCAGTCCCAGTATTCCTGCGACATATCGAACGATATAGAATTCGTTCTTCAGTTCCCATAGAGATGCCGGCACCACATTGAACAGACCCACAAGAAATGTACGTCCGTAGGCATAGTCGAACTGATTGTCCGAGGCGAGCAGAATCCGCCCCATTTCCCGGATTTCTACGAAGAGATTTGATGTGGCCACCATCAGGAAATTGGGCAGGTTGAAATCAGGCTTGCCCACGTACCACAGGCTGACACCGCCGAGAAGGATCAGGCCGATGATCGCTACATGTTTGAGTTTGAGTTTCTGTCCGATCAAGACCCACGAAACGACAAAGTATAAATAGGGAAGCAGCAAGGGGGCCCGCTTCATCGTGGTCAGCAACACCACGTTGGAGATCACAAATAGCAGGATGCAAAGAGGGTCCTTTCGCCGGGTCTTCAGAAAATATATGAGCAGCAGGGTGTTTGAAAAGGAGAGAAAATGAACGGCCAGGGTAGATGCCAGCTTATGTTCGGAGAACAAATAGAATTTTGCGTTAATGGGGTCCGGCGCGAGGAGCGGGGCGGTACCGAGACTCGCGTAGATCCTCAGGAACAGCAGGGTGCCCAGGACGATAAAGAAGAAAACGACCCAGCGGAATGTCTGCCTGTTGGCAATCCGAAAGATGATTCTGATCGGAGTGCGTTGACCATACCTAACGCCTGCCGTATGGCGTACAAGGAGCATGGTCCCGAAAGAAACTGTAAACAGGGCCGCCGCGCGCGTGAAATAGGGGTGGTAGTAATCCGAAAAGAAATTGATGCCGTACATCGCGACCGACAGGGGGAGAAAGAGGGAACCCAAACCGAGTGTGCCCGCGACATAAGCCAGGATCAGATGACTGATGGACATTTTTCGTTTGAGATGAACGAAATACACCAGAGTCAGGAGAATCATGGATGCAACAAACGTTGTTTCCGAGAACTGCAGCATGGCAGGCCCAACGGTTTGTGAATGGGGGAAGGGTGTCTCGCAGGTTGCGCGGTGGCAACCCGCCGCCACGAGGCCCCTGCCTCCTTCACGGATTGAGTTTCAATGCCATCGATCGCATGAGATCCGATGGAGTGTGGAGGATCCTCCGAAGCCGGATCGGTTCGTAATGTCTTCCATAATAGAGTTTCAGCAACCCCATCACTGCACATGCTGTCATCGTTGAGATTGCTGCGCCCCGCGGCCCATAGGCGGGAATCAGGGCAAAATTCAATAAAGTATTCACAACGGCGCCGATGAAGCTCGCCTTCAGGATTGATTTGTCCGCCTTGTGAATGTAAAGAATGTAGTGGCCTATCTGGGACAAACAGAGCAGGGTCGCCCCCAGCAATAACCACTTGAAGACGTCGATATTGGCGGTCATCTCCTCCTTGCCGACAAAGGCAAGAAAGGGGTCGATGAAGAGATAGAGCGCCAGTGACAGCAGGAGGGTGCCATAAAATATCCCGGCCACCAGCGTATGCAGGCGGTGTGCATAGACGGCAGGTTTCTCCTTCCCCCGGGATGCGATCAGCGAGGGCAGAAGAATCATTACCACGGCAGTATAAAGAAACACATCCATGAGATTCACTATGTTTTGAAAGAATGAATAGATGCCGACCTCGTGGTGGGTGTGATAGTGCTTCAGGAAATAGCGATTGGAAAACTCAATGGTTTTGTAGCATATGGAAGCCATGAAGAAGATGGCTGAGCTCCGGGCGGCAGCCTTGACAAAAGGAATGTCCAGCTTCCATGTTTGAAACGGGAGCAGCTTGAAATTGACAAGAAGGCCAAGGCCCAGGATCAAGGCCACCGACAGGCCCGCCACCCAGAAGATGAGAAGCGTTCGGATAGAGAGCAGATCTGTATGATGGGCCGATAGCATGAGGAACGGTAGAATCCACAAGAGACTGCGCGAGAGTATCAACAGGTTTGCGTAAAGCGGCTGTCGGAGCGCGATGAGGATTCTGACGATCTCGAAAGTCAAATGCTCAAGGAGCAACAGGGTTGCAAACCCGATCATGTATTGGGAAGGAATGAAATGATCTGAAAGCATCAACAGGATCAGGGGCAGACAGAGACAATAACACAGAGCGTGCACGGCGAATTGCGACCGAACAACCGTCTGGACGCCTTTTGAGTCGAGCTGGGGTATTTCGCGATTGGTGTAGACATAGAGATCGAGGCCCATGAGATAAACGCCCAAGGCAAGACTGGACTGCAGCAGTCCGAAAATGCCGTATTCTCCGGTCGGAAGATGCTTGCCCAAATAGAGAATCAGGACAAATCGGGAGAAGATGCTGCCCGCGCGAATCAATAGACTGAGTAGAGAGACTTTAACCATTGCCGACCACGCCCATATTCAGTATGACCGTTGCAGCCATGGAAACGCCCGACGGCGCCCCATGGGCCGGATGCGGCGACCAGCCACAGGTTTATCCAATGACTTCCCACTGGAGCGGGGATCCCTTCTTGATGGTTCTCGTCGCCCTCTTGCCTAAAACCATGGGCAAATACTTGGGGGCCAGCCCGTAACCGGGTCGGATAGACCGGACATTCTCGGCGCTAAAGGCTTCGTCTGCCCGCATCTCCCGGATGACGTAAAGAGACCTTCGAAACTTGAGAGAGCCTTTTTCTTTTTCGGTAGGGCCGTAGTAGATTTTTCCCAGAGCCTGCCAGGCCCTCCGGGATTCCACCACAAGGGACCTCAGCTCCCCGGGTTCCAGAGAGAAGGCCGCATCCACACCCCCATCGGCGCGCCGCAGGGTAAAATGCTTTTCAATGACCGACGCACCGAGGGCCACCCCGGTCAATGCTGCGCCGATCCCCTGGGTGTGATCCGAAAGCCCCACTTGGACGCCAAAGAGGTCCCGCAAGTGGGGCAGGGTGCGAAGATTCGTATTCTCCGGCGACGCAGGATAGGCGCTGGTGCACTTGAGAAGGACGAGCTCCTTGCCTCCCGCCTTGCGGACTGTTCGCACCGTCTCATCCAGTTCAGCCAGCGTCGCCATGCCTGTGGAGAGGAGTATCGGCTTGCCTGTGGCGGCGACTTTTCGAATCAGCGCCAAGTCGGTGTTTTCAAAGGAGGCAATCTTGTAGGCCGGCACGTCCAGGGATTCCAGAAAGTCGACTGCCGTCGCATCAAAGGGGGTACTGAAACAGAGAATCCCGCACTTTCGGCACGCCTCGAAGATCGGTGGGTGCCACTCCCAGGGAGTCGATGCTTCCTCATAGAGCTGGTAGAGAGACTTTCCCTTCCAGAGGCTCGTCGGGTCCTGGATCAGGAAATCGTCATCCTGCAGGTCGAGGGTCATGGTCTCCGCGGTGTAGGTCTGCAGTTTCAACGCGTGGGCCCCGGCCGCGGCTGCGGCCTTCACGGTGGCCAGCGCTCTGTCCAGCGATCCGTTGTGGTTGGCGGACATCTCGGCAATGATGAACGGAGGCGACGCGCTCCCCACGCTTTGGTCGGCAATGCGAATCTCATCCGATGACATGATGCTCTTCGACGCCGCGGCTGACGGCCTCGCCGGCCCTCTTTTGGCCTGGCCGATTAAGGCGGACACAGGGGTGTCCCAGCCGTTTGTCAGAAGGTGCGTAACCGCCCCACGATCTTTCAGTGCATGGCAGGAGCCGCCTGCACGTTGGGGCACTCGATCTGCCTGTCCCGATCGAATGGCCGGCCACACCGCACGAAACAGCTGATCGATCTTTCGGCCCAGCCTGTCATAACTTGTCCGCAAAGTGTCTCCCGACAGCATCACCACCGGCGCCTGCGCGATCACATCGCCCGTATCCAGGCCATCATCCAGATAATGGATGGTTACCCCCTTGGGTGTGTCCTCCAGGA
>CALZGC010000079.1 GCA_945786985.1 uncultured Nitrospirota bacterium | reverse complement strand
GGAGGACCTGATTCAGACGCCCTTCTCTCTCATCTCCACGGGACCTGCAAGAGCCCAGACCATTCGTGTAAGCGACCCCTACCGATAGACACGCCCACAACGCCGGGCAGAACAGAGCCGGCCTCCAGTTGCCGATATCTCGCTCGGGACCAAGAAAAGAGCAGAACATCTGGCGGGGCGGACGAGACTCGAACTCGCGACCTCCGGCGTGACAGGCCGGCGTTCTAACCAACTGAACTACCGCCCCCTCAGATACTCTGCTCCGGTTTCCTGAAAAGCTTGCGACCTTCCCGGTACTCACCGGGACGTTCTAACCAACGGAACTACCGCCCCCTCAGATACTCTGCTTCGGTTTCCCGAAAAACCCTGCGGCCTTCCCGGCCCTCACCGGGAAGCCTGCACCAAGCCCACATTTCGTGTCAGTCGGCTGCGCGATGATGATATGGTAGGCGGAACAGGGCTCGAACCTGTGACCCCCGGCTTGTAAGGCCAGTGCTCTCCCAGCTGAGCTATCCGCCCCTGTTGCTAGTTTGATGCGATCTACCCGCGCGATCCACCCGCACTCTGCCCTCGGGGATCCCCGCTCGCCTGCGGTGCGGGAGCGGCCTCGCGGCCCCATCGACCCCGTGGCCCTCGGAGGCGATGGGGGAGCTGGTGTCCCCAGGGGGATTTGAACCCCCGTCGCCGCCGTGAAAGGGCGGTGTCCTGGGCCAGACTAGACGATGGGGACAACGATTTTCCCAACGGGGTATCGGGAGAAGAAACTCTCGTGAATCTCGTCTCCTCCAACCCCGATGATCACCTGGTGAGCCGTGTTGGGCTCGAACCAACGACACCCGCCTTAAAAGGGCGGTGCTCTACCAACTGAGCTAACGGCCCTTCAACAGGGGTGCTTTGAAGCGACAGCGAACGCCTTACCTTTGCCCCTGCGATGAACATGGACGGCTTCGAAAGAAATCCACCGGCTGCGTTTAACCTGATCCGGCGCCACGGTGGCGACCTTCGGCGGGCGCCTCATGCCTCAGGATCTGCAGACTTTACAACCGGGGCTTTTCTCTTCGCCCCCTGAAATCAGACTCTTTACGAAACCCTCAACGCTCGAAGTTGAGCCAAGCCCGCACCCCGTAAGAAGTGAGTGCAGGACGCCTACCTTCGGCTTTCAAGAAGCAAGAACTATAATAAATCGGCCTCTCTTTGTCAATAAAAAACAGGTCGTTTCCTAAGTACAACAGGCCTTTCAGGGTCCCGCCCCGGTTGCTTTGTATCGGGGAAATGGGGTAGAAAAACCAAGCGTTCTCGTATAGGATAAGAGGCTGTCATCCAACAGTGCGCCTGCTGAGAACGTCACAGACCCAACCTACCCGAGGGCCATGAAAGGCTGGAGCCGTCTCATTCATCGACCGGAAGTCACCGTGGGGGGAATTGTGGGAGCGATTCTCACCTTGGCCATTGCAGGGACTCTGGATCTCTTCCTTCCCCAGGCCGGGGGCGGGTGGTCCGATGCCATCCGCAAAACCATCGTGCAGTTCTTCGGACACCCCTGGGAGGAGGTTCTGCTGCTGCGCCTCGCGGTTGGAACGGCAGCCGTTGCCGTCATGACGGCCACCGGTGCCCTGCTGGGAGCCCTGTTCGCTCTGCTGCTGTCCGACTTCTTCGCAAGGCTCCTTCGCTTCATTGAAAGACATCACACCGACTAATCCACTGTGTGTGTCACCCTGCCGCGCGACAACCCGGTGCCGGGTGCGGCACCAACATCTTATTCCGGATGGACCAGCGGCACAAAACGCACCGGCAGCAGATCTTCCCGTTCGACCCGCTCGCCGCGCTTGGTGATCCGGATGAGAGACTGCACCGAGCCCGTCGGCCCAACCGGAATACAGAGTTTGCCGCCATCCTTCAGCTGCGCGACGAGGGGCTCCGGAATCTTCCCGGCCGCGGCCGTCACGATAATCGCATCAAAGGGGGCTTTCTCGGGCCAACCGAGATACCCGTCCCCAATTCGGACGTTCGCGTTCCGGTAGCCCAGCCTCTCGAGACGCTCTTTCGCACTGTTGCCCAATTCGGGAATGATCTCGATGGTGTACACCTCCCGAACCACTTCAGCCAATACGGCCGCCTGGTAACCCGAGCCCGTCCCGACCTCGAGGACCCGGTCTTCGGGAGACAGGCCGAGGGCCTCCGTCATGAAGGCGACAATATAGGGTTGCGAGATGGTCTGGCCCTGTCCGATGGGAAGAGGCCCGTCGGCATAGGCCAAGGGCTGGTAGGCCTCCGGAACGAAAAGATGTCTGGGCACCTTCGACATGGCTGCCAGGACTATCTCGTCCCGGACCCCCCTGGAGCGGATCTGAGTCTGCACCATCCGCTTTCGGGCATCGGCATGGTTTCGGGCCATCTCCTTCGTTACGACCGACCGGTCCATGGCTGAGAGCCCGGCACCCGCCACCAGCCAAGGAATTGCCCCCAGCATGTACAGCAGAATCCGCATGATGGTTTCTCCGTTGCCCTCACTCTACCGCAGAAAACCACCGGTCGCAATAGGGCCTGCGGCAAGCCGGACACGGGGCGTCCTCAACGACATGGCCCGCGGTTCCGGGACGGCAGTTTGACCATTAAAGGGCTCTCAAGTATATTAAGGCACTGATCCGAGCGACCATCGGGGCACCGCAATACGGCTGGCACCTCTGCAAGTGCGCAGTGCAAAGAACAGGAGCTAGAACAATGCTGGACAACGTCAAGACCTTTTTTTCCGCTCCTAAACAGATCACCTATCAGATCGTCCGACCCTTCCAATCGTTCTTTCGCAGAACGGCTTCCAGCAGCATACTGCTGCTCCTGGCTGCCCTGGTCGCATTTGCGTGGTCCAATTCGCCTCTGGCCGAAAGCTATCATCACGTCTGGCATGCGGAGGTCACCATGCGCCTGGGGCCCTACCAGCTGAGCAAGTCCCTGCTCCACTGGATCAACGAAGGGCTCATGGCCTTTTTCTTCTTCACCGTGGGCCTAGAAATTAAACGGGAGATGCTGGTGGGAGAACTTGCGTCCTTCCGCAAGGCCTTCCTGCCGGTAGCCGCCGGTCTGGGCGGCATGTTGTTCCCGGCGGGGATCTATTTCCTGCTCAACCGGGGCACGCCGGAGATTGCCGGCTGGGGTATCCCCATGGCCACGGACATTGCCTTTGCCCTCGGCGCCCTGGCGGTCTTCGGGACCAAGCTCCCCATGGGACTGCGGGTCTTTCTCTCGGCCTTCGCCATCGCCGATGATTTGGGTGCCGTCTTCGTCATCGCGGTTTTCTACACGGAAGAGATCGTCCTGCACTACCTTTTCATCTCGCTGATTCTGATTGTGTGCCTCGCCGTGGCGAACCTTCTCTGGGTCCGCTGGACGCTGCTCTATGCGACCCTCGGACTGGCGCTCTGGCTCGCTGTGCTTGGCTCCGGGCTCCATGCCACGCTGGCGGGCATCATCGTGGCAGTTTTCATCCCGGCCAAGGCCATGTACAACACGGACAAGTTCGTGGAAAAAGTGAATCATTTTGTCGAGCAGATTGAATGCCCGCCCGAGGGGTGCGGCTTCACGATCCTCATGAACCAGAAACATCAGAGCGCCGTCCAGTCGATTGAGCTGGCCTGCCACCGTGTCGAGACCCCCCTGCAGCGCCTCGAGCATGTTCTCCATCCCTGGGTGGCCTTTCTGGTGATCCCCCTCTTCGCCCTGGCCAACGGGGGCTTGACGCTGGGCGACATCGATTTTGCAGAGGGCATCGCCTCGCCGTTGACCCTGGGGATCCTGGCTGGACTGCTGCTGGGCAAGCCCTTGGGCATCACGCTCTTCTCATATCTGGCCGTCAAGATGAAGCTGGCGTCCCTTCCTGCGGGGGTACGGTGGAACCACATCATCGGCGCGAGCCTCCTTGGAGGCATCGGTTTTACCATGTCGCTCTTTATCGCCCTGCTCTCCTTCACATCGCAACAGGCCATCTCCTATGCCAAGCTCGGGATTCTGGCAGCTTCCGTCCTCTCCGCTGTCCTCGGACTCGGTGTGCTTGGATTGGGCATCGTGCGAGAACGGGCCCGAAACTCCCCTCCCGGCCGGATTGAAAAGGAGAGCCCCCTCTCAACCGCCTGATTCCGGTGCACGACGCCTGCGCAGGACGACAGAGTAATCCCGTGTTGTGACCCCCGGCGACGCGATCCGTCTCGCGCACGACCCCGGTACGCATCGCACGGCGAAGTTCTCTCGTACAGAGCCATACCGCAACTTACAAAGCAGGGCCGAAACCGCCCCCGCCCGGCGTTTCGAGAACAATGCGCTCACCGCCATCGACCCGCAACGTCACCCGGTGAGGCAGCTCAGTGACCTCACCGCCTCTTCGCACCAGCAGGTTCCGGCCCGGGCGCCCCGGTGCACCGCCCCGCATGCCGTAAGGTGGATAGACCCGGCGCTCCGAGAGGATGGAAACGGTGGCCGGTTCCAGGAAGATCACCTCTCGAATCACGCCGTCTCCGCCCGGCCATCGGCCGCGCCCCCCCGAGCCTTTGCGCAGCGTAAATCGCGCAAGCCTCACGCCGGAATGGCGCACCTCCAGGATCTCCGGGTCGGTGATGCGGGTGTTGGTCATATGGACCTGTACGCCCGACGCACCCGGGCAGTCTTCCAGAGCGCCCGATCCGCCGGCAATGGTCTCGTAGTAGGGGGTCTCCCCCTGCACTTCAAAGAGCAGGTTGTTCATGGTTCCCTGCGACGCGCCCGCGACCTGTAGCGCCCCCAGCAACACATCGACAATCCGCTGCGAGGTTTCCACATTGCCTGAGGCCACCGGCGCGGGCGGCTGAGGATTCAGAATGCTCCCTTCCGGCACAAGAATCTCCACCGGGTGCAGGCAGCCTTCATTCAGCGGGATATCATCTCCCGTCAGGGATCGGATCGCGTAGAGCACAGCCGAACGGGTCACCGAGAGGGGGGCATTGAGGTTGTCTTGACGATGGTACGAACCGGTGCCCGAGAAATCAATGACAGCCCGCACAGTCTGCGGCGACCGTTCCCCCGCCAGGATCTGCACATGGACACGAAGCGGCGTTCCATCGTCCAGCCGGTCCTCAAAAGAAGCATCGAAGGTGTCCCTCCCCTGGAGAAACCGCGACAGCGCCTGTTTCACAGCGAAGGACGCGTTTTCTTGAACGAAACCCATGTAAGCTCGAACGGTCGTCCAACCGTATCGTTTGATCAGCCGATGCAGTTCCGCCTCCCCCCTCCGGCAGGCCGCGATCTGTGCCTGAAGATCGAAGAGGCGCTCTTTGAAATGGCGTACCGGGTACCGGGAATCGCAGAGACAGCGGGTCAGGTCTGCCTCCTGAAAGACACCGTCTCTCACGAGCAGAAGATTGTCGATGAGAACCCCCTCTTCGGCAATGTCCGCCACTTCCGCCGGCATCGACCCCGGTGTCACGCCGCCCATGTCGGCGTGATGACCCCGGGCCGCCGTGAAGAACCGGGGTTCTTCATCGGCCGAAAAAACGGGACAGACGACGGTGGTGTCGGGCAGATGAGAGCCCCCCTTGTAGGGGTTGTTCGTCAGGTACATGTCCCCCCGTTGCATGGTGCCCGCGCGCGCCTGCATCACCGCTTTGACGGTATCACCCATGGAACCGAGATGAACCGGAATGTGGGGCGCGTTGGCGACAAGGCCTCCTGCCTTATCAAAGACGGCACAGGAAAAATCGAGCCGCTCTTTGATATTGACCGAATGGGCGGTGTTGCGCAGGGTGTGCCCCATCTCTGTGGCCACAGCTCTGAAAAGGTTGTTGAACACCTCCAGCAGGACCGGATCGGGGTTCCCTGTAACAGCCGCTGTCGCTGGCACGGTCCGGCCGACCCGTCGTGCGAGCAGAATCCCGTTTGGCAGCATCTCGGCGTCGAAACCGGGATCCACCACGGCCGTAGTGTACGGGTCCACCACCAGACAGGGGCCTTTCAGCAAGGCCCCCGGGGCGAGACACTCCCGCAGGTAGACCGGGACCTTCCGGGCCCCATCAACATCGTGGAGGGTCTGATGATACACCGGTTCGGGCGCGCCTTTCGCCGGCCCCGCCTGCGGCACATATGCGGGCAGGCCCTCCTCCTGTTCCGCCACTTCGAGCCGGACGTTGACCACCTCCAGGGCCGCCCCTTCCGGATAGAAACCGTATACCCGCTGATATCGCTCTGCAAAGGCGGCCACCGTTTCCGCGTGCGTGAGATACTCGAGCGTGAAACTGGTGTCGCTCCCCGCATGCCTCAGATCGAGTCTTCGGGTTACCGAGAGACCCGCTGCTTGCGGCGCTCCCAAGAGCAGCTCGGTCTCCATGGATGCATACATATCTTTCAACCGCCGGTGCATTCGCCGATCATACCCTTTGAGAACGGTCCGTGCCGCTTGATGGACGGGGCGGGCCAGCCCGATCCCGTAAGCCGAGAGGAGGCTGCTCAACGGGTGAAAGATGACCCGGTCGATTTCGAGGGCGGCGGCCAGTTGACAGGCGTGCTGACCGCCGGCCCCGCCGAAACAGACCAGCCCGTAGTTGCGCACATCGACCCCCTTGGAGACGGAGATCTCCTTGATGGCCATGGCCATCGTCTCGTTGGCGATCCGCAGGAAGCCCAGCGCCACCTCCTGCGAACTCATCTGTCGCTGCAGCGCGCCGTTGATCCGGTCCGTAAGCCTTCGGAAGGCCCTATGGACCACGTCTCGGTCGATGGGCGACTTTCGGTCCTCCCCGAAGGTCTCCGGGAAATAATCGGCAACGATACGCCCCACCAGCAGATTGGCATCGGTCACCGTCAGGGGGCCGCCGAACCCGTAGCAAGCCGGACCGGGATCGGCTCCGGCGGACTCCGGTCCCACCCGCATCCGCTGGCCGTCAAACCAGAGCAGCGATCCGCCGCCGGAAGCTACGGTAACAATGTTGAGCATTTCAGTCTGGAGCTCCACGCCGGCAAGCACCGTTTCGTAGATCTGCTCCAGCTCGCCCTCGTAACGGCAGACATCCGTCGAGGTTCCCCCCATGTCAAACCCGATCACGCCCTCGGCACCTCGCGCGTCGGCCATGGATGCCACGGCGACCACACCGCCCGCGGGCCCGGACAAGAGGGCATCCTTTCCCCGAAAGGCCTCCGGGTGCGCCAGCCCCCCGGAGCTGAGCATGAAGGTAATTGGAATCTGGCCGGTGGCCTTCCGGATCCCCTCGATGTGCGTGCCGATCACGGAGCTGAGATAGGCATTGACGACCGTGCTCTGGCCCCGACTCACCACCTTGATGAGGTTCAACGTCTGGTGGGAAAGAAAAACGGCCGGGATCCCTTGTTCCGCCAGGACCCTCTCACAGAGAAGCTCGTGAGCCGGGTTCTTCCAGGCATGCAGGAGCACCACGGCCACGGCATCCACTGAGGCGCCCTTCAACCGGTCTGCCGCGCGCGCCACGGCTTGTGGATCCAACGGTGTGACTATCTGCCCATCCTGGCCGGTCCGCTCATCCACTTCGCAGACCGTCGTGTAGAGAATCTCGGGCTTCCGGACACAGAGATCGAAGATTCGGGGCCGACTCTGGCTGCCGATTTCAAGCAGGTCTGCGAACCCCCGGGTAATGAGAAGCCCCACGCGGCCGCCTTTACGCTCAAGCAGCGCATTGGTGGCTACGGTCGTCCCGAATCGAATCTCTGAGATCAAATCGGACGGTAGGGTCTCCCGCTTGGACAGACTGAGGATCCTTCGAATCCCTTCAATGGGGGCGGATTCGTATTGAGGCGATCGGGAGAGAAGCTTCAGGGTGCGAAGGTGTCCCTCTGGCGAGAGACCGACTACATCGGTAAAGGTGCCCCCCTGATCGACGGCGAACCGCCATTTTCCCTGGTATCTGCCCGATAGTGCTTCGTCTCGTGACATATTGACTCCGAGTATGGGCCTTCCCTGTACCGAAGAACAATGCGGCTCCTATTGTAAAGTGGATGATGGTTCAGGACAACCCCGAAGGACGCGGGAGATCAGAAGCGGCCCCGGGCAGACATCGGTTCCTAAAACACGCCCCTGTCGGAATTCATTACAAACCTAACTGATTGATTTAACTCAATTAAACAGAAAAGTGGCCGCCACCTGTGCAAAAGCTGTTAACAATCCTGACACTTTTTGTCAAGCGCCACTGGGCTAGCGGGCTCCTCACAAAATTTAGCATTTAAAATCAACAGCTTGAAAATGAATCGTGTTTGGCATCGTTATTGCTCCTTACTGTGAATACTGACAATAGGGTTTCGTTCCCGCCCCCTTTTATCAAAGGCGGTTCCAGAAATTGTTCGGTTTTTCTGGGTAAAATAAGAACCGGAAAGAGCCCTTGGGGGGTGCCCCCCGGGGGCTTTGTTTGTATCACCCAGGGACAAGGCATTCCCCTCACTCACGCTCGGGGGGCCACCGAGTCATGGCGGAGAACCTGCCGCTCACCGCCCCCCGGTGTGCGGGAGACCACGATCCTCCTGAAAGTCTGCCGCGGACTAATTGCGCGGCATCCCGTCGGCTTCTTCACAGAGGAGATTTGCGAGAAGGGGCGGCGGGTCGGGTTCAAACAAGTGAGCCTGGATTGTGGAGAGACCGATGGCAGGCTGGCTCGGATAATCTGCTACATACAGCATTATAGAAAATTTCTTGCGCATTGCCTGTGGCGCCTCTGGGGCACACGGGGCCTCTCATGACGATCACTTATGCACTATCCCGGGCAGGCTATCCGAAACCTGTGGCCTTGTGGCCAGCACCGGCTGTTGCAAGGCCCTCAGACAAAATAGTAATATCGCAGCCAGACGTAAATCATGGAGATAAACACGGTCAGAATCATGATCGGCATGCCGTAGGCAACGAATTTCAGGAAGGAGATCTTCTGACCGGCCCGCTCCGCCATCCCGACCACGATCACATTGGCCGAGGCGCCGATGGGCGATCCGTTGCCGCCAAGACAGGCACCCAGTGCCAGGGACCACCAGACGGGCATGAGTTCGGGATGGTGCAGGAGGCCCAGCCCGCTCTCGTGGGGCCAGAGCTGCTGTGCCATGTCGATCACGAGAGGATTCATGGTGGCCACGTAAGGGATATTGTCCACGATGGCGGAGGCAAAGGCCGAAAACCACATGAGTATCATGCTGGTCGCGAACATGTTTCCCTGGGTCAGGGCCAGCACTTTTAGCGACATCATCTTGATGAGACCCACTTTCACCACGCCGCCGACGATGATGAAGAGCCCCATGAAAAAGAAGATGGTCGGCCACTCCACATCCGCCAGATAGTGATGGGGGTCATGGGTATTGGAGAGCAGGAGCAGGAGTCCCGCGCCGAAGAGCGCGACCGTGGCCGGCTCATAGTGGAACACCCCATGGAAGACGAATCCCAGCAGCACGATCCCGAGCACCGCGAGCGACTTCTTGAGCAGGACCGGATCCTTGATCGCCTCAAGCTCATCCATCTGCAGGATGCGCTCCTTCAGTTCCTCCCGGGTCTTGAGTTTGTTGCGGAAGACGACTTTGACGATCGCCAGGAAGACCACCATCATCACCACCACAATGGGTCCGAGGTGGTAGACGAAATCCATAAAATTGAGTTTGGCTTTGGAGGCAATCATGATGTTCGGCGGATCCCCAATGAGGGTCGCTGTCCCCCCGATATTCGACGCGAGGGCCTCGACAATCAGGAACGGAATCGCATCGACCTCGAGCGCATCCGCAATCAAGAGGGTCACCGGCGCCAGGAGCAGGACGGTCGTCACGTTGTCGAGCAGGGCACTCAGGACCGCCGTGACCAGCGCAAAGATGAGCATGATGCGCAACGGCTCCCCTCTGCCCACCTTTGCACTCTTGATAGCAATGTACTCGAAGAACCCCGTAGGGCGCATCAGATTGATGATGATCATCATGGAAATGAGCAGGAAGATGACGTTCCAGTCGACCCCGAGTTCCTCTACGTGAAAGGCCTCGTGCTGCTGGAGGATTTTGAGCACAATCATCAACGAGGCACCGACCACGGCCACAACCGTCTTGTGCACCTTTTCCGAAACGATGACCGCATAGGCCAGAATGAAAATGATGGTGGCCGTCCAGAAGGTACCATCCATCGCGTAGGTCTCAGCGGAAACGGCTGCTTCGTGCGCTACAGCGGACATATCTCCTCGCCCTCAAAGAGTACTTTCACAATCGCATAGTAGAGGTCGCGAATGTAAATCATCCCCACCACCTTCTTCTGCTCGCTGAGTACCGGCAGGCGCTGCAGGTTGTGCTTAATCAGCAGGTCGGCACACTCCATCAGGGGTGCCCGCTCCGGCACGCTGATGACGTTGGGCGTCATGAATTCGGAGACTTTCTTGTCCGCCACTTTTCTTGCCATCTCTTCCAACATGCCGTCCCAGGTGAACCCACCGAGTTTCGTGACCTTCAGATAAGAGGGGATCACGGCACCGAGAATATCTTTGATCGACACAACACCCATCAGACTGCCGTCGGCATCGAGCACCACCATCCCCTTGACACCGACCAGACCCTCCCCCCGCCCGCAGACTTTCATCTTATTCACAGCGGACTTCAAGGTATCATCGGGCGCCAGATATGCCTTCAGCGGCTCCATAATGTCTTTGGCCTTCATCGCTCTCCTCCGCGTCTGCGCCGATCCGCTGCGCAGGCTGCCTGCCTATTCAAATTTATGCATATTAATGGCCCCTGCAAGGAAGAGTCAAGGGGAAATGTCGGTCTTATTTGCGCGCGGCTGCTGGAAGCCCCAAAAACCGGGGACCAGCCACAACCCGGCGCTTCTCGATGCGGATATCGTCATAGTAAGCGGTGGCCGACTCACCGGTATTGTCGGTGTCGGTCATGAGGGCGATGGCTCCGACAGACGGCGGCGCTTCGCCGAAGAGCACTCGATAATCGTCATAGACATCCCGCCGCTCCGTGATCCACCGTTCGAGGTTCTCCGGTCCACTCTGCACCGCCACCATGACGGCCTTGGCGTAAAACGCGTTGGGAAGGTGGCTGCCCTCGGGCAGTTGGTTCGCCCAGATATAATTGATCGATCGGGTCTTCAGAGGAATCCAGTGCGGGAAAACCACGTAGATCCTGGCCGCATAGTCATCCCCCTCTTTGCGGGAGGCGTCCCCTTTGGCCAGCACATTATCGACTTTCCATCGCCAGCTGAGAACGGGGTAATCCCGAAGATCGTACCGCACGCGGTGTATGAGCCCTGATGCTGCGGCGGTGCTTTTCGCCATCAGGCAGTGCCCCCCATCCATCGCGACAATTGTATAGTCCGTCTCGCCCCGGAAGTCCCGCCGCTCCCATCGCTGGCCAAGCCCCGATTCGAAGTTGTCGATCAGCCGGAACGCCTCCTGAGCATACCCCTGTGGGGCGACGAGCCAGCACCCCAGCCACACAACGACGGCCCGGAACCAACTCCCAATGCGCTTGAACCGCATCTTGTCCTCCTCATACCCGATGTAATTCTGCAATCCGGTTGCATTGTATACCGACAGCGGGTTGCCCGGCAACCGGGACTCCAAATTCTGCTTGCGCCGGCTATCAGCAGCATGATAAGTTTATATAAATCCGTAACTTACCGGATTCCGGCGGCTGTGACCGGATGCGTCGACCCCATACCGCGAGGAGGAAGGATGGCAGCAGCGCCCACAAAACGGAGCCAGTGGAAATCCAGGACCGGCTTTATTCTGGCGGCCATCGGCTCTGCCATCGGGCTGGGCAACATCTGGCGCTTCTCCTACCTCGCGTACGACAACGGGGGCGGGGCTTTTCTCATCCCCTATCTGATCGCGCTGCTCACGGCCGGCGTCCCCCTGCTGATTCTTGAATTCGGCATCGGACATGAGCGAATCGGCAGCGCACCCCTCGCCTTCGCCAAACTCAAGAAACACTGGGAGTGGCTCGGCTGGTGGCCCGTCATCTTCGTCATGTTCGGCATTGTCCTGTACTATTCGGTGATTATTGCCTGGTGTGTCAATTATATGTTCTTCGCCATGCAACTCAGCTGGGGCGATGATCCCGATCATTTCTTCTTTAAGGAATTTCTCCACGTCAGCTCCGGACCGTCGGAAGTCCTCAGCATTCAGACACCGATCCTGGCCGCGCTGGTCGCGGTCTGGGCGATCTGCTGGGCGATCATCATCCGGGGCGTCAGCCGCGGCATCGAGCTGGCCAACCGGATCTTTATGCCGCTGCTCCTTGTGCTGACGCTCTTCCTCGTGATCTGGTCGTTGCGGCTCGAAGGCGCGGCGCTCGGTATTCACGCCTATCTCAACCCGGATTTCAGCAAACTCGCCCAGCCCAAGGTCTGGATCAGCGCCTACGGCCAGATCTTCTTCACCCTGAGTCTGGGCTTCGGCATCATGATTGCCTACGCGAGCTACCTCCCCTACAAAACCGATATCACCGGCGCCGCGGTCATCACCGCCCTGACCAACAGCGGATTCTCTCTGCTGGCGGGGCTCGGCGTCTTTTCGGTCCTGGGCTTCATGTCTCACACGCAGAACCTGCCCATTGAAAACGTAGTCAAACAGAGCATCGGCCTGGCCTTCGTGGCGTATCCCAAAGCCATTTCACTCATGGGACCTGCGGGTCCTCTCTTCGGCACGCTCTTCTTTGTCAGTCTGGTCGTGGCCGGCCTCTCCTCGGCGATCTCCATTGTGGAGGCCTTCACATCGGCTGTGGTCGACAAGTTCGGCACCGACCGGAAGATTCTGGCCACCGTCCTCTCGGTCGCCGGCTTCCTGGGCGGTATCATATTCACCACCCAGGGCGGTCTGTTCTGGCTCGACATCGTGGATCACTTCATCAACGCGTACGGACTGGTGGTGGTGGGGCTGCTCGAGTGTATTGTGGTGGGGTGGTTCTTCCGTCTGGATACGATCCGGCAACACCTGAACAAAGTGTCCCGGCTTCAGCTCGGCACCTGGTGGAACTGGACGATCAAGTTTCTTCTGCCGGGTGTTCTGGCCGTCATCCTGGCAAACCAGCTCGTCGACGAGGTGACCAAGCCGTACGGCGACTACTCCTGGGCCAGCCTCATTTCCATTGGTTGGAACTGGGTGGGGGTGACTTTTCTGCTCTCCTTCATCCTGGCCGTGCAACCCTGGCGCTCCGGAGCCAACCTCGAAAAGGGCCGGAGCGACGGCCACCCGCAGTAAAGCACATAACTGTGATCTGTATCACTGTCTCGCAACCGATTCCTCTGATAGACTCTCCCTCAGGAAGTGAAGTCACCTGACACAGAGTGATGAAAAAAGGGAGGTTTTCATGTCGGACGAGAAACAGGTCTGCTTCATGTGCGGTATCACCGAAGACGAGAACGTGCTGATCCCCTGCCGGAAATCGGGACAGGAGCAATGGGTCTGTGTACGGTGCCTGCCGCCTCTGATCCACGGCCAGCATTAGCCAGGAACCAGCCGAATCCCCAAAACCGCGCCGGCCCTCGTTCTGTTTGCCCCGGTTGTCGGGATGCCGTCTTCCGTCGGTTTCGAACACACCCCTGGGAGACGAGGCTGTAAGCCCGCCCACCATTGACGGTAAGACCCGTCCTGACGGCCCGTCTGCCGGACCCTGAGGCATGGGACCCGACAGCGGTTGAGAGCAAAGAACGATGGCCTTTCTGATCGCCAAGCCGAAAACCGAAGCGGAGAAAATCCGCAAAGACATCCGAGTCCTGGCGGACCTCACGGCGGTGTACTGCAGGGCGAAACACCGCGACCGCGAAAAATCCGGGCCCCATCCTCGAG
The DNA here is from genome assembly GCA_945786985.1 of uncultured Nitrospirota bacterium. GTDB lineage: Bacteria > CG2-30-53-67 > CG2-30-53-67 > CG2-30-53-67 > CG2-30-53-67 > CALZGC01. The sequence goes on along the minus strand of CALZGC010000079.1, from coordinate 1,853 downwards.
GGGAGGTCACAGCGTATGCTTCCGAGCTGAACGTCCAGCTCTGCCGCGAGTGCACCAAGCTGGTGCTCCACGGTGCCGTGAAAAGAATACACTGTCCCATGGACCCCAAGCCCGAGTGCAAATACTGCCCCGAGCATTGCTACAATCCCCGGTATCGCGAGCAGGTGCGGGAAGTCATGCGCTTTGCATGGCGCCACATGCTCAAACGGGGCCGATTTGATCTCGTGATCAAACATATGTAGCCGGATCGATAAACGACAAGGCGTCCCTGCTAAATCGGGATCTCTACCCACAGTCGTCCGAGAAACTTTTCGCTTTCCTCGTGGACGACGGGTGGAGTACAATTTCAGCGTAGGCATCGGAACAACAAATCCAGCCCGGACATGATATGGGGGGTCTGCCATGATGCGAGGGTGCCGCACCCTGACGATCACGCTGCTCTGTTTCCTACTCGCCGGCTGCAAGACGGGCGAAAGCCTGTACCGGATTTCTCTCGCCCCGATGCCCCCGACGGAAGGAGAGCTCCTTGCGGAAAGCGGCACCGTCACTTTCGAAAAGGAGGGTGTTTGGGGCGCCCTCTGGCCGCTGAGCCATGAAGAACTGGGACGGCCCTCCTCCATAAACCGGGAGTGGACCTTCCCCGACCCCTTTGACGGGCTGTACGACGAATACGCCATGCCCGTCGTCTTCTACCTGGTGCTTGAAAACCGGTCGGACCGGGCGTTTGCATTCAATCCGTCCACCAGCTTCTCCCTGATCGATGCCAGCGTCCCCCTTTTCTCCATCGAGTACGACGACTTCTACGAGCGCCTCTACGATCAGCCCAGGGGAGACCAGCGGCTCACAAACATCCGACGGATGCTTTTCCGCAGCTACCAGACGCTTCAGCCCGGCGATCAGACCCGGGGACTGCTGCTTTTCAAGAGACCTCGGGAAGAGGCCGGCATCCGGCCCATGCTGCTTTTCATCCGACGGATCTTCATGGGAGAGAGGGAGATCGAATTCCTGATCCCCTTTGAGATGCAGACAGACGAAGTGCCTGCCCCACCGGCGCGCAGCGGCAACGCCCCCGGGACCAGTTGAAACCTGCTTCAACCGCTCCCCCTCCCCCATCCAAACCTGCCAGCGCCGGCATCGGACCCCCGATCGTTTGGGTCATGCCCGCTCCCGTGATGCGAGAAGTGTTTCCGGGCTGAGGGTGCGCCGGCCGGCCGTACACGGGGACCGGACCCTCCGCGCCACCGAGAGGCCACCTCTTGACAGCCCTTTCCGTTCTGTGTTTTGATATGCGTTCTTTTTCAACTGAACCGAAAGAGCCGCACCATGAAGGATAACCCGAAGAACCCGCATCAGCGTGACGTTCCCCCCTCGGCGGAGGAGTTGGAGTTTCAGCGTATCGTCCACAATTACCAGCAGTACCTTCGCTTTTATCCCGATTCCGCCGAAACCTACTATAACCTGGGGCTCGTTTACGCACGGTACGGAAGAGCGGACGAAGCCATCGCCTCCTACGAAAAGGCCATCGCCCTCAAACCGGAACTAGTGCAGGCCTATCTGAACCTGGGGGCCGTCTATTTTCAGCAGGGCAAGTTACCGGCCTGTGTGATGGAAATCGAAAGAGCCATTGCCGTCGATCCACATTTTCCAGCCTGCTACAGCAATCTGGGGGCCGTCCGCATTCAGGAGGGGAAAATAGATGAGGGGATCGCTCAGTACCGAAAGGCCCTGCAGGTCGACCCCGATTTCACAGGTGCCCTGCTCAACCTTGCGGCGGTACTTCTCGAGAAGGGGGACTATGACGAAGTCATTGGCCTGTGCCGGGGAGTCTTGAAAAAGGACCCGCAGATCGGCTC